>DASQXO010000001.1:0-12431 GCA_035639655.1 Candidatus Dormiibacterota bacterium
CATCCGTCCGCGTACATCGCCTGATGCAGCCGCGCGACGTTGATGGCGAAGCCGGTCGCCGGGCGCGGCGCGCCGAAGGCCGCGAGCAGCAGGTCGTACCGGCCGCCCGATGCGATCGGCGCGCCGAGCGCCGGATGCACGATCTCGAAGACGACGCCGGTGTAGTACGGCAGCTCCGGAACGAGCGACAGATTCGGCAGACCCCACAGCGGTTTGCCGGGATACAGCTCGCGCGCGAAATGGATCACGTGGCGGATCGCCATGACGTCCGCGTCGTCCGGCATCTCCTCGACGCGCCTGCCGATGAGCGCGAGCGTGTGCCGCGCACGCTCCACGGCGTCGTCGGGCAGGCCGGCCTCGCGGGCGATGCGGAGCGCGCCGACGTGATCGCCGCCGCGCAGCGCGGCGAACACGAGCTCGCGGTGGTCGTCGGGAAGCGACTCGAACAGACGTCGCACCAGGCCGACGTTCCCGACGTGGATCGCGTCCGGCTCGAGCGAGAGGCCGCAGCGCTCGATCGCGTCGACGCAGAGCGCGAGCACCTCGGCGTCGGCGAGCGGACCGGAGGGACCGATGAGCTCGACGCCGGCCTGCACGAGCTCCCGCTCGCCGCCGGTCATGGCCGGCTCCTCGCGGAACACCGGCAGGAAGTACGAGAGCCGGAGCGCCTCGGTCGCGTCGCGATAGCGCTGCGCGACGAGCCGCGCGATCGCGGTCGTGACGTCGGGGCGAAGCTCGACGAGACGGCCGTCGCGGTCGAGGAACTGCATCGTGCGTCCCTCGCCGAACACCGCCGGCCGCGTGGCGTACTCGACAGCCGGCGGCTCGAGCGGGACGAAGCCATAGGTCGCGAAGGTCGACGTCAGCGTCGCCTCGATCGCGCCCAGCTCGCGCGCCTCGGTCGGAAGGATGTCGCGGAATCCGCGTGGCGGAGATGCCCCACGCGCGCGCTCGTCGAACACCGGCGCGTAGAGCGTAACGAGCCGTGGTCGCCGACGGCGTGTCGCGGTCCTATTCGCGAGGGCCGCGCTCAGGGATAATCGAGTGGTCCCATTGGGGAGTGGCCAAGCGGTAAGGCAGCGGTCTCTGGAACCGCCAATCGAAGGTTCGAATCCTTCCTCCCCAGCCGAAGGTCCGCGCTTCCGAGAGCACCTGTGATCACGTCGGTCATCGGATCGCCGCGTCGCTCAGCGATCAGTGCTGCGCCGCGTGCTCCTTCTCGGCGTCGAGCATCTTGACGACCTCGGGATGGGCATCGCTGAGGCAGCAGCGACAAGCCTTGTACCACTCGCGCATGCCGGCATCGACGATCGGAGTGCCATCCGCGCGCGCGTGCTCGGGTGCGTGGGGACCCGCGGCAAGCCATGCCTCCACCTTCGGGATGTAGGCCTGCGGCGACTTCGCGAACCTCACCAGGCACGCGTGCGAGCAGAAGGCGTACTCGCGCTCCGACCGCTCGAGGGTCAATCCCTGATCGCGGCTGGCATCGAGCCCGACCACCATGTCGCAGATCGGATCCAGGATCTTCGCGCTCACTTCCCTCGATCATCTCATGACCCGAGCCCGCGGGCACCGATGTGACAGGCGCCGGACGACGCGACCGCAAGGTCGCGGAACGCCGGATCAGAGCCGCGAGAGGATCGGCACGCGCGGCGCGATCGCGTACTGGAGCTGCACGAGCACGATGAAGGCGATGCTCCAGTACGTGCTCACGAGGCAGAGCAGCGCGCCGAAGGCGTAGAGGCCCTGGGCGACGATGATCCGCCGCCGGATCGCGTTCGAGACCGCGACGCTCGCCCCGGGCGTCACCAGACCCGCGCGTCGCGCGTAGGCCCATGCGACGAAGAGCAGCACGCCGAGGAGGAAGATGTTCGCCCAGTAGACGAGCAGCGCGAGTCGGAAGCTGATGAACTCCGCGAGGAACGCGGTCGAGAACGGCATCAGCGCGACGACGGCCAGGAACGCGAGGTGCAGCCAGGTCAGATCGCGGTCGGCGCTAGCGAAGTAGTTCAGCTGCGTCTGCTGGCCGTTCCAGAAGATCCCGAGCGTGAGGAAGCTCAAGAAGTAGGTCACGAGCCGCGGCGCGAGTCCCTGCAGCGCGGTCCACAGGTCGGACTCGGTGTGGATCGGCGGGGTCTCGGGCACGCGGATCTCGAGCACGATGAGCGTCATCGCGATGGCGAAGACGCCGTCGCTGAGCGCCGCGATGCGGTCGAGGCGCCGGCCCGCGACCTGGTTGTACGACAGCGTCATCGCACGGCGCTCTAGCGGTCCGCCGGCTCCCCGTCCTCGCCGCGAATCGGCTCGTCGACGTCGACGGCGATCGGATCGCTCGCTGGGAACGACTCCATCCCCGCTTCGTCGAGCGTGGTGTACCGGCCCGGCTGGTCCGCGACGGTCTCCGCCGGATCGGGCGTGCGGAACGACGGTCCGTCGGCGCTCATCGCGCACACAGTAGTCGCTCCCCATCTCGCTCTACCGTCTAGCCGTGAACGAGAGCTGGCGACCGCGGCCGGGATGGCGCCGCTACACGACGATCGACGCGCACGCCGCCGGCGAGCCACTTCGCGTCCTCGTCTCCGGCGTCGATGCGGTCCCGGGCGGCACGATGGTGGAGAAGCGTCGCTACGCACGCGAGCGCCTCGACCCGCTGCGCACGAGCGTGCTGTTCGAACCGCGCGGGCATGCGGACATGTACGGCGCGATCCCGACGGAGGCGCCGACCGCTGACGGCGATCTCGGCGTGCTGTTCCTGCACAACGAGGGCTGGAGCACGATGTGCGGCCACGGGATCATCGCGCTCACCACGGTCGCGTTCGAGACCGGCATGTTCCCGTGGAAAGACGAGCTGCGCATCGACGCGCCCGCGGGCCGCATCGTCGCGCGGCCCCGGCGGCGCGACGATCGCGTCGCCAGCGTCGCGTTCGAGAACGTCCCCGCCTACGTCGAGACGCTCGACGAGGCGGTGGACGTGCCGGACCTCGGCCGCGTGCGCTACGACGTCGCGTTCGGCGGCGCGTTCTACGCGTACGTCGACGCCGATGCACTCGGGCTCGAGCTCACGGCGGCGCGCTACCGCGATCTCATCGACGCCGGCATGCGCGTGAAGCGCGCGGTCGCCGCGAGCCGCGAGATCCGCCACCCGTTCGAGCGCGAGCTGTCCTTCCTCTACGGCACGATCTTCACCGGCGCGGCGCAGACGCCGGGCGTCGACTCGCGGAACGTGTGCGTCTTCGCCGAGGGCGAGGTGGATCGCTCACCGACGGGGACGGGCGTCTCCGGACGCGTCGCGCTCGAGCACGCGCGCGGACGGTTACGCGAGGGCCAGCCCTTCGTCGTCGAGAGCATCATCGGCACCCGCTTCACCGGACGCGTCCTGCGCGAGACGACGTACGGCCCGCATCGCGCCGTCGTCCCGGAGATCGAGGGCAGCGCCTGGATCACCGGCCGGAGCGAGTTCGTGTTCGCGCCGGACGACCCGCTCGCGGCCGGATTCATCCTGCGCTGAGGCTCAGTCCTCCACGAGCGGGACGTCGACGATGTGCTCGCCGATGAACCAGACCTGCAGCTCGTTGCGACGCAGGACGTCGCTCATGAGCAGGTCGTTCGAGCCCCAATCCTCATTCTTTTCGGTCAGTTCGATCGCCTGGCGCACGCCCGTGATGACCGTCTCGTGCGCCTTCAGCAGCCGGGTGATCATCGCGGGCACGTCCTCGGCGCCGTCCGGCGGCCGCTCGATGCTCGTGAGCTCGGCGGCGTGACGCGGATCGCCGACCGCGATCCCGCCGAGCGACTGCACCCGCTCGGCGAGCAGGTCGACGAGCTCGAGCTGCTCGTCGGCGTGCTTGTCGAAGAGCAGGTGCAGTTGGTAGAAGGTCGGACCCGCGACGAGCCAGTGATGCTTCTTGTACAGGCTGTAGAGGATGGTGCTGTCGGCGAGGATGCGGTTCAGCACATCGCAGCTCTGGCGGCGGACGTCCTCGCTGAGCCCGATCGGCAGGGCGCGGAGGCTCTCGAAGCGTTGGATCTCGACGCCGAGCTTCGCGTAGCGCGGCTCGGGAGAAACGCGCGCGCCGTCGCGACCGCGCTGCACCTCAGACGGTCGCTGACGCGTGCGGCTGGTGGTGGGCATGGTGTGTCCTCCCCGCTGAAGTCGAAAACGCACGACTCACGGCCGCAGAAGCGATGCCAGGCGCGGCCTTAGCCGGCGAGCTCGGCGAGCACCTCGCTGGCGTGGCCGTCGGGCCGCACGCCGTACCACGCGCGTTTCACCTTGCCCTGCTCGTCGACGACGAATGTCGAGCGGATCACGCCGACGCCGCGGCCGGGCCGCTCGCCCCACGCGCCGTAGTCCTTGTGCGTCTTCCGGTCGGCGTCGGTGAGGAGCGGGAAGTGAAGGTCGTACTTGTCCTTGAAGCGCCGGTGCGAGGCGGCGCTGTCGGCGGACACGCCGATCACCGGGACGTTCAGCCGCTGGAACTGCGTGAGGTTGTCGTTGAACGAGCACGCCTCCTTCGTGCAGCCGGGCGTGTCGTCCTTGGGGTAGAAGTACAGGACGTAGCGCTTTCCGCGGAGCGAGTCGCTCCTCAGGGTCTGGCCCTCGTCGTCCGGAAGCGCGAACGCCGGAGCTCGATCGCCGTGCTTGAGTGTCATCGACGTCGAGTGTAGGCGCGCGGCGCCTCGATAGCATCGCTCCATCGACGTCACACTCACCCTCGACGACCTCGTCGAGAACGGCACGATGTCGGGCGCGATCGCGGCCACGCTCCGCGACGCCGTCACGAGACGCGCGTCGTTCCTCGTCATGGCCGTGCCGCGGCTCGCCGGCAAGACGACGGTGATGCGCGCGATGCTCGGCGAGCTCCCGCGTAGCGCGCCGGTGCGCGCGATCGGCGTCGACGGCGACGACATCGACGTCCTCCTCGCCGAGAGCGCCGGCGGCTACTTCGTGATCCCGGAGATCGCCGAGGGTCCGTGGGCGCCGGGCTACATCCGCGGCGCGCCGGTACGCCGGATCTTCCGCGGCGTCGGCACGGATGCGTCGCTCGCGACCGCGCTCCACGCGCCGGACCCGGAGAGCGCGTTCGCGATCATCTGCGGTCCCAATCGCGTCCCCGACGAGGACGCGGCGAAGCTCTCGCTAGTCGTGTACCTGCGCTCGCTCGGTCCGGACTGGCGAGTGCCGCGGCGCCGCGTCGTCGCGACGGTGCACCGCATCGAGGGCGTCGAGGGCGGACGGCCGCGCGCGCGGCTGCTGCACCGGTGGAACGAGCGCGCGGACCGCTTCGAGGACGTCGGGGCCTAGCTACTCGGGCAGCCGGCCCCACAGCACGCGGCTCACCGCGAGGATGCCGAGGCCGGCCGCGGCGGCCCAGGAGATGGACGAGATCACCGGCGCGTCGAAGTCCGTGCCCGCGAGGAACGAATGGAGGAACAGCAGCGCGAACGCTATGTAGCTCGCGCGATGGATGGCCCGCCAGAGACCGTCGTCCATCCGGCGGCGCACCCAGCTTGTGACGAGGATCACGGCGAAGAGGTCGAGCGACAGCGTCCCGAGCCCGATGGCGAGCTGGCCGTAGTCGGTGCGGAACGGGACGAGCGCGTCGAGCGGCGCGATGCGCGCGGTCCGATCGAGCACGAGGGCGACGACGTGCGCGACGCCGAGCGGGATCCAGATCCACGCACTGAAGTCGTGCAGCGAACGCATGGCGCGGTTCTTCGCGACGAAGTCGAGCACCGAGGTGCGCAGCGCGACGCCGGAGAGGATCGAGATGCAGATCGCGACGTACGCGGCGAGCCCCGTCGCGCGCGCGACGATCCAGAAGGTCGTATCCACTACGACGTGTGCGTGAAGGTGAGCGGCGGCAGATCCGCGGTCCGCACGCTCGGCTGCAGCGACGGGATCGGCGTTCCCTGCGCCGACGGCGGACGCGTGCGGCCGCGGAGCGGCACGAGCGGAGGGAGCGTCGCGGTCGGCGCGGCGGCGGCTGGCGTCGTGCCGGCGACCGGAGGCTGCAGCGGCGCGTGCGCGTTCTTCAGGTGCGACGCCGCGTAGTCGGCCGAGCCGACGAGCACGAGCAGCGTCGTGAGCACCGAGCCGAGCTTGAGCGCCCAGGCGGGCATTACGTGCTCGCGAGCCGCGCGCCGTTAGCGTGCACGAGCGCACCGTTCGACGCCACGGAGCGCGCGGGATCCTTGACGAACGGGACGCGATCGAACGACTGACCGAGGACGTCGCGGCCGTTCACACCGAGGTGCGAGGTGAGGATCTCCGAGTACACCGCGCGGAAGTCGACGCCGTAGCCGACGTTCCCGAGCGCATCGAGCGCGTTCAGATCCGGCGCCTGGCCGTAGAGCCCGCCCTTCACCGGGTCGCCGATGAGGAACACCGGCGCCGCGGTGCCGTGGTCCGTCCCCGCCGAGGCGTTCTCGTTCGGACGGCGGCCGAACTCCGACCACGTCGCGATGAGCACCCGGTCGGCCATCCCGTAGGCGGCGAGGTCGGCGTAGAACGCGGAGACCGCGGAGTCGAAGTACGCCATGAGGTCGTCGTGTCGGTTCAGCTCGGTGTAGTGCGTGTCGAAGCCGCCGAGTGTCACGTGCAGGATCTTCACGCCGGTGCCGGTGACGATGAGCTCGGACGCGAGGGACAGCGCCGCCGCGAGCTGGTTCTTGCTCGAGTACACGAGCTGCTGCTTGTCCGAGTACGCCGCCTTCGGCGTGTACTGCGCGGCCGAGGTGCGCAGCTGCGCGACGGTGTCACGGACCGTCGTCATGGCCGTGTCGAAGAGCGCGCCGTAGATCCCCGGCGTGCCGGTGTAGAGCGCGCCCATGACCTTCTCGACGTTGTCGCCGCCCTGGAACTTGAACGTGTTCTGGTCCTGGATGACGGTGAGCGTCGCCTGCAGGTCGCGCAGCGCGCCCGGCACGGACGTACTGCCGCAGGCGCAGCCGACGAGCGGGTGCCCCGCCGAGTCGTAGTTCGCCGCGATGGTCTTCCCGAGCCAGCCGTCCTGCTGGCGTCGCGCGGGATCGGCCGTCTCCCACACGCGGATCGAGTCGAAGTGCGAGAACGACGGCTGCGGGTAACCGACGCCCTGGACGATCGCGACCTTGCCGGCGTCGTACAGCTTCTTGATCCCGCCGAGGTTCGCGTTCAACCCGAGGTCTTTCGTGAGCGGGAGCGCCTTGTCCGCGACGGCGCCGAGCGTCGGTCGCAGGTCGCGGAAGCGGCCGCTGCCGAGCGGGATCACGGTCTGCAGGCCGTCGTTCCCGCCGCCCAGCTGGATCATCACGAGCACGCGGTCGTTCACGACGCCGGCCTGCTTCGCGTCGAAGACGGCGCGCGCGAAGACGTCGGGCACGGCGGCGTACCCCGCGGCGAGCGCGGGCGCGCCGACGCCGAAGACGAAGCCGGCCTTCATGAAGTCCCGCCGCGAGTACCGCGCGATCCCCTTCTCGTCCATCGCTCCCACTCCTACTTCAGCTGGAACTCGGGCGACGCGAGCACGATGAGCCAGCGGCTCGGCTCGTCCCCGGTCTGTTGCAGCAGCTCGGCCGTCTTCGGGCTCACGACCCCGTCGAGGAAGACGTTGTGCGCGTCCTTGAACGCCGGCAGCTTCGGCATCGTCGCGAGCGCGTTCACGGTGAAGTTGATCCGCGCGAGCACCACGCTGCTCGAGACCCAGCTCGCATTGGACGGCCACCCGCCGACCTCCGGCGGGTCGAAGAGCGTCTGACCCATCGAGCCGCCGCTCTGCACGATCGTGCGCACGAGCTGCGGGTTCTCCACCGCCTTCGCGGTCGACACCATGAGCTCGGTCGGCGACTTCACGAGGGCGCGGTACGCGGGCGCGGACACGAATTCGGGCGAGCGGAACACCTCGCGCATCAGCGCCTTCACGTCGTACCTGCTCTTGCGGAAGCCGTCGGCGAGACGCTTCACGTACGCGTCCGCCGGTGCGTCGGTGACGAACTCGCGCAGGATCTTCGTGACGATGAACGGCGCGACCGCGTCCTGCTCGAGGATGCGGTCCAGCACCGCCTGCGTGTCCCATCGTCTATTCACGCCGAGGAACGTGACCGCGCCGGCGTAGGCGCGCGCCGGCTCGAACACGCCGGTCTTCACGTCGTCGGGCTTGAGGTTCTTCGGGACGGCGCGGCCGCGCTGCTGGGCCTCGGCGACGAGGTCGTCGTACATCGCCTGCGTCACCGGCTCGCGCCAGCCGGCCAGCGCCTTGGCCGCGGCGCGCACGTCGTCCTCGCCGTAGTGGCCGACGCCCATCGTGAAGAGCTCCATGAGCTCTCGGGCGTAGTTCTCATTCGGATTCCTGCCGGTGCTCGTCGCGAGGTCGAGGTAACGCAGCATGCCCGGGTCGATCGTCACCTGGTAGAGCATCGTGCGCAGGTCCGACAGCGCGAGGCGTCGCCAGGTGAGGTTCTGCCAGTACAGGTACGGCGTCTGGGGCGAGACCTTGCGGAAATCGCTGGTGAAGTGGCCGTGCCAGAAGAGCGTCATGCGCTCCGCGAAGGGCGACGGCGAGTCGATCATCCGCGAGACCCACCACGCCTGCAGCTCGCCGACGCGCAGGGGTTTACCGCGCGTCGCCGTGTCACCGCCCGGGAACGGCTCGGGGTCTGCCGGCGCGGTCTCGACGAGCCGGTCGACCGTCTTCTCGAAGCCGTCCGACACCGCTCGCTCGTACTCCGCGCGCGTGTAGCCGAATGTCGCGCGGCGGAGGAGCTGCGCGACGCGCGCCTCCGGTCGGTCGAGTGGCGCGATCCAGTCCTGCGTGGTCGCGTTCGATGGCGCCGCGCTCTGACCCGGCAGACCGAGGTGCCCGAGGTCGTGGAGGCCGAGGAGCCGCGCCGCGCCGAGCCCGCCGGCGGCGATGCCCGCGCCGACGAGCACCTGGCGGCGGGAGACGGGACCCTTCCGATCCGACCGGCGCTTCGTCTGCTTTTCCGCCACGTCGGGCGAGTCTGTCATCGCTTCATCGCTCCGCTCCACTCCCTCGGGTGAGCTCGCTCGGCCGGGCCTACGCATTCTTCGCGCCCGCACCGCTCGCCGCTACGCCACGTACACGGGCGGCGGGCCCGGAGGTTTCCCGAGGCCGTGTCCGCCCGGTATCGCGTTCCGCTCAGCGGATCGCGGCCTCGCGGATGAGCGCGACGAGCATCTCGGGCGGGGACTCCTTGTCGAGGGTCGCGAACACGCCGCTCGCCCTCGCTCGCGTCTGCGCGTCGCGGTCCATGGTGTGAAGGACGATGCCGAGCTTTGGGAACTCGGTCGACAGCAGCTGCGCGATCTCGAGCCCGCTCGGACCGGGCATGTGGTTGTCCAGCACGAGCACGTCTGGCTGCCGCTCGCGGACCACGCGGATGGTCGCGTCGCCGTCGCCGGCCTCGCCCACGAGCTCGATGCCGTGCGCGCGCGAGAGCTTGAACAGGATGAGTTTGCGCGTCGCGAGCTCATCCTCGGCGACGACGACGCGAATGCTCATCGGGTCACTTTACGGGGAACCACTTGCGGCCGAGAAGGGTCGCCGGCGCGAGCGCGATGGTCAGTGCACCGGCCGCGACGAAGAGCCACGTCAGTCCCGCGCCCGCGACGATCGCAGCACCGAGGAGCGGCCCGGTCCCCCAGCCGAGCGTCTGCGCGCCGAGCGACGCGCCGAACGCGCGACCCTCCGCCCCTTCGTGCGCGGCGCGTCTAGTGAGCACGACGGTCGCGGCGGTGACCGCCGCCACGCCGACACCGAGGACCAGACGCAGCAGGACGACGACGAGCGCGTTCGGCTCCACGGCGTGAAGGACGAGCACCGCGCCGGCGACGAGCGCGCCGAACGCGAGCACCCGGCGAGCGCCGCGCCGATCCGCGAGGCGGCCGAGGAGCGGCGTCGCGGCGGCGGAGGAGAGTGCGGTCGCCGCGAACGCGGCGCCGATGGCGAGCTCGATCGAGAGCCACGGCGGCCGCGTGATCGTCTGCGCGTAGAGCGGGAAGAGCGCGAGCGTGGCCGAGAACGTCAGCTGCGTCGCGAACTGCGCCAGCACGACGCCGCGCAGCTGCGGCCAGCCGAACGCGGCGAAGGCCGCGCCGATCGGCGCGAGCGCCGCGCGCAGCGACGCCCGCTGCACCGTCGCGGTCGCGCGGGACGCGGGCGCCTCGCTCACCCACACGGACGCCGCGACGGCGCAGCAGAGGAGCACCACGCCGCTCAGACCGAACGAGCCGCGAAACCCGAGCGTCACGAGCGTGATGCCGCCGAGGAGCGGTCCGACGAAGTTGCCGACCTGGATCGACGCGCTGACGACGCCGACCGCGTACCCGGTCTCCTCGCGCGGCGCGATCGTCGCCACGAGCGTCGCCGCCGCCGCCACCGTGCCGGAGAACGCGCCCTGGAGGAAGCGGAGCGCGAGCAGCTGGCCGACGCTGCCGACGAGCCCCATGGCGACGAGCACGAGGCCGCCGCCGACGATCGCGCGCACGAGCATCGGCTTCCAGCCGAAGCGATCGCCGACCGCTCCCCAGATCGGCGTCGCCGCCGCCATGGTGAAGCCCGAGGCCGCGCTCATCACGCCGGTCCACCACGCGACCGACGGCGCGTCCGTCACGCCGAGCTGCTGGATGTACAGCGGCAGGAACGGGAGCGCGAGCCCGAAGCCCGCCAGCACGAAGAGCTCGGTCGCCGCGACGACGTACGTCGTGCGTCGCCACGCCTTCGGTTCGCCTGCAGAATCTCGCGCCATGGGCCTCGGGAAGCTTAGGGACGGACTCGCGCCGACGCCGCCGATGGGCTGGAACTCGTGGAACAAGTTCCAGGCCGAGATCGACGAGACGCTCGTGCGCGAGACGGCGGATGCGTTCGTCGACACCGGCATGCGCGAGGCCGGCTACCGCTACGTCGTCATCGACGACTGCTGGAGCGAGAAGGAGCGCGACGCATCGGGCGATCTCGTTCCGGATCGGGCGAAGTTCCCGAGCGGCATGAAGGCGCTCGCCGAGTACGTGCACGCGCGCGGGCTGCGCTTCGGGATGTACACCGACGCGGGCACCAAGACGTGCGCCGGCTATCCGGGCAGCCTCGCCTACGAGTTCCGCGACGCGCGGCGCTTCGCCGAGTGGGACGTCGACTACCTCAAGGTGGACTGGTGCTACGCCCACGGCATGGGACCCCGCTACCTGTACGCGAAGTGGGCCGCCGCCCTCGCGGCGACGCGGCGCCCGATCGTGTTCAGCATCTGCGAGTGGGGGCGCGCGAAGCCCTGGGAGTGGGCCGGGACCGTCGGGCACCTGTGGCGCACGACGGGCGACATCCTCGACACGTGGCCGAGCATGCTCGGCATCCTCGACCAGCAGGTCGAGCTGCATCCGTTCTCCGGGCCGGATCACTGGAACGACCCGGACATGCTCGAGGTCGGCAACGGCGGCATGACCGAGTCCGAGTACCGCGCGCACTTCTCGCTCTGGGCGATCCTCGCCGCGCCGCTGATGGCCGGGAACGACGTGCGCGCCATGACCGACCCGATCCGGCGGATCCTCACCGCTCCAGAGATCGTCGCCGTCGACCAGGATCCGCTCGGGAAGCAAGGGCGCCGCGCGTTCCGCGACAGCGGCATCGAGGTCTGGCGGCGGGAGCTCGCCGACGGCTCCGAGGCCGCGGTGCTGTTCAACCGCGATGAGGTCGAACGCGAGATCGCCTGCGAGCTCGACGGGCGTCGCCGCGTCCGGGATCTGTGGGCGCGCGAGGACGTCGGCGACTTCGACCGCGTCTACGCCCGTCGCGTCGCGCCGCACGACGCGGCGGTCGTGCGAATCCGGTCCGCGGAACGTGGCTGATCCGGCGAACGGCTACGCGGCGCGGGCCCGGTGGTGGCGGCAAGACGCGGGCCGGGGCACCGAACGTGCACCCCTCGACCGAGCATGCTGACCGCACGCCATCCGCTCGCTCCCGAGACGGAGAGCTTCTACCGCGGCGCGCTCCAGGCCCTCGCCGACGCGGGCGTCCCGTTCATGGCCGGCGGCGCGTTCGCGCTCGAGCACTACACCGCGATCACGCGCGACACGCACGACCTCGACGTGTTCGCGCGCGAGGCGGACGCCGTCCGCGCCCTCGACGTCCTCGCCGCGGCGGGCTACCGGACCGAGCCGAAGTTCCCGCACTGGCTCGTCAAGGCGTACAGCGGACGCGACGAGGTCGACGTGATCTACAGCTCGGGGAACGGCGTGTGCCGCGTCGACGACATCTGGTTCGAGCACGCCGAGGATGGCCGCGTGCTCGACGTGTCCACGAAGATCATCCCGGTCGAGGAGATGATCTGGTCGAAGGCGTTCGTGCAGGAGCGCGAGCGGTACGACGGCGCCGACATCGCCCACCTGCTCCGCGCGCGCGCCGAACGGCTCCACTGGGGCCGGCTCGTCGCGCGCTTCG
>DASQXO010000002.1:0-5758 GCA_035639655.1 Candidatus Dormiibacterota bacterium
AGCGGACCGATCCTCGACGGTGCCGGCTTCCGCTACCCGCCGATGACCGCGCTCACCGTGATTCCCTTCGCCCTGTTGCCGTTCCCGCTCGCCGCCGCGGCGTGGTACGTCGGGCAGGGCGCGGCCGCCGTTGTAGCGCTCGCCGCGATCGCGCGGCGCACGTTCCACGCTCGGCCGCGCTGGGACCTCGCCGTGCTGCTGTGCTTCGCCGCGGTGATCCGTCCGGACTTCATCATCCCGACCGACGGCAACATCACCGGCTTCCTCGTCGGGATCGTCGGCGGCGCGGTCGCGCTGCTGCTCGCCGGGCATCCGCTCGCCGCCGGCGTGCTCCTCGCGTTCGGCGTCGTGAAGCCGCACCTCCTCATCGTCTTCGTGCCCGCGCTGTTCGCATTCGTCGGGCTGCGCGACCGCGTGCGGCTCTTCATCGGCACGTTCACGACGACGGCTGCCCTCGTGCTGCTCTCGTTCGCGCTGCAGCCCCGGTGGCTCGTCGAGTGGTCGGAGCAGACGCTCCGCGCCGGTAATTACGCCGGCACGAATCTGTGGGGGGTGATCCCGCGTGAGGCCGCCTGGCTCGCGTGGGCAATCGCGATCGGGCTCGTCGCGCTGCTGTTCGCGTGGTGGCGGATCACCGAGCCGTCGCTCCCGGTCGCGAGCGGCGCGGCGCTCGCGGCGTCGGTGCTGCTCGCCCCGTACGCGTTCATGATCGACCAGGCGGTGCTGCTCGTCGGCGTCGCCGCATACGTGTCGCTCGTGCAAGAGCTTGCGCCGGCGCCGCGCAATCTGTTGCTCCTGCTACTCGTTGCAGCTGCATCCCCCTGGTACATGGGCGTGCTCATCGACGTCGTGCCCGTCAACCTCGTACGCCTTCTGCCGGTATTCACGGTTCTGGCGATGCTCGTGGTCACGCACACCTTGCTTGCCATGCGCGCCTCGCGGCGAATCTTCGCCGTCGCCGGATCCTCATAGCGGGCTCGCGAGCGTCATCACGAGCAGCGCCGGCCAGCCGATCCACTTCCTCGCTCGCGAGTAGCGCTCCGCGAATCGCTCGTCGGGCGTGTGCTCCGAGAGCGCGACGACGCGCAGGTCGGCGCGCAGCGCCGCCATGACGTAGTCGGATATCGACGCGACGTACGAGCGCGGGCGCACCTCCGCATCGCCGAGCACGAAGCCCGCGGAGATCCCCTTGAGGAACATCGCCGGATGCATCGTCGTCACGACGATCCGCGCTCCGGGACGCGCGACGCGGGCGAGCTGCGCGAAGAAGGGCTCCGGCTCGGCGACGTGCTCGAGGACCATCGCGCAGAGCACGAGATCGAAGGAGGCATCGCGGAACGGCAGCGGGTGCGCGAGATCGTGCGCGATGAAACGCACGCGCTCGGCGCCCGGCTTCGCCACGGCCCGCCCGAGCATCCGCATGGAGAAATCGGTCGCCGTGACGCGCGCGCCGCGTTCCGCGAGTCGTATCGCGTGCCGGGCTGTTCCGGTGCCGACGTCGAGGACGGTGCGGTCCCGCACCTCGCCGAGCGCGCGATCGGTCTCCGGCTCCTCCAGCGCGAGCATCCAGTTGTCGATCTCGTCGTACGTCTCGGCCCACAGGTCGTAGCCCTCGCGCGTCGGGACGATCCGCGCTCCGCTCACCGCGACATCATCGCCGCGTTGCGCCGAAGGAGCGTTAGTCGCGAACCCGCTTCAGCGGCACGCGGATGCGGATCTCCGTCCCGGCGCCGGGACGGCTCGTGATGCGGCACTCGCCCCCGAGCAGCGAGATGCGCTCGCGCATCCCGAGGAGGCCGAAGTGGCCGGTGCGCGCGCCGGCCTGGAGCCAGTCGGTGGTGAGGAAGCCACGGCCGTCGTCGGCGATCACCGCGACGAGGTCGTCGCCCGAGGCGCGCAGGACGAAACGCACGCGCTGCGCCGACGCGTGCGTCTTCACATTCTCGAGCGCCTCGTGCAGCACGCGGAAGATCGTCGCCTCGGCCTCGAGCGAGAGCGCCCCGGGATCCTCGACCTCGGTCGCGAGCTCCCAACCGGCGTCCTTCGCCATCTCCTGCGCCTCGGCCGAGAGCGCGCCGGCGAGGCCGAGGTCGTCGAGCGTCGCGGGACGCAGCCCGGCGATGAGGCCGCGCGTCTCCTGGATCGCCTTGCGCAGGTGCTGGACCGAGCGCTCGAGCTGCCCGCCGCGCTGCTCCGCCGGGGTGTTCGCGTACAGCATCTGCAGGTGCTGGTACGCCGAGACGAGGATCGGCGCGATCCCGTCGTGCAGGTCGCGCGCGAGTCGGCGCCGCTGCTCCTCGTCGGCGGACATCAGCTGCTCGGTGAACGCCTCGAGGTTCGCGTAGAGCTCGGCGCGCTCGATCGCGGACGCGGCCTGGTCGGCGAGGATGCGCAGCGCCTCGCCCCGTTCTTCGGAGAGATCGTCGTTCGAGAGGCGCACCTCGATGGCGCCGAGCGTCGACGCGCCCGAGGCGAGCGGCACGCGCAGCCGCCCGTCCTCGGGCTCGGCGTCGCGGTCGATGCGCTCGCCGATCCGCGCGCGCTCGGTCGATCCGCGCACGATGAACGTGTCGCCGGACGAATCGAGGAGCAGCACCGCGACGCCCTCGCACGGGACGACGTCGCGCACCGCTTCGACGACCGCGTCGACGAGCTGCTCCTTGTCCGTCGCGGAGGCGATGCGGCGGAACACCGCGCGCAGCGAACCCAGGAGCTCGCGCGTCCCGTTCGTTCCCACGAGCTCCGAGGATAGGGCGCGTCTCGGCCGTATTCACTCCATCGGGGGACTCGCTGTTCCGACGCCGGACCGTGTTCGCACCGAAGTGCGACTCGTAGTGTCTGAGGCTGGATGAGCAGCATCTTCCGCCGATCCGAGCAGAAGGCGCGCGCCCCCGCGCCGCAGACGGCTCCCGTCGCGCCGCGCGCACAGGCGACCCTGGGACTCGCCGCGCCGATCCTCGACGACCGGCTCGTCGTGCGCCGCGGCGGCAAGGGCAAGAAGATCGGCGAGATCCTCATCGAGCTCGGGCTCATCAACGAGGAGCAGCTGCAGCAGGCGCTGACGCGCCAGGAGCAGGACCGCCGTCCGCTCGGGCAGATCCTCCTCGACCTCGGCGCCGTCGACGACGAGTCGCTCGCCGCGGTCCTGTCGTACCAGCTCGACCAGCCGATCGTCGACGTCGCGAAGGTCCGCTTCGATCCGGACGCGATCGGCAAGGTCCCGCAGGACGTCGCCGAGCGTTACCACCTCATCCCGCTCATGCTGCGCGACGGACGCATCCACGTCGCCATGGCCGACCCCGGCGATCGAGCCGCGCTGCAGGACGTCGCCAACGCGGCGCAGCTCCCGGCCGTCGGCCTGCTCGCGCTGCGCGGCGAGATCGACCACGCGATCCAGCAGCAGTACAGCTCGCTCGCGCGCATGGGCGAGCAGGTGCGCGCCTTCGCCGCCACGACGTCGCAGAGCTTCATCCCGACGCGCTCCGCGTTCGAGGGGATCAAGGAAGACGCGCCGGTCGTGCAGATCGTCAACCTGCTCATCACGCAGGCGCTGCGCGACCGCTCGTCGGACATCCACATCGAGCCGCAGCACGATCGCGTGCGGCTGCGCTTCCGCGTCGACGGCGTCCTGCGCGACGTCGCCGCGATCCCGCCCGGCCTCGGCCCGGCGATCGTCTCGCGCATCAAGGTCATGGCGAACATGAACATCGTCGAGAAGCGCCGCGCGCAGGACGGGCAGATCACGATGTCGCTCGACGACCGTGACCTGGATATCCGCGTCGCGACAGCCGAGACGATCTGGGGCGAGAAGGTGACGCTTCGCCTCCTCGAGCGCTCGCGATCGCTCCTCTCCCTCGACGCGCTCGGCATGCCCGCCGCGATCGGCGAGCACTACCGGGCGCTGCTGCGGCAGCCGTACGGGATGATCGCGGTGACCGGCCCGACCGGATCGGGCAAGACGACGACGCTCTACGCGAGCCTGAACGAGTTCAACCGCACCGAGCGGAACATCATGACCATCGAGGATCCGGTCGAGTACACCTTCGGCGACATCAACCAGATCCAGGTCAACGCGCAGGCGGGGCTCACGTTCGAGACCGGGCTGCGCGCGATCCTCCGGCACGATCCGGACGTCATCCTCGTCGGCGAGATCCGCGACGGCGAGACCGCGCAGCTCGCCATCCAGGCGTCGCTGACGGGCCACCTCGTGCTCTGCTCGCTTCACGCGACCGACTCGGTCGGCGCGCTCCTGCGGCTGCAGGACCTGGGAGTGGAGCGGTTCCTCATCGCGAGCGGCGTGTCGGGGATCGTGTCGCAGCGGCTCGTGCGCAAGATCTGCCCCGACTGCATCAACGTGCAGGAGGCGGACGCGCGGACGCTCGAGACGCTCCGCCGCGAGCTCGGCGTGGAGAAGCGCGTGCTCGCCCGCGGCGCCGGGTGCGCGCGCTGTGCCGGGTCCGGGTTCTTCGATCGCGTCGGCGTCTTCGAGCTCCTCGAGCTGACGCCGGGGGTGAAGGCGCTTCTGCAGGATCGTGCGACCGCCGATCAGATCCGCGCGCAGGCGCTCGCCGAGGGGATGCGAGCGATGCGGCTCGACGCGCTCGAGAAGGTGTCGAACGACGTGACCGCGCTCGACGAGGTGCAGCGCAATGTCTTCCTCGCCTAGAGCGCGCGCGGTTCGCAAGCCGAAGCCGCAGCTTGCGCTCCATCGGCTGCTGCCGACGTTCTTCCGCCCCGGCACGATGGACCTTGTCCTCTTCTCGCGGCAGCTCGCGGTGTTCCTGCGCGCCGGCGTGCCGCTCGTCCCTGCGGTCGAGGCGCTCGCCGAGCAGTCGTCGAATCCCATCCTGCGCGACGCGCTGTACGTCGTGCGCGACGACCTCGTCAGCGGCCAACCGATCGCGACGGCGCTTGGCGAGCGGGCCGAGTCGTTTCCGCGGATGTACGTCGACATGGTCCGCGCCGGAGAGGCGACCGGGCGGCTCGAGGTCGTGCTCATGCAGGTCGCCGATCAGCTGGAGCGCGCCGCCTCGGCGCGGCGCCGCCTCATGGCCGCGCTGCTCTATCCGGCGCTCGTGATCCTGATCGCGATCGTGATGGTCGTCGTCATGGTCGTGTTCGTGCTGCCGTCCATGGCCGGCCTGTTCCGCGAGTTCGACACCGAGCTGCCGCTCCCCACGCAGATCGTCCTCGCCGTCGCGGCGTTCGCGCGCGACTACGGCATCGCGTCGGTCGTCGGCGGCGTCGTCGTCGCGATCGTGACGTTCCTGTTCTCGCGCACGCGTCCCGGCGCTCGGTTTTTCGACCGCGTCCTCTTGCTGGTCCCGGTGGTGGGCGGCATCGCGCGCGACGCGATCGTCGAGCGCACGACGCGAATGCTCGGCACGCTCCTCGCGGCGGGCGTCCCGCTCGTCCAGGCGGTCGAGCTCGTGCGCGACACGACGGGCAACGGCGTCTACCGCGCGCACCTCGACGAGGTGCGCCGGCACCTGCTGCAGGGCGAGGGGTTCGCCCAGTCGTTCGCGAAGGGCGGGCTCTTCCCGCCGCTTGTGCGTCAGATGGCGCGCGTCGGCGAGCGCACCGGGACGCTCGACCAGTTCATGCGCGAGGCCGCCGACTACTACACGCAGGAGCTCGAGCTCCGGCTCGAGACCGCGCTGCAGCTCCTCGAGCCCGCGCTCACCGTCGTCGTGGCGCTCATGGTCGGGTTCGTCGCGCTGAGCGTGATCATGCCCATCTACACGCTCATCGGGAACAT
>DASQXO010000003.1:0-3356 GCA_035639655.1 Candidatus Dormiibacterota bacterium
ATGGAGCGTGCGTTCGATGAGTACCGCGACAAGGTCGAGTCGTACGGCGGCATGGTCGAGGCGGTGGAGCGCGGCTATCCGCAGCGCGAGATCACTGAATCGGCGTTCCGCTTCCAGCGTGAGGTCGACGCCGGCGAGCGCGTGATCGTCGGCATCAACAAGTTCGCTACCGAGGAGGAGGCGCCGCTCCCGACGCTGCGCATCGATCCGGAGGTCGAGCAGCGGCAGATCGCCCGGGTCACACGGGTCCGCGCGGAGCGCGACAGTGCCCGCTGGCGCGCGGCGATGCTTGCGCTGCGCGAAGCGGCGAAACGAGACGAGAACCTCATGCCGCACTTCCTCGAAGGCGCGCGGGCGTATGCGACGGTCGGCGAGATGACGAGCGTGTTGAAGGAGGTCTACGGTGTCTACCGAGACCCCGGTTACTTCTAAGGACCTCCTGCCGCGCGTCGACGCGGCATGGACGACGTTCCGCCTGGCGATCGCGGCGATCGGTGCGGACGCGCTCGCGCGCACCACGCCGTCCGGCTGGACGTACCAGTCGCTCGTCGCGCATGTCGCCGCGTGGCACCGCAACGCGGCCGGCCGCCTCGGCGCGTTCCGCTCGAGCGGAACGCCGGCACCTGGGCCGGATGAGAGCGACGACGAGTTCAACGCGCGTGCCGCGGCCGCTGCCGCCGGCAAGGCGACCGACGAGATCCTCTCGGAGCTCGACGCTTCGTGGCGTGCGATCCGTCAGGAGATCGCCGCGCTCGCCGAAGAAACCCTCGCCGCGCACGATGGCTGGGCCGCCGAGGTCGTGCGGATGAACACAGACGATCACTACGAGGCGCACCGGGCGGAGCTGTTCGCCGCCGTCCCGAGCACGCCCCGCGCGCTACGCGCGACGATCGAGCCGGCGTGGGCGCGCTTCCGCGCGCTGGCGAGCGCGGCGGATGTCGACCGCGACCTCGGCGCCGACTGGACGGTGAAGGGGATGCTCGCGCACGTCGCGTACTGGCTCGAGGTCCTCCCCCAGGAGCTGCCGATCCGCCTCGAGGGAAGGCGCTCTCCGCCCGGCGACTTCGATCAGCAGAATCTCCGCATCGCGGCCGACGCGGCGCGCCTCGATCGAGACGGCGTGCTCGCGCGTCTCGACGCGGGCTACGCCACGACGATGCGCGCGATCGCCGCGTTGCCGCAGGACCGCGAGATCGACTTCATGGCGATCCGGCTCATCGCCGGCGAGACGTACGAGCACTTCCGCGAGCACCGCTCCGACCTCGAGGGCGTCCGATGACGGCGGAATCGAAGGCCGCCGCGGTGCCGCGGTTGACCCGGCCGATCCGCGTCGTCGTCGCGAAGGCCGGCCTCGACGGGCACGATCGCGGCGCGAAGGTCGTGGCGCGCGCGCTGCGCGACGCGGGCATGGAGGTCATCTACACCGGCGTGCACCAGACGCCCGAGCAGGTGGTCGAGACCGCGCTGCAGGAAGACGCCGACGCCGTCGGCCTCTCGCTGCTCTCGGGCGCGCACAACTACATCCTGCCCCGCATCGCCGAGCTGATGCGCGACAAGAAGATGGACGACGTACTGCTCTTCGGCGGCGGCATCATCCCCGAGGAGGACGTCCCCGGCCTGCAGAAGGTCGGCGTCGAGCGCGTGTTCCAGCCCGGCGCGTCGCTTCAGGAGATCGTCGAATACGTCCGATCCGCGGTCGCGAAGCGCCGCGGCACGGACATGGGAGGTTGAGGCATGCCGACGGAACGGCGGCCGCTTGATTCGAACCTCGCGTCGCAGGTCGGGAAGAGTGAGGACGAAGCGGTGGCGTGGTGGAAGCTGCGCATGGAGCAGATCGCGAGCATCCCGACGCCGACGGCGCGCGCCGGCGCGCTCGTGCCGGAATGGCGAGAGCTTGCGGTCCTGCCGGAAGCGCAGCGGCTCACCCTCACGAAGGCGCGGATCATCGCCGTCGAGCAGCTCACGGCCGAGCAGCGCGACAAGGTCTTCGAGGCGCGCGCGATCGGGGTGCAGCAGGCGCCGGACGCCGCTGCCGCCGACGCCGCCTTCATTCGCGAGAAGGTCGCGTCGACGCTGCCGGAGCCGCTGCAGCAGCGCGTCCGCGAAACCTTGGACCGGTCGTGAACTTCGCGCTCGACGACGAGCACCTCCTCGTCCAGCGCTCGATCCGCGAGTTCGCGCGCGAGCGCATCGCGCCGAACGCGCGCGCGTGGGACGAAGAGGAGCGCTTCCCGATCGAACTGCTGCCCGAGCTCGCGACCGTCGGCCTCACCGGCATCACGGTCCCGAACGAGTTCGGCGGCGCGGGCATGGACGTCCTCGGCAACGCGATCGCGATCGAGGAGGTCGCCGCCGGCGACGGCTCGATCGCGCTCAGCATCGCCGCGCACAACGGGCTGTGCCTCGGCCACCTGATGCTCGCCGGCGACGACGAGCAGAAGGAGCGCTTCGTGCGGCGGCTCACGTCCGGCGAGGCGCTCGGCGCGTGGGCGCTGACCGAGCCCGGCGCGGGTTCGGATGCCGCGGCGGCGCAGACGAAGGCGGTACGCGACGGCGACGGCTGGGTGTTGAACGGGACGAAGCAGTTCATCACCAACGGCTCCCTCGCCGCGGTGTACGTCGTGATGGCCGCCACGGCGCCGCGCCGGCTCTCCGCGTTTGTCGTCGAGCGCGGCGCGCCCGGCCTCCGTCCCGGGAAGAAGGAACAGAAGCTCGGCATGCGCGCGTCGGACACCGCGGTCGTGCACCTGGAGGACGTGCGCGTGCCGTCGTCGCAGCTCGTCGGCGTGGAGGGCGAGGGGTTCCGCGAGGCCAAGCGCGTGCTCGACCGCGGCCGCATCGGGATCGGCGCGCTCGCCGTCGGCCTCGCGCGGGCAGCGTTCGAGTACGCCGTGGCGTATGCGAAGACGCGGCCGCAGTTCGGGATGCCGATCGCGCGGCACGGCGCGATCCAGCAGAAGATCGCGGACATGCGCGTGCGGCTCGAGGCCGCGCGGCTCCTCGTGTACCGCGCCGCGTCTCTCGCCGACGCCGGCGAGGACTTCCGCGTCGCAGCGGCGAAGGCGAAGCTGTTCGCGTCGGAGTCCGCGACGAGGATCGCGCTCGACGCCGTCCAGATCCTCGGCGGCTACGGGTACCTACGCGACCACCCCGTCGAACGCATCCTCCGCGACGTGAAGCTCACCGAGATCGGCGAGGGCACGAGCGAGGTCCAGCGGATGGTCGTCGCGCGTCACGAACTCTCCGCATAGGTGTCGTCCCCGGCCCTCGACCTCCTCGACCGCGCGCGCACCGGCGACGCGCATGCGATCGCGCGCACGCTCTCGATCCTCGAGAACGACGGGGCCGGCGCGGCC
>DASQXO010000004.1:0-11600 GCA_035639655.1 Candidatus Dormiibacterota bacterium
GAAGACGCCGCCCTTCTACGTGAACGAGGAGTCTGACGTCGAGGAGACGCTGCGCTGGAAGTACCGCTACGTCGACCTGCGCCGCGAGCGCTCGAAGGACCTGATGCGTCTGCGGCACGAGGTCGTCGACTTCATCCGGAATTTCATGGTCGAGCGCGGGTTCTGGGAGATCGAGACGACGGACCTGATCCGCTCGGACCCGACCGGCGCGCGCGACCTCATCGTGCCGTCGCGCTACTTCCCGGGCAAGTTCTGGGCGCTGCCGCAGTCGCCGCAGATGCTGAAGCAGATCCTGATGGTCGGCGGCATCGACCGCTACTTCCAGATCGCGCGCTGCTTCCGCGACGAGGACCCCCGCGCCGATCGCACGCTCGAGCACAGCCAGCTGGACATCGAGATGAGCTTCGTCGAGCCGAGCGACATCATGGCGCTCGCCGAGGAGCTGTATACGGCGGTCTTCACCAAGTTCGCGCGGAAACCGCTCCGGCACGTGCCGTGGCCGCGCCTCACGTACGAGCAGGCGATGCGCCGCTTCGGCAGCGATCGGCCGGATCTCCGCTTCGGCATGGAGCTCGTCGACCTCACCGACGTCTTCCGCTCGACCGGCTTCGCCGTCTTCCGCGACGCGATCGGTCGCGGCGGCGTCGTGCGCGGGATGGCCGTGCCGGGGAAGGCGAGCGCGACGCGCAAGGAGATCGACGAGTGGACGGCGCTCGCGAAGCGGAAGGGCGCGAAGGGGCTTGCGCAGTTTGCCTTCGCCGGCACGGAGGTCCGCTCACAGGTCGCCAAGTTCCTGACGCCGGCCGAGCTCGACGGCCTGCGCCGCGTGTCGCAGGCGAAGGACGGAGACCTCGTGCTCGCCGTCGCCGACGAGTACCTCGTCGCGAGCGAATCGCTCGGCGTGCTGCGCGAGCACTTCGGGACCGCCCTCCGGATCGCGGACACGAGCTCGCACATCGCGCTGTGGGTCTACGAGTTCCCGCTCGTGCAGCGCACGCCGGAGGGCGGCTGGACGTTCGCGCACAACCCCTTCTGCGGGCCGCTCACGCCGCAGGATCTCGAGCTCCTCGACACCGAGCCGGAGAAGGCGCGCAGCAAGCAGTACGACCTCGTCGTCGACGGCCGCGAGCTCGGCGGCGGCAGCGTGCGCGTGCACCAGCGGCGGGTGCAGGAGCGGATCTTCGCGCAGATGGGCATCTCGAAGGCGGAAGCGGCCGAGCGGTTCGGCGCGCTCCTTGACGCCCTGGAATACGGCGCGCCGCCGCACGGCGGGATCGCCCCCGGCATCGATCGACTCGTCATGACGCTCGCCGGCACCGAGAACATCCGCGAGGTGCAAGCGTTCCCGAAGACGCAGACCGGCTTCGACCCGCTGCTCGATGCGCCCGCGCCGGTCGATCGGACCCTTCTCGAGGAGCTCGGCATCCGCGTCGTCGCCAAGCCCGACAAAGACTGAGCCGCCGCTGCGCGCGCACCTGGCGGTCCTCGCCGCGTCGCTGGTCTGGGGTCTCTCGTTCCTCGCGACGAAGACCGCGCTCGCGGACATGGGCCCCTTCGAGAACGCGGCCGCCCGGATGGTGCTCGCGGGGGGACTATTCCTGCCTCTGTTCCTGCGGCGGCGGCGCGCACTATCGTTCGGCCGGCAGTTCGTCGCGGGTTTCCTCGGCGTCGCGCTGTACTACGCGCTGTTCAACCTCGGGCTCGTCGACGCCCGCGCCACGGACGCCGGGGTCATCCAGGCATCGATTCCCGCTGTCACCGCGCTTCTCGCGATCCCGCTGCTCGGCGAGCGTGCGCCGCTCGGCGCATGGGCGGGCATCGCGCTCTCGATGCTCGGCGTGATCGTCCTCGTCGTCGGCACGACGAGCGGCGGCGTCGGATCCCTCGTCGGCGATGTGCTCATCGTCGCGTCCGTCCTCGATTGGGCGCTGTACTCGATCTACATCCGCCGCCTCGCGCGCGGGGCCGACGACGTGACGATCACCGCCGCCGCTCTTGTCGTCGGCGCGCTGCTCCTCCTGCCCCTCGGCGCCGCTGAACTCGCGTTCGTCGCGCCGCGACCGACGCCGAGCGCGATCGTCGCCGTCCTGTATTCCGGATTCGCTGCATCCGCGCTCGGCTACTGGCTGTGGTCCTACGGTCTCGCGCGCGTCCCCGCCGGCGTGGCGACGACGTACCTCAATCTGCTGCCGCTCGTCGCGGCGCTCTCGGGCGCGCTCGTGCTCGGCGAGCGCGTCGGGCTGCTCGAGGCCGCAGCGGGTGTCGTCATCGTCGCGGGCGTCACGCTCGCCGCGACGTCGTCTCGGCGCGACGGGTAGCGCGAAGCGGGATCGCATAGCCTGCGGACGTGCGCGTCGGTGCGCTGCTTCCACAGGTAGAGATCGGCGCCGATCCCGGGGCACTTCGCGCGTGGGGGCAGGCCGTCGACGATCTCGGTTACTCGCACGTCGCCGCATACGAGCACGTCCTCGGCGCCGAGCGGGCGAACCGGCCGGCGTGGTGGCGCGGCGTGTACGACATCAACGATTCGTGGCACGAGATCTTCGTCGTGTTCGGCTACCTCGCCGCGGTCACGAAGCGTCTCGGGTTCGCCACGTCGATCCTCGTGCTGCCGCTTCGGCCGACCGCGCTCGTGGCGAAGCAGGCGGCGGAGCTCGATCACCTCTGCGGCGGCCGGCTCCGCCTCGGCGTGGGCATCGGCTGGAACCACGTCGAGTTCGAGGCGCTCGGCATGAACTTCCGCGACCGCGCGCGGCGGATGGAGGAGCAGATCGAGCTGCTGCGGCTGCTGTGGACGACGGAGCGCGTCGACTACCGCGGTCGATTTCACCGCATCGATCGGGCGGGGCTCAAACCGCTCCCGCTCCAGCGTCCGATCCCCATCTGGATCGGCGCGGACGCCGAGCCCGCCGTGAAGCGCGCCGCGCGCGTCGCCGACGGCTGGTTCCCGTACCTGCTGCCCGACGACGAGGGGCGCGCGCGTCTCGAGCGGTTCCGCGCCTACGTGCGCGAGGCGGGACGCGACCCCGACGCGATCGGGCTCGAGGGGCGCGTCGCCGCAGCGAAGCGTGGCGTGGACGAGTGGGTGCGCCTCGCCGAAGGCTTCCGCGACATGCGCTTCGGGTGGATCCAGTTCAACACCATGCGCGCGGGGTTCACGCGCGTCGAAGAGCACATCGATGCGTTGCGTCGCTTTCGCGATGCCGCGGCGCATCTCTTCGACTAGAAGCGCCGCTACACTTTCTCTTCGTATGCGACGCATCTATCTCGATCACGCCGCCACCACGCCCGTCGATCCACGCGTCGCGGACGCCATGGCGGCGGTCTATCGCGACGCGAACGGGAACCCCTCGAGCATCCACGCCGAGGGACGGCGCGCCCGCGCCCTCGTCGACGAGGCGCGCGATCGCGTGGCCGCGGCGATCGACGCGGACCCCGCCGAGATCATCTTCACCAGCGGCGGGACCGAGGCCGACAACCTGGCCATCCGCGGGACGGTGCACGCCCTCCGGGCGAAGGGCGATCACGTCGTCACGACGGCGATCGAGCACCACGCCGTCCTCGACACCGTCCACGAGCTGGAGCGCGACGGCGTGCGGGCGACGATCGTGCCCGTCGACCGCCATGGGATGGTCGATCCGGACGACATCGCGCGCGCGATCACCGAGCGCACGGTGCTCGTCTCGGTGATGCACGCGAACAACGAGATCGGGACGGTCGAGCCGATCGCCGAGATCGGCCGGATCTGTCGCGAGCGTGGCGTCGTATTCCACTCCGACGCGGTGCAGACCGTCGGCGCGCTCGCGGTCGACGTGCGGCGCATCCCGGTCGACCTGCTCTCGCTCAACGCGCACAAGTTCTACGGGCCGAAGGGAGTCGGCGCGCTCTATGTCCGCACGGGCACGCCGTTCGCGCGCATGCAGACGGGCGGCGGTCAGGAGCGCGATCGGCGCGCCGGCACGGAGAACGTCGCGGGCGTCGTCGGCATGGGCCTCGCGCTCGAGATCGCGACGCGCGAGCGGCCCACGGAGTCGCCGCGGCTCGCCGCCCTCCGCGATCGCCTGCTCGCCGGGCTCCGCGAGCGCGTGCCGGATCTCGTCCTCAACGGCCATCCCACGGACCGGCTGCCGAACAACGCGTCGATCTGCGTGCGCGGCGTGCAGGGCGAGTCGCTCATCGTCGCGCTCGACCTGGCCGGCATCGCCGCCTCGAGCGGCGCGGCCTGCACGACCGGCTCGCTCGAGCCGTCGCATGTGCTGCTCGCGATCGGCCTGTCGCGCGAGGTCGCGCAGGGCTCGCTGCGACTGACGCTCGGACGCGCCACGACCGACGAGCACATCGACGTCGTGCTCGAGGAACTGCCGAAGATCGCCTCTCGCCTGCGCGCCGCGTCCGCTGTGGCATAGCGATGTACTCGGAGCGCGTCGTCGATCACTTCACCAATCCGCGGAACGTCGGCGCGATCGAGGGCGCGGACGGCAAGGGCCAGGACTCGAACCCGTCCTGCGGCGACTTCACCCGGATCACGGTGCGGATCGCTGACGGCACCGTCGCCGAGGCGAAGTTCAAGACCTTCGGGTGCTCCGCCGCGATCGCGTCCGCGTCGATGGTGACGACGCTTGCCGTCGGCAAGCCGGTCGACGATGCCGCGCGCATCTCCGCCGAGGACGTGCTCCTCGCGCTCGGCGGCCTTCCTGGTCCGAAGCACGGGTGCGCGCTGATGGCGGCGGGGGCGCTCCGCAGCGCGCTGGCGGACGCGAAGGTGAAGTCGCGATGAGGATCTTCGTCGCGATGTCCGGCGGCGTCGACTCGAGCGTCGCGGCCGCCATCCTGAAGGAGCAGGGGCACGACGTCGTCGGCGTGTGGATGCGGCTCGCGCCGGCGAAGGACACCGGTCCGCGGTGCTGCGGCACGTTCGAGGCGGGGGAGGACGCGCGGCGGGCTGCCGCGACCCTGGACATTCCGTTCTATGCGCTGAACTACGAGGACGTGTTCGGCCGCAACGTCGTCGATCGGTTCGTCGGGGCGTACGCCGGCGGCGAGACCCCGAACCCATGCGTGGCGTGCAACCAGTACGTGAAGTTCGAGGCGCTGCTCGGCGACGTGCTCGCGAAGTTCGGCGGCGACGCGCTCGCGACCGGGCATTACGCGCGCGTGACGCGCGACGCCGACGGGACGGCTCGGCTGCGGCGCGCGCGCGATCCGAAGAAGGATCAGTCGTACGCGCTGTACATGCTCGAGCAGCGCCAGCTTCGCCGGCTCCTGCTGCCGATCGGCGAGCTCGCGGACAAGAGCGAGACGCGACGGATCGCCGCCCGCCACGGCCTGCCGACTGCGAACAAGCCGGACAGCCAGGACATCTGCTTCATCGGCGGCGACTACCGTGAGTTCGCGCGCGAGCGGGTGCCCGAGGCGTTCGTGCCGGGGCCGATCCGCTCCGCCGATGGCGTCGACCTCGGGACGCACGAGGGGATCGGCGGCTTCACCGTCGGCCAGCGCGAAGGCCTGGGGATCGCGACGGGGGAGCGCCTCTACGTCCTGCGCATCGATCCGGCGGCCCGCGCCCTGGTCGTCGGCCGCCGGGACGAGCTCGGACGGACGCGTTACCGCCTCCGCGACGTGCGCTTCACGAGCCCAACGTCAGCCTCCCTGCTCGATACAGAGGTCGCGCTCCGCTATCGCGGCTCGCTCGTGCCGGCGGAGGTACGTATCGACGATCGCGGCGCCGACCTGCTTCTCGGTGAGCCGGCCACGGTCGCGCCGGGACAGGCGGCCGTCTTCTACCGCGGCGACGAGGTGCTCGGCGGCGGCGTCGTCACCTCTTCCTAGGCACAAAGCCTGCACTGAAAGCGAGCGTGCGCGCACTCATCCGCCTGGCCGGTGTCGGCATCGTCGGCATGGCCATGCACTACATCGCCGCGACGCAGAGCGCGCTCCTCACGAAGCCGAATCAGGGCGCGGCGGTCATTACCGTCGTCGGACTCGCGCTCGCCCTCCTGCTGCTCGTGATGATCACATCGGGCACGGGCGCGGAGGACGGTCGGCGAGTCGCGACGGGCGTTCCGCGCTGGCTCGTTCGCGCCGTCTGGCTCGCCGTCACTGTGTACGCGTTCGTCGGCATCGGGACGTTCGCCACCATGCTCGGCCAGAAGCAGCCCGACGCGACCCCGTACCACAACGACGCCATCGCGATCCAGCAGTGCGCCGCGCAGCTCGTCGTGCGCGGACAAGATCCGTATCGCTCGCTCGACCTCTTCTCCTGCTACGACGGGCTCGGCATCGGGCCCGATCGCACCACGCCGCTCCGTCGCGGCATGTTCGCGGACGTTCCGGTGTATCCGACGGACGCGCAGCTCGACGCCGCGTGGGACGCGCGGCGAGCCGACCCCGGGAGCAACGTCGAGGTCGAGTGGCGTCCGTCCTATCCAGCGCTGGCGTTCCTGCTGATGGTGCCGTGGGTCGTCCTCGGACTGGATCCCAACCACCTGTCGGTCATCCTGCTCGTCATCGGCATGACGCTCGTCCTGCTCCGCGCCGAGCCGCGCGCGCGCGGGCTGGTGCTCACGGCGCTGCTCTCGAGCATCGTCGTCATCGCCTGGACGATCGGCGGGTCGCTCGATCTGCTGTACGCGATCCCGCTCCTCGCCGGGTGGCTGTGGCGCGAGCGGCGCTGGAGCGCCGCGGCATTCGGCGTCGCGATGGCAACGAAGCAGCTTGCCTGGTTCGCGCTGCCGTACTACCTCGTACAGGTCGTCGTCGCACGCGGCAAGCGCGAGGCGCTCGTGCGGTCCGCGATCGCGGCCGCGATCTTCCTCGTTTCGAACGCGCCGTTCATCGCCGGCGACCCGGGCGCGTGGTTCGCCGGCGTGACGACGCCGGTCCTCGAGCCGATGTTCGCGCGCGGCGCGGGCGTGGTGTTCCTGTCGACCGGCGGACCGCTATCGCTCGCACCCGCGCTCGTCTATACCGTCGCCGAGAGCGTTGCGATCGTGGTGTGCCTCGTGATCGGCTGGCGCACGCGGCGGAGCTCACCCGAGCTCGGCCTCGTGCTCGCGTTCGTGCCACTGTTCTTCGCCTGGCGCAGCCTGTTCTCCTATTTCTTCCTCCTGCCGCTCTTCGCCGCGGCGTCGATCGCGCGCATGCGCCTCGAGGTGCCGGAGGCCGAGGGCGTCGAGGATGCGGGCGCGATCGCGATCGTGCACGGCCCGCGGCGCCCTGCCGCCGCGGCCTAGATGCCCCCGTCGCTCGTCCTGCTCGGCCTCCTCGCGATCGCGATCCCGACCGCGGCGCGCGCGCTCGTCGGTCGGCCACGGCTGCTTGCCGCGGCGCTGCTCGCGAGCGCGATCGGTGCGCTCATTGCGCAGGTCGCCGGCGAGCTCGCGCGGTCCGGCATCGGCGTGATCGGCGACACGCAGCTCGGGCTGGCGGCGGTCGCGAGCGCGTTTGCGACCGCCGTCGTCGCGCTCGTCGAGCCGCGACGGGCGCTAAGGGATAATCCGAGACGGCGAACGACGTAGAGAAGGGAACGGACCGATGCAGTTCATCCTTGGTGCGATCGTCGGTGCCATCGCCATGGCGCTTTTCGCACCGCAGCGCGGAGACGTGACGCGCGAGGAACTCCGTGCCGCGACCGAAGATCTGCGGCGCCGCGCCGACGATCTCTCGGAGCGCGCGCGGCGCGCGTCCGAGGAGGCGCAGGTGAGGACGCAGAAGCTCATCGAAGAGGCGCGCAAGCAGATGCAGGAGATCCGGCCGCGCGACGGCGGCGGAGGCAGCGCGACCGCCTGATCGGCCGGCGGCCGCCGTCATACTGATGCGGATGGATAGCGCGACCATCCGCGAGCGCTTCGTGCGCTTCTTCGAGTCGAAAGGGCACAAACCGCTGCCGAGCGCGTCGCTCGTGCCGCGGGACGACCCGAGCCTGCTGTTCACGACGGCGGGGATGCTCCCGCTCGTCCCGTACTTCACCGGCAAGAAGCAGCCGCCGGCGCGGCGCATCGTCACGATCCAGAAGTGCTTCCGCACCACCGACCTCGCCGACGTCGGCGACACCTACCACAACACGTTCTTCGAGATGCTCGGCAACTTCGCCATCGGCGACTACTGGAAGCGCGAGGCGATCCTCTACGGCTGGGAGTTCGCGACCGAGCATCTGAAGCTCGACCCGAACACGCTCGTCGGCACCGTGTACGAGACCGACGAGGAGGCCTACAAGGTCTGGCGGGACGACCTCAAGCTGCCCGAGAGCCGCATCTTCCGCTTCGGGACGGATCCGGAGACGGGCGAGAGCCCGAACTTCTGGAAGCCCGGCCCGGTCGGACCGTGCGGCCCGTGCAGTGAGCTGCAGGTCGATCGGGGACCCCGTCCGGGCTGGCCCGAGCACGACTGCTACCCCGGGCACGAGTGCGAGCGGTACCTCGAGGTGTGGAACTACGTGTTCCAGGAGTTCGACCAGCGCGACGGCGAGCTCGTGCCGCTGCCGATGAAGAACATCGACACGGGCATGGGGATGGAGCGGCTGTGCCAGGTGATGCAGGGCGTCACCGACACGTACCGCACCGATCTCTTCACCGGGATCGTCGGGCGCATCGAGGACCTCGCCGGGAAGCGGTACGGCGAGGACGCCGACGCGACGCGCTCGATGCGCATCATCGCCGATCACGCCCGCGGCGCGACGTTCCTCATCGCCGACGGCATCCTCCCCGGGAACGAGTGGCGCGGCTACGTGCTGCGCCGCCTCATCCGCCGCGCCGCGCTCCACGGCCGGCTGCTCGGCTTGCGGACCGGGTTCCTCACCACCGTCTGCGCCGAAGTGATCAAGGACATGCAGCGCCACTACCACGAGCTGACCGGCGCGCGCGACCGCATCCTCGAGACGGTGAAGGGCGAGGAGGAGAAGTTCGCGAACACGCTCGCGAGCGGGCTCGCGCAGCTCGAGCAGGCGATCGGCGAGGCGAAGACGCGCGGCGGCGCGCGGATCGACGGGAAGACCGCGTTCCGCCTGCACGACACGTACGGCTTCCCGCTCGAGCTCACGCGCGAGCTCGCGGCGAAGGAGGGCGTCGCGATCGACGAGGGCGGCTTCGAGCGCGCGCTCGACGTGCAGCGCGAGCAGTCGCGGCAGCGGCAGAAGTTCGGTCCGCACGAGGCCGCGCGCGCCGGCCAGTTCTACACCGAGCTCCGCGATCGCGAGGGGCTGCGGTCCACGTTCGTCGGGTACGGCCGGCTGCGCGAGGAGTCGCGCGTCGTCGCCATCTTCCTCGGCACGGCGGTCGTGGCCGAGGCGACGAAGGGGATGGAGTGCGAGATCGTCCTCGACCGCACACCCTTCTATCCCGAGGGCGGCGGCCAGGTCGGCGACAGCGGCGAGCTCGTCGGCGACAACGGCCGCGCCATCGTGACCGACACGCAGGAGCCGTCCGAAGCGGTGATCGTGCACTCCGTCTCGGTGATCGAGGGCACGTTGCGCGTCGGCGACGTCGTGAACGCGCAGGTCGACGTGGCGAAGCGCCGCGACACGATGCGCAACCACACCGCGACGCACATGCTCCACGCCACGGTCCGTCGCGTGCTCGGCGAGGGCGTGCATCAGGCCGGCTCGCTCGTCGAGCCGGCGCGGCTGCGCTTCGACTTCACCTCCGACCGCGCGCTGACGCCGGAGCAGCTCCGGCGGATCGAGGTCGAGATCAACGAGGCGATCCTCGACGACCGGCCCGTGCGCGCGCACGAGATGCCGCTCAGCGACGCGCTCGCCTCAGGCGCCCTCGCGCTCTTCGACGAGAAGTACGCCGATCAGGTCCGCGTCATGGAGGTGAAGGACTTCTCGCGCGAGCTGTGCGGCGGCACGCACGTCGCCGCGACCGGCGAGATCGGCCTGTTCCTCATCACGCGGGAAGAGAGCGTCGGCACCGGCGTCCGGCGCATCGAGGCGCTCACGGGGCACGGCGCGATCCGGCACGTCAACGAGCAGCGCGAGACGCTCGGCGCCCTCGCCGACCGGTTGCGCGTCCCGCGCTCCCGGCTGCCCGAGGCGGTCGCGTCGCTACACGACGCGCAGAGGCGGCTCGAGCGCGAGATGACCGGGCTGCAGCGCGATCAGGCGGACGCCGTCGTCGACGGCATCCTCGAGCGCGCTTCCCGCTTCGACGGCGCCCTTCTCGTCGCCGCCGAAGTGAGCGCGCGGGACCCGCAGCACCTGCGCCAGATCGGCGATCGGCTGCGCGACCGGATGAAGTCGGGGGTCATCGTGCTCGGCGCGAAGACGAACGGGGCGGCGGCCGTCATCACCGTCGTGACGAAGGATCTGCTCCCGCGGGTGCACGCGAACGAGCTCGTCAAGCTCGCCGCGACCGTCGTCGGCGGAAAGGGCGGCGGCAGGCCCGAGAGCGCGCAGGGCGGCGGTCCCCAGGTGTCGAAGCTCGGCGAGGCGATCGCCGCGGCCGAGCGTGAGGCGAAGGAGCGGCTCTCGCGCGCCAAGTGACCCCGGGGTGATCGCGCGCTCCGCGAAACACGCACGCGTCGTCGCGGGCGTCGATATCGACGGCCCCCTCGCACGCGTCGCGCTCGTCGAATGCGACGCCGAGCGCCGCACGGCCCGCGCCGTCGAGCGCGAGCCGCTCGCGCCCGGCGCGATGGAGCGCGGCGTGATACGCGATCCCGATGCCGTCGAGCGCGCCGTGCGCGCCGCGCTCGCTCGCGCCGAGGACCGCGCCGACCGTCGCGCCGAGCTCCTCGCGGTCGCGACCGCGACCGACGATCTTCGTGTCCACCGTCAGGCGTGGCGTGCGGCGCGAGCGCACGACACGCCGCTGCGCGAGAGCGAGCTCCATCGCGCGAGCGAGCGTGCGTGCGCGACCGCGAGGCGAGACGCGGTCGCGGCGGTGTCCGACGAGCCGGCGCTTCGGCGAGGCGCGATCGTCCCGCTGCAGACGGTCACGTCGCGCGTTCGGCTCGACGGCAACCGGCTCGTCGCCCCCGGACGCCAGCGCGGCGAGGTGCTCGAGATCGACGTGGTCGTGCCGATCGTCCCGCTCGCGCAGTCGAGCGGGGTCGAGGCCGCGATCGCGCCACTCGGGCGAAACGCGCGTCTCGTCGCGGCCGCCCTCGCCCTCGGCGCGCTGGCCGGCGAGAGCGGCGTCGGCGACGCGATCGTCGCGTTCGTCGGCAGCGAGGTCACCAGCATCGCGGTCGTTCGCGACGGCGCGCCCGCCGGCGCCCGCTCCTTCTCGCTCGGCGACAGCTCCTTCGCCGCGCGCCCGCCTGACGCGGCACCCGGCGACGCGGCGGTCTGGGCGCGCTGCGTCGCGCTCGCCGCGAGTGCCGCGATCGACGGGCGCGAGCTCCCCGGGCGTGCGTTCGTGTCGGCGGAGCCGACACGGCTCGAGTCGCTCATGGGCGCGCTCGAGGAAGTGCTGGGCGAGCGGCAGCCGGGCGGTGCGACCGTGAGCGCGCTCGGACCGACGACGCTCTCGCGGCTCGAGTCCGACGTGCCCCTCGACGCGAGCGATCTCGTCGCGGTCGCGGCGGCGGCCGTCTGATGGCGACGGTCCACGCCGGCGCCGAGGACGGACTGCTCGAGGCAGCCGCGCGACTCGCGCGGG
>DASQXO010000005.1:0-10776 GCA_035639655.1 Candidatus Dormiibacterota bacterium
CTTCGCCTCGGCGATGACGATCACCTCGTCCATCACCGCGCCGAACGCCTCGACGAGCCGGATGTAGTCGCCGGGAAGGTATCGCACCCGCGCGGTCGCGAGCGGTCCGGCGGCGTACACGTGCTTCCGACCGGGAACGAGGTCGTCCGGCTCCGGATGCGTCGCCGCGCGCACACGCGAGCCTGAGTGGATGCGATAGATCTCGCCGGCGCGTACGAACGCGGGCGAGCCGAACGTGTACACCCAGTCCCACGCGACGGGGCGGGTGACGTCATCGGTCCAGCGTGGACGGAGCTGCATGAGCCGCCAATTGGCGAGATCGCCGTCCTCGGTCGCCATGATCTCGACCCACTCGCCGTTCGCGCGCTCGGGCGCGGTCTCGCTCGGCAGCGGTCGGATCGTGAGGATCTGGGCCTTACGTCCTTCGCTCGCCCTGAAGTCCGCCATCGAAGTCGCAGCATATGATGCCGCGCGTGACGCCGACGACCCGCGCACTCCTCGCGGAGGTCGTCGGCACCTTCTTCTTCTTCAGCATCGGGGCCGGCGCGATCCTCGCCGACGCGTCGGCCGGCCAGATCGGACTCCTCGGCATCGCGCTCGCGCACGGCATCGCGCTCGCGGTCGCCGTGTCCATCTTCGGTCCGACCTCGGGCGGTCACTTCAATCCCGCGGTGTCGTTCGCCGCCGCGGTCGGCGGCGCGCTCCCCTGGGCGCGGGTCGTGCCGTACTGGATCGCGCAGCTCAGCGGTGGCGTCCTCGCCGGTCTCTTCGCGCTCGCGGTCTATCCGGAGAAGGCGCGCACGATGACGCACCTCGGGACGCCGGCGGTGGCGGTCGGCGTGAGCGACCCGGTGGCGATCCTCCTCGAAGCCGGCCTGACGCTGTTCCTCGTCCTCGCGGTGTTCGGCACCGCGATCTCGCCGACGGCGCCGCGCATCGCCGGCTTCGGCATCGGGCTCACCGTGATGGTCGACATCCTCGCCGGCGGCCCGCTCACGGGCGCGGCGATGAATCCGGCCCGCTACTTCGGGACCGGCATCCCCGCGCTCTTCTTCGACCGCTGGTGGGTCTACGTCATCGGACCGCTGCTCGGCGGACTCGTCGGCGGGCTCCTCTGGCGCTACGCCTTCGCGCCGACGGCCGAGGCGGTGAGCACGCAACGCTGACGCGGCGCTCCACACCGTTCGCGATCGCGCTCGTGCTCATCGGTCTCGCGCTGATCGTGTTCGCGCCGGATTCGCTCGCCGCCGTGATCGCAGGGATCCTCGCGATCACGGCCGCAGCTCTCCTCGCTATGCGGGGGTAAGCCGACCCTCCCGAATTTAAAGACGAGTTCCAGAAAGGGAAATTCGGGAGGGGAGCACCTCGACTTCGACGCCGTCGCCGACGCGGATCGGTCCGGCCGCGCGGACGACGGTGCACAGCGCGCCGCGCCGGCCGCGGAGCGACGCCCGGAACGCCTCGACGTCCTCGACGCCCAGCATGTCGCCGATGTGGGTGCACGGCGCGCACGGCCCGTTCACGCGCAGCGTGACCGCGCCGACCCGCAGCAGCGTTCCAGAGGCGAGCTCGGTGACGCCCGGGAGGCCCTCGACGGTGATCTGCTCGCGCAGGTCGCCGGGGCCGAGGCCGTGCGCGTCGAGCGCCGCGCGGTCGACGACGAGGACCGCTCGCGTGTGCTTCTCGGCGTGCGAGTCGCCGACGAGCCCGCCGTCGACGACGGCCTCGACCTCGCCCACCGGGCGCGGCTGAACGGACCGCTGCTCGTGCAGCTGGAGGGCGATGACGCGGGGCATCCGCGGGATGCTATCGCCGCCTGGCCGCTCGCGATAGCGGTTCGTTACGCCGCGATCGCCTCCGCGGCCTGCGCAGCGGTGACTTCGAGCTCGATCTTGACGCGGTCGCCTACCAGCACGGCGCCGGTCTCGAGCGTCTGGTTCCAGCGCAGCCCGAACTCGGTGCGATCCAGCGAACCTGTCGCGCTCACCGCGATGCGCGCGCGGCCGCGTGTGTCGAGGAAGACGTCGCTCAGCTCGGCGTCGAGCGCGATCGGACGGGTGACACCACGGATCGTGAGGTCACCCTCGACGCGATAGCGCTCGGGCCCGAGCCGGCGCACGCCCGAGATGCGGTAGACGAGGTGCGGGAACTTCTCGGCGTCGAGGAAGTCCGCGGAACGAAGGTGCTGGTCGCGCATCGGCATGTTCGTATCGACGCTCGCGGCATCGACCACGACCTCTCCCCTCGCCCGCTCCGGATCGGCGGGATCGAGGTCGATCGTGCCGCGGACGGCGCCGAAGCGGCCGCGAACGGTGGACACCATCAGGTGCTTTGCCGAAAACCCGATCGTGGAGTGGACCGGGTCGATCTCCCATTTCATGTTGCGAACGACACACTCCTTTGATGGATGTATTTGTCCCCGCAACACCGCCCGAGGTACAATACTTCCCATTGGAAACTAGTTACCCAAAAGTGCGTAAGAGGAGGGCGACGTGACCAGCCTCGGTGCGCCCGAGCTCCGTCGTGTGGCGGCGGGGCATGCCTGCCCGGTGGAGCGCGCGCTCGCCGTCGTCGGCGCGAAGTGGACGCTCCTGATCCTGCACAACCTCATGGCCGGGCCGCGCCGGTTCGGCGAGCTCGAGCGGCTCATCGAGGGCGCGAGCCCGAAGATGCTCACCGCGCGCCTGCGCGAGCTCGAGCAGCTCGGCCTCGTGACGCGGACGGTGTACGCGGAGGTCCCGCCGCGGGTCGAGTACCGGCTCACCGAGGCCGGCGTGAGCCTGAAGCCGATCATCGATTCGCTCGCCGACTGGGGCGAGCGCCTCAAGCCCCTCCGGCCGCGGTAGTCGTGCCCCGGCGTCGCGAGTTCGCGTACCTGACCACGATGGGCCGGCGCAGCGGTCGCGAACACACCGTCGAGCTCTGGTTCGGCGTGCGCGGCGACACCATCTACTTCCTCTCGGGCGGCGGCGATCGCGCCGACTGGCTTCGCAACGCGCGCGCGAACCCGCGCGTGAAGGTGCGGCTCGGCCGGACGACGCTCGACGGCCGCGCCCGCGCCACCGAGGACCGCGCCGAGGAGCTCACCGCGCGACAGACGCTCGCGACGAAGTACGAGAGCTGGGTCCCCGGCAAGCGGCTCTCGGCGTGGGCGCGTTCGTCGTTGCCGCTCGCCGTCGATCTTCCGCGCGGCGCGCTCGCCGACGACCGTTAGACGATCGACTCGACCGCCGCCTCGGCGACCTCGTCGCGGCGCGCGCGCTCCTCGGCCGCGGCGGGCGTCGTCTCCGGTTCAGTCAGCGCGCGGATCCAGAGCGCGGTGAGCGCGAACTGCAGCGCGGCGTCAAGGAAGTAGAGCTTCGAGATCCGGCCGCGCGCGGCGTAGTACGCGGCGATGCCGCCGACGCTCGCGCTCGAGAGCACGCCGACGATCTTCAGCTCGCGCGGCACGCCGCGGCGCGACGCGGGAAGGAATCCGCCGGCGAGCGCGACCATCAGCCAGCCGACGGTGCGAACGAGCCAGTCGTCCCACTTCCCGCCGGTCACCTTCTCGAAGCTCTCGATGCTCACGAGCGGCCAGGCGCCACCGATGGCGTAGTAGAGGCCGTGCGCGAGCGCCGTGGTCCGCGAATCGAGCCGCGGCATGCCGCGACGCTTCCGCAGCCCGCGTGCCGTACGGTGTCGCGATGGTCCGCGCCGATGCGCACGGGCGGGTCAACCTCATGGGCGAGCACACCGACTACAACCTCGGCCTCGTCCTCCCGACGCTCGTCCCCCAGCGCACGCAGCTGACGCTCGAGGCGCGCCCCGACGATCTCGTGCGCATCCGCACCGACGCCTTCGGCGACGCGTCGTACCGGCTCGGACAAGAGAAGCGATCCGGCGATTGGTCCGACTACGCGGCGGCGTGCACCGCGACGCTGCGCGCCTCGGGCTTCACGATCCGCGGGTTCGACGCGGAGGTGCGGAGCGACGTCCCCGTCGGTGCGGGGTTGTCCTCGAGCGCGGCCTTCCTCGTCGCGCTCCTCCGCGCGCTCCGCGAGGCGTTCGCGCTGTCGTTCGACGACACCACCCTCGCGCTCGCGGCGCAGCGCGCCGAGGTCGAGTTCGTCGGCGCGCGCGTGGGGATCATGGACCAGCTCGCCGCGAGCCTCGGCCGGCTGGGCGAGGCGCTGCGCATCGACACCGCTGACCTCGCCGTCGATCGCGTGCCGATCCCGACCGGGATCGCGTTCGTCGTGATCGACTCCGGCGTGCGGCACGCCCACGCGGGCGGCGACTACAACAGGCGCCGGGCCGAGTGCGAGGAGGCGGCGCGACTCCTCGGCGTCGCCTCGCTGCGGAACGTGCGCGACCTGAACGCGCTGGACCGGCTGCCCGCCGTCCTCGCGCGGCGAGCGCGCCACGTCCTGAACGAGAACGAGCGCGTGCGGGAGGCGGCGACGGCGCTCTCCGGCGGCGACGTCGAGCGCCTTGGCGCGCTGTTCGATGCGTCCCACGCCTCGCAGCGCGACGACTTCGACGTCTCCGTGCCCGAGGTCGACGCGCTCGCGGAGGCGCTCCGTCACGCCGGCGCCTTCGGCGCGCGGCTGACCGGCGGCGGTTTCGGCGGATCGGTCGTCGCGGTCGCTCGCATCGGGTCCGAGCGAGAGATCGCCGCCTCGGCGTGTCACGCGTACGAGCGCCGGACCGGACGCGCCGGGCGCGTGATCGTCCCGCCGCGCTGACTGGCGTCGCGCTTGCATCGGTCTTGAGGCATGCCGCGCTCGATCTGGCGAGGCGTCATCAGCTTCGGTCTCGTGGCCATCCCGATCCGCGTCTACCTCGCGACGCAGAGCAAGTCCGTGCACTTCCGCCTGCTCTGTCCGAAGCACAAGGAGCCGATCAAGATGCGGCGCTGGTGCGTCGAGGGAGACCACGAGGTCGCGTGGAACGACGCGCTCCGCGGCTTCGAGGTCTCGCGCGGACGGTACGTGATCCTCGACGAGGAGGACCTGGAGAAGATCCCGCTGCCGACGACGAAGACGATCGAGATCGCACGCTTCGTCAAAGACGACGACGTCCAGGGCGAGCTGTACTACCAGAGCGCGTACTACCTCGAGCCGGAGCAGGCCGCGGCGAAACCCTACGCGCTGTTGCGAAAGGCGCTCGACGACTCGGATCGGCTCGCCATCGCGAAGGTCGCGTTCCGCGATCGCGAGCACCTGTGCGCGCTGCGTCCGGTCGACGAGGTGATCCTGATGAACACGCTGTTCTGGCCGGACGAGATCCGCTCGTCCGCTGAGCTCGACCTGCCCGAGCGCGTCAGCGTGAACCCGCGCGAGCTGCAGATGGCGAAGACGCTCATCGACGCGATGACCGCCAAGTTCGATCCCGGCGAGTTCAAGGACGAGTACCGCGAGGCGCTCATGGATCTCATCAAGGCGAAGGAGAAGGGCAAGGAAGAGGTCATCGAGGTCGAGGAGCCGGAGCCGACGGCGGTCGCCGACCTCATGGAAGCGCTGAAGCGGTCCGTCGAGCAGACGAAGAAGGCGGAACGCGCCCGGCGCGTCGGGCGCAAGCCGTCGCGCGCCGCGTAGCTCAGCTCGCGAGCGTCAGGGTCATCTGCTCCGGCGTCACCGGCTCATCCTCCGCCTCGATCGCGTCGAAGCGGTAGCGCGCGCGCACCCGTTCCACACGTCGATCGATCTCCCGGGCGTAGGCCTTGTCCGCGTGCACGCCGCGCGCGTACAGCGCGCGGTGTGTCTCGACGAGCGCCGGGAACTCCGCGAGCAGGAACGCGAAGTAGAACTCCTTCACGTGCGGGTCGAGCTTCAGCAGGCGCGGGTGCAGGAAGCACGCGCCGTTCGCCGAGGCCGCGAGCGCGACCGCCTCCATCGACTCCTCCGAATCCGAGAGGCCGGGCAGGATCGGCGCGAGCAGCACGCCGGCGCGAACGCCGCGCTCGCGCAGACGCCGCAGCCCCTCGAGCCGCTTGTCCGGCGGCGGCGCCTGCGGCTCGGCTCGCCGCGCGACATCGGGATCGACGCTGCCGATGCTGAAGTACACGCGCACGTCGGTGTGTCCCGAGAGCGCCGCGAGTAGATCCGCGTCGCGAACGATCATCGCGGACTTCGTGACGATCGAGAGCGGCATCGGGTAGTCGATGAGGGCCTCGATTGACTTGCGCGACAGACGGTAGCGGCCCTCCGCCGCCTGGTATGGATCCGTCGCCGTGCCCATCGCGACGGCGCCGCTGCGCCGTCCGCTCGACAGCTCCCGCCGCAGGACCTCGGCGAAGTTCGCCTTCACCTCGATCCGACTGTCGAAGCCGCGGCCGATGTCCCGGTCCATCTTCGCGTGGTACTCGCGCGCGTAGCAGTACGTGCAGCCGGCGGTGCAGCCCCGGTACGGGTTCAGGCTCCACTGAAACGGCATGCCCTGGACGCGCGTGAGTGCGCTCTTGCAGGTGATCTCCGTGTAGCTCGCCGACGCCATCGCGCTACTCCCCTATCGACCGTACCAGCCGCACCAGTCGCGGCCGTTGCCGCACATTGTAGAACATCAGTTCTACCACGAAAGTGTCGACACCCGCGGGCTCCGTGGCACCCCCGCTGCACACCGGGCCGGCGACGACATCACGGGAGGGACTCCATGCCAGTTACACCGATCACCGACTGGGGCACCGCGTTCATGACCTCGATGGCCGCGGCGCTGGCGCTCCTGCTCGGCGGGATACCAAAGCTCATCGCCTTCGCGCTCATCCTCATCGTCGGCTGGATCATCGCCGCCGCCGTCGGCGGCGTGGTCACGCGCCTGCTGCGGACGATCGACTTCGAGCGGCTCGCGGAACGATCCGGTCTCCGCGGCTTCGTCCGGCAGATGGGCATGCAAATGACGGCCTCGCAGCTCATCGGCGACATCGCCAAGTGGTTCATCCGACTGATCGCGCTCGTCGTCGCCTTCGACGCGCTCGGTCTGCCGGCGGTCTCGCAGGTCCTGCAGAACCTCCTGCTCTGGCTGCCGAACCTGGTGGTGGCGATCGTCACGCTCGTCATCGGCGGCCTCGCCGCCACGGCGCTCTCGCGCCTCGTGCGCGGCGCGACCTCGGAGGCGGGCTTCGCCAATCCCGATCTGCTCGCGACCATCACGAGCGTCGCGGTGTGGGCCTTCGCGGTCCTCATCGCAGTGAATCAGATCGGGATCGCCGCGAACATCGTGAACATCCTCTTCACCGGCGTGGTGGCGGCGACCGCGCTCGCGGCCGGCCTTGCCTTCGGCCTCGGTGGCCGCGAGGTGGCGAACGAGATCCTCTCCGGTTGGTACCAGCGCAGCGGCGAGGTCGGTACGCGGATGTCGCGGGCGGTCGACGCCGCGCGCGATCAGGCCGCGACCCCCGAGCCCGGCGCGACACGGCGGATGAGCGAGCCGGAGCCGATGCGCGGCGACGGCGACCTCGTGCCTCCGGCCGAGCGCCGACGTCGCTGACGAACGTCCCTCGCGCGGAAGAAAGAGCGGCGGTCCTGTGAAGGACCGCCGCTCACGCTTTCTAGGACCGCGACGCGCTACCGACCGAGGCCGAGCAGCCAGAGCAGGATGATCAGGCCGAGGGGGACTCCCAGGAGCCACAACAGGATCAGGATCATCTCTCTACCTCCGTTTTACCGCACATCCGCGCGGCGCATCTCGACCTCATCGCGCTTCATGAGATCGCGACGCCGCTCGAGCGCGAGCGTCATGGGTTCGCCTGACGCCATCCAGCCACCGATCACCGAGCCGATGAGGCCGATCAGCAGACCCGCGACGGCGTACGCCGCGGCGCTGCGCGCGGCGCCCTCGGACACGTTCTGCGCCGCCGTTTGACCGAGCGGCACCGACATGCCGGCGAACCAGCCGCCCAGATACGAGGCGCCTCCGATCGCGATGGCCAGCAGCAGGAGCGGGATGCCGACCAGCCACACGAGTGCCCCATGCAGGATCGCCGGTTCGGCGCGCGTGAGTCCGGCGATCTTCGCCGCGACCCAACCGCCGATCACACCGGAGAAGAACGCGCCGATGACCGCGAACGCCGCACCGGCAAGGTTGAGCCCGCCGTACGGTCCGCCGGGAGTCGGCGCGGCTCGCGTGTGGGCGCCAAGACCGATGCTGACGAGACCGATGACGACGGCGGCGGCCAGCCCGGCGAGCACACCGACCCAGACCGCGCTCCAGTACACGGGCCAGGCGCGCCAGGGCTCGCCGCGGCGCACGACCGTCATATCCGTGTCGCTACGCATTGAAGCCCCTCCTCGCGAAAAGATGAGGGCTGTCCGTGCAGCCGCTGTGCCAGTGAGACCCTTGACAGAGCCCTCGCTCCTACGGTGAGCGGTCAGTCTTTCTGGAGCTCTTCCAACTCCTCGGCCTGCTCGGCCTCGACCTCTTGGGCTTCGTCTTCCTTCAACGCGGCCATCCGCGCGCCGAGGTCGGCCAGCTCGCGCTCGTCGAACGCGCGGCGTGCCTCAGCGAAGAGCTTCGTCTCCTCGTCCTGGATGTGGTGTTCGAGCTGCTCCGTCAGCACCGTGAATTTCGCCTTCCAGTCGACCGAGTCGAGGGCCGTGTCTTCGATGTCGCTCATGACCTCGTCGACGAGGTGATGCTCCTCGAACGCCTCGAGCACGTCCTGCTTCGCCTCGGGCTTCTGTTTGAGCGCGGGGTAAAACAGTTCTTCCTCGATGTTCTCGTGCACCGTTAGATCCCTCACGAGCTGCCCGAACAGCTCGCCGCGCCTGCCGACGTCCTCCTCATCGGCAAGCTGCTTCAGCATCCGCTTGACCTGGTCGTGGTCCTGTTTGAGCAGCGCGAGCGCATCCATGCGCACCTCCTTCGCATCCGGCGCATAGCAGCCGGTGCGCCAGAGGCGCTTTTGCGTGAGGGTTCAGGACTGTCGCTCGAGCCTATTACGATCGAGTCTCACCTCGCAGATGGATCGACGCGCGAGGCGCGCCGTGCGGATTGGCCGGCCGAGGGCGCGCGTCCGGCCGCCACGGCGAGGGCGGTCTCATATTCGTGAGCGGTGATCCGAACGACGCCCCATTCGAAATCGGCCTTGGCTTTCTCGCCCGGACCGATTTGCGACAGCACGGCATTCATCGGTACCGGCGGGTTCCAGTCCTCGACCGCAGTCAGCAACACTCCGCTCGGGGAATCGCCCGGGTACACCTCTGCCTCGGACGCTGTCCAGTCATGGACCGCTGAAGCAAGCTCGGCGCGGCCGATGAACTCCCGCGCGGGCGCGCCCAGGTAGATGAGAACGAGGTCGCCGGCGGCGAGGGCGCTGCGGTGCCGCTCGCCTGCGTCGATGCCCCACATCCTCGCCCGCAGGAATGCAGTGGCATGTTCGCGTACTGCTGGCGCCGTCGCCGAGTCCGCCTTCCCGAAATTGAAAATGTAGTGCGCCACCTCGCGAGCGTACCCCCAGCGCGTGCAGGATCTCGCTGATGCACGTTCGGAAGAGTGTCACGGCGTGCCGTGCGCGACCGCTACCGGCTCGCGCCGGCCTTCTCGGTTCGCTCGACGCGAACGGCCGTCGCGCCGACATCCGGCTCGCCGACGTACGAGACGCGGACCGCCTCACCCGTCCCGACGATCCGCTCGAGGTCCGGCACCCCGACATTCGCCTCCCTGCTGAGCGTGAAGAGTGCGCCGCGACCGTCGCGCGTCTCGACGCGGAAGCGATCCTCCTGCATGAGCGTGACGACGCCGTCGATGGTGGCGCGGTCGCTCATCTGTGCGTCCAGTCCCAGTAGCTCGACGCGTCGTCGGCCGAGTGCTTCCCGGCCTCGATGATCGAGAACCGCGTCACAAGTCCGCCGGCCAGCGCGAGCGCGCTCGCGAGGAGCAGCCGCGACGCGGACGGCGCGCGCCCTCCGATCGCGGGCGCGAGCAGCACGAGCGGCGCGACGACGCCGAGCGCGACCGCCGCGCGATGGCGGATCGCCTCCGGCGGCGCGGTCAGGTGCCTCCGCGACTCGCCGAGCGTCGCCTCGAGGGCCGCCTCCGCCGCGAGCTCGCCGGCGAGTCCCGCGGCGATCGCGGTCGCGAGCGCGGGCGAACGCGGCGCGCGACCGACGAGCGCGAGCATCGCGCCGATCGCGGCGCCGCCGGTCGCGAGCGCGGACGAGAGGAACAGCGGCGGAAGCGCGCCGCGTCCTTTCGCCCATAACGGCACCGCCGTCGCCGACAGCAGCACGCCGGTGTAGCCGCCGGTGAACAGCGACGGCGGGATCGCGAGGACCGCGAGCGGCATGGCGATCGCGGCCGCCCATCGCGCGCGCAGCACGTCGCCGAATCCCTGCAACACGAAGAGGAGGCCGGAGACGCCGCTGAAGAGCGCGAGCCCCCACGAACCCATCGACATCGGCGAGCGCGTCTTGACGATCCGGAACATGTGGTGAGCGCGCTCGGGCCTTCCGAGATCGGCGATCAGGAGCAGCTGCGCGATCGCGACGAGCGGCGCCGACAGGTACCGGCCCGCGCGCACGACCGGCGCTTCGCGGCGGCCGCCGAAGAGTGCGGCGAGCGACGCGACGAGCTGCGTCCCCGCCGCGATGCCGCCGAGATAGAAGTAGAGCGGAACGTGGAACTTCCAGTGCGGCTTCTTGAGCGGCGGGTACGCGTAGTACGCCGGCCGCTCCGCGGTGCGTCCCTCGCGCTGCCGCTCGGGCGCGCGACCCTCGAGGTACTGCGGCACCATCGTCGGCTGCACGAGTCCGTCGCCGTCGCGCGAGGGCGCGCGCGGGCCCCGCGCCGCCTCGTCGA
>DASQXO010000006.1:0-14572 GCA_035639655.1 Candidatus Dormiibacterota bacterium
GGAGGAGTCCCGCCGGCAGCGCGAGCGCGATCGCCACGAGCACCGCGACGGCGGAGAGCTCCACGTGCTCGAGGATGCGGACCTGCACCGCATCCGGTCCCTGGTAGTGCGCGGTGTCGGCGAACCACGCGGCGACGGCGACGAGGAGGGTCATGCCGGCCTCGTCCATGGCGTGAGGCGGCGCTGGACGGCGACGAGCAACGCGTCGGCAAGCACCGCGAGCGCCACCGAGAGCGTCGCGCCCGCGATGATCTCGGTGCTGAAGAAGGTCAGCATCCCGGCGAGGATCAGCGCGCCGAATCCGCCCTGGCCGATGAGCGCGGTCACCGTCACGAGGCCGATCGTCGTCACCGTCGCGATGCGTACGCCGGCGATGATGACGGCGAGCGCGAGCGGCACCTCGATCCGCCACAGCAGCTGTTCGGACGTATACCCCATCCCGATCGCGGCCTCGCGGACGTCGTCCGACACGCCACGGATGCCGCCCAGGATGTTGCGCATGAGGATGAGGAGCGTGTAGCCGACGAGGCCGATCTCCGACGTCAGCACGCCGAGCCCGGTGAACGGCACGAGGAACGAGAAGAGGGCCAGGCTCGGGATCGTGTACAGCGTCCCCGTGACGCCGGTGATCGCGCCCTCCAGGCGCGGGTAGCGCAGCGCCGCGAGCGATAGCGCGAATGCGATCGCGAAGCCCACCGTGACCGCGATGACCGTGAGCTCAATGTGCTGCGCGCCCGCGGCGAGGAAGTCCGGGACGTGCGACGCGAGCCAGTCCCAGCGGATGATCGGCTCGCCGGGCGTCATGCCTCGGTCCGGATCATGTGGCCGATCTGGCGGAGCGTGAGCACGCCGCGGTAGCGGTCGCCGTCGTACACGAGCGCGGCCTCGGCTTCGTGCGTGAGCATCAGCGCGAGCGCGTCGCGGAGCGACATCGACGGCGCGAGTCGCGGCGCGCGCCCATCGACCCGCGAGGGATCGAGCGGCTGGAGGTCGGCGCCGCCGACGGTGAGCAGCGCGAGCCGCTTGAGGCCGCGGTCAGAGCCGACGAACCGCGCGACGAAGTCGTCAGCCGGTCGCGCCAGGAGCTCGCCCGGCGGCGCGAACTGCACGAGCCGTCCGCCACGCATGACCGCGACGCGGTCGCCCAGCTTGATGGCCTCGTCGATGTCGTGCGTGACGAACAGCGCGGTCACGCCCTCGGCGCGCTGGATCTGGAGGAACTCGTTCTGCAGCCGCTCGCGCACGATCGGATCGACGGCCCCGAACGGCTCGTCGAGGAGCATCACCGGCGGCGCGGCGGCGAGGGCGCGCGCGACGCCGACGCGCTGGCGCTCGCCACCCGAGAGCTGCGCCGGATAGCGCCTCGCGTAGCGCGCCGGGTCGAGCCCGACGAGCGCGAGCAGCTCGGCGACCCGGGCGTCGATGCGCGCCCGCGGCCAGCGCAGGAGCCGCGGCACGGTCGCGACGTTCTCGGCGATGGTCTGATGCGGGAACAGCCCGACCTGCTGGATGACGTATCCGATCCGGCGGCGCAGCGCCGTCGGATCCTCGTCGAACACGTTCTTTCCGTCTATGAGGATCGCTCCGCTCGTCGGCTCGACGAGTCGGTTCACCATCTTCAGCGACGTCGTCTTCCCCGAGCCGCTCGGGCCGACGAGGACGCAGATCCGTCCCGCCGGCACCGTGAACGACAGACCATCGACGGCGACCTGATCGGGATAGCGCTTCGTCACGTCGCGGAACTCGACCTGCGCGCCGCGCTGCTCCGGCACTACCGCTCCGTCACTCGAACCGCGACAGCGTAATCGCCGCTACGGGCAGCGCAGCAGCCCGGCCGACTGCTTCGCGCGCAACACCCGCAGCGCGGCGTCGTCGACGCGTGCGCGGAAGGCGCCGTCGCTCGCGGCCCGCGCCACGACGGCGTCGGCCATCGCGATCGCCGGCGCGACGGTCTTCGAGACGATGAGGTCGCCGCCGGCGTCGAGGAAGTCGAGCGCGCGCCGGTCCGGCGGAATCGTCGCGACGGCGACGGTCGCCCCGAGGTCGTCGGAGACGATCACGCCGCCGAAGCGGAGCGCTCCGCGGAGCATCTGCCGCATGACGAGCGGCGAGAAGGCCGCGAGCCGCTGCGGATCTATCCGCGTGTACGTCGCGAGCGCGACCATCACGAGCGGCACGCCCGCGCCGATCGCGTCGCGGAACGGCTCGAGCGCGGCGTCGTCGCTCGTGGTCGCGTCGTCGACGACCGCGGCGGTGAAGTCGGTGTTGCCCTTCACGCGACCGAGGCCGGGGAAGTGCTTCGCCGTCGCCATCACCCCCGCGTCCTGCATGCCGCCGAGGAACGCGAGCCCGTGCGCGGACACGGTCGCCGGATCGTGGCCGTAGCCCCGGCGCAGCACGCCGATCGGCTCGTTCTGTGCGTCCTCGCCCGGCGGGACGACATCGAGCACCGGCGCGTAGTTCAGGTTCACACCGGCGGCGAGCAGCTCGCGTCCCCACTGGGCCGCGCGCTGCCGCAGCGCCGCGGGATCGAGCGTGCCCTGGTCCACCGCGCTCGGGATCGTCGAGAATCCCGGCCCCTTGAGGGACTGGATGATCCCGCCCTCCTGATTCGCTGCGACGAAGAAGCGCACGTTCGCCGTCGCGTCGGCTGTGACGAGCGACTGCACGGCGTCCGCGACGGCGCGGATCGCGGCGACGCCGGCCGAGCTCTGCTCGACGAACCACACCGAGCCGAGGTGGCGGGTGCGGATCGCGTCGATCTCGGCCGCGCCGAGACGATCGCCGGCGAGTCCGAGCAGGAAGAGCTGCCCGACGCGCTGCGCCATCGTCATCGTCGCGAGTGTTCGCTCCGGACATCCGACCGACGCGGTCGGGCTCGGCGTCGCGGTCGGCGTCGCGACGGAAGTAGGTTGCGCGGTCGGCGCGGGGGCAGCCTGCGGCGCGCACGCCGCGACGAGCACCGCCGCGAGGAGGATGGCGCTGCGGCGTGCGAACAATGCGTCGAGAGTAGCCATCACCTCGCGCCCCACCATGCGCCTACACTCACCTGACCAGCGTGAGCACCGAAACGACCCTCTGCACGCACCTCATGTCGGCGCGCGATCACAAGCCGAACACGCCGCGCGGCTGCGAGGAGTGCCTGAAGACCGGTGACCAGTGGGTCCATCTGCGGCTATGCCTTCAGTGCGGCCACGTCGGCTGCTGCGACGACTCGCCGAACCGGCATGCGACGAAGCACTACCGCAAGACGTCGCATCCGGTGATCCGGTCCTTCGAGCCGGGCGAGACGTGGCGGTACTGCTACGCGGACGACCTCTTCGTCGAGTCCTGAAGGACCGCGTCGACGATCCCGTAAGCGACCGCCTCCGCCGCATCGAGCGCGCGGCCGCGATGGAGGTCGTGCTCGACCTCCTCGACATGCCGGCCGCAGTCGGCGGCGAGCGCGCGCGCGAAACGGAGCGCGAGCTCGTCCAGCTCCTTCGCCCACGCCTCGACGTCACGGAACGACCCTGATCGTTCCGCGTCGCCGAGCTCGAGGCGCACCCGCGCGCTTCCGGTCATCGCCCGGCGGCGGTGCGTCCCGCCGGCGAGCACGAGGACCGCGACGCCGCGCGCCTCGCCGACGCACAGCGTCGCGATCGGCGCGCGCGAGCGCCGCAGGACGTCGTGCAGCGCGAGACCGGCGCCGATCTCCCCGCCGTTCGCGTTCACGATCACGCGGATCTCCGCGTCCGTGTCGTCGGCATCGAGCAGCAACAGCTGCGCGATCGCGGCGTTCGCCGCAGGAGCGTCGATGCGCCGGTCGAGCATCACCAGACGCCGGCGCAGGAGCGCCGCGCGGACGTCCTCCCCGATCGGACGCTCCGTCAGATGAAGAGCGGCGCGAGGACGAGCGTGATCGTGGACAGCAGTTTCACGAGCACGTGGAGGCTCGGGCCGGCCGTGTCCTTGAACGGATCGCCCACGGTGTCGCCGACGACCGCGGCGGCGTGCGCCGGTGTCCCCTTTCCGATGACCCGGCCTCCGTCGTCGAGGAGGTGGCCGGCTTCGATGAACTTCTTCGCGTTATCCCACGCGCCGCCGCCGTTGTTCAGCACCGTCGCGAGGAGGACCCCCGCCATCGTGCCGACCATGAGCATCGCGGCCTCGGCCTCGGCGCGGAGGAGCAGTCCGACGATGATCGGCGCACCGACGGCGAGCACGCCCGGCGCGATCATATTGCGCAGCGCGGAGCGCGTGGTGATGTCGACGACGCGGGCGTAGTCCGGCCGCGAGGTGCCGGCGAGGATCCCCGGGTCGGCGCGGAACTGCGCGCGGACCTCCTCGATGATCGCGCCTCCCGCGCGCCCGACGGCGCGGATGGCGAGCGAGGAGAAGAGGTACACGAGCATCGCGCCGAGGAATCCGCCGATGAATACCTGCACGTTCGCGAGGTCGACGACGTGGAAGTCGCCGGCGATGCCCCGATCGTGACGGAGCTGCGTGATGCGGTCGAGGTAGGCGCTGAAGAGCAGGAACGCCGCGAGCATCGCGGAGCCGACCGCGTAGCCCTTCGTCAACGCCTTTGTCGTGTTGCCGACGGCGTCGAGGGAGTCGGTGATGTGCCGCGCCTTCTCCTCCGCCCCAGACATCTGCGCGATGCCGCCGGCGTTGTCCGTGATCGGCCCGAAGGTATCCATCGCCAAGACGAAGGCCGCGGTCATGAGCATGCCCATCGTCGCGACGGCGGTCCCGTAGACGCCGCCGTTCGGGAGCCCTGTCTGCGCCCCGGCGGTGAACGCGGCGAACAGGGCAATGGCGATGGCGATCGCGGACAGCGCGGTCGTCTCGAAGCCGACGGCCGTGCCGGAGATGATCGTCGTCGCCGGCCCCGTCTTCGCCGCGAGGGCGATCTCCTGCACCGGCCGCCAGCTGCCGGCGGTGTAGTAGACGGTGATGCCGACGAAGGCGAGGCTCGTGAGGATGCCGACGACGCCGGCGACGAAGAACCAGTGCGCCTGCCCGCCCTGGTTCAGCATCGCCTGGGTGACGAACCACATGAACGCGATGCACAGCGCGGCGGCGACGGCGTAACCGCGGATGAGCGCGCCCATCGGATCGCCGCCCTCTCGCCCGCGCACGAGGAAGATCCCCACGACGGACGCGACGAGGCCGAAGCCACGGACGACGAGGGGGAACAGGATCCACGCGACGTTGTGCGTGGCGAGGAAGATCGCGACGCCGAGGATCATCGCGCCGATGTTCTCGGCCGCCGTCGACTCGAAGAGGTCGGCACCGCGGCCGGCGCAGTCGCCGACGTTGTCGCCGACGAGATCGGCCACGACGGCGGCGTTGCGCGGATCGTCCTCCGGGATGCCGGCCTCGACCTTCCCGACGAGGTCGGCTCCGAGGTCGGCGGCCTTCGTGTAGATGCCGCCACCGAGCTGCGCGAACAGCGCGACGAACGACGCGCCGAAGCCGAAGCCGACGATGGTGAACGGCGCCTGGTCTGGCTTGTCGAGCCCGCCGTACAGCACGAACATCACGAAGACGCCGATCAGCGAGAGACTGACGACGAGGATGCCGGAGACGGCGCCGCCGCGGAGCGAGATGCGGATCGCGTCGCGGAGCGAGTGCTGCGCCGCGGCCGCGGTGCGCAGGTTCGACTTCACCGCGACGAACATGCCGATGATCCCGGACAGCATCGAGGCGATGGCGCCGACGAAGAAGGCGCCGGCGGTCTTGATCGCGAGCTCCTCCTTGCTGACGCCGACAGGCGCCGTCTCGAACACATAGATGACGACGGCGATGAAGACGGCGGCGAACACGGCGAGCAGGGCGATCGTGCGGTACTGCCGGTTGATGAAGGCGACCGCGGCCTCGTAGATCGCGCCCGCCACCTCCTGCATCTTCGGCGTGCCCTGCGGCGAGCGGAGTACATCCCACGCGAAGTAGCCGGCGACGACGACGCCGAGCAGACCGGAGAACGGAACGATGGCGGTGAGATCCACGTAACCCCCCAAAAGCGATCAGAAGGAGACAAAAACTTCGGACCCTTTCGATTTGCCTTTGGTCGATCAATAACCAGGGACAAATCGAAAGGATCCGCCCGCGGGTCCGGCAGAGATGTTAGCCGACCCGGCCAGTCTAGGCGCGCCGGCGGAGACGGGCGGGGAGGATCTTCATCTCGTCGCGGTACTTCGCGACGGTGCGGCGCGCCAGGATGATGCCCTCGTCGCGCAGCTTCTCCACGATCTCCCGGTCCGAGAGCGGGCGGCGCGCTTCCTCGGCGTCGATGAGGTTGCGGATCACGTCCTTCACGCCGAGCGAGGCGGTGAAGAACATCGAGAACGGCACGACCTCGCGGTTCGGGAGCATGACGTACTTCCCCGCCGTGGCGCGGCTCACCGTCGACTCGTGCATCCCGATGCGCTCGCCCACCTCGGCCCGCGTGAGCGGGCGAAGGTGCTGGATGCCGCTGTCGAGGAACTCGCGCTGGCACTCGACGATCGTCTCGGTGATCCGCTTGATCGTGCGCCGCCGCTGGTTGATGTTGTCGATGAAGAACTTCGCGCGCGTGACGTACTCGCGGATGTGCTGACGATCCTTGTCGCCGAGCTGCAGCGAGGAATCCGCGCGCGCCGCGCCCCGCAGCGCCTGCATCTTGCCGACAAGGTCGCGGTACAGGGGGCTGACGCGGAGCGTGTAGCGGCGCGACTCGATGACCTCGATCTCGTAGTCGCCCTGCTCGTTCTTGCGGATGATCACATCGGGACGGAGCGCGGTCTCGCGGCTCCCGACCGCGCCCTCTGGCCCGATCGCGAAGCCGTGGGCGGGGTACGGATTGAGGTTGTCCTTGATGAAGTCGAGCGCGTCCTGGACATCCTCGCGCGAGATGCGCAGCGACGACGCGATCTCGCCGAACTTCCGCTCGCCGAGCTCCTTGAAGTGCTCCGCCACGATCGCGCGCGCGTGCGGGTGCGTAAGGCCCTCCTCCTCGGCGAGATGATCGAGCTGGAGCAGGAGGCACTCGCGGGTGTCGCGAGCCCCGATGCCGACCGGCTCGACCGCCTGCAGCGCCGCGAGCGCGCGTTCCACGTCGCGGCGGGCGGCGCCGATGGTGCGAGCGATCTCGTCGACGCTCATGCGGAGGTAGCCGCTCTCGTCGAGGTTGCCGACCAGATACTCGGCGATCGCGTACAGGTGACGCGGCAGGCTCGCGCGCAGGTTCCACAGCAGGTATTCGGCGAGCGTCTGCTCCGCCTCCGCGCGCACGATCGGATTGAGCTCGTCGTCGTCTTCGTCGCGCAGCATCAGGCTCGAGCCCTCGAGCGGCTCGAAGTCCGGGTCGTAGGTCGTCGCGCCCGACTGTGTCGGACCGAAGCACGTCAGGCACACCGGTCCGGTGATCGGATTGCCGCACAGCGGGCATGCGGCCGTCTCGGTCTGCTCGAGTGCGGGGTTCTCCTGGAGCTCTTCGTTGATCAGATCCTGCAGCTCCATCGAGGACAGCTGCAGGATGTAGTTCGCGGCGATCTGCTTGGGTGTGACCTTCAATTGCAGCCGCGGTAGCAGCTGCGGCCCGATCTCCATCACGCCCCTAACCTAACATCCCCTCTCCGTGGTCCCGGATCCAGCGCCGTTGCTCGTTTCGTCGATCATCGGTCTCGCCCTCGGCGCGACCGTCGTGCTGATTCGTGTTCTCCCTCCGTGGATCGCGATCGCGCTGGTCACGGTGTTCGCGATTGGTCCGCTCGCGGTCGTCGGACGTACGGAGCTAGGACACACGGCCGGTCGGACGCTATGGGAATGGGCCGCGGTCGGCGGGGCGACTGTGCAAGCGTCGTACCACATCGACCCGCTCGCGGTCACTGCGGCGGCGGCGGTCGCCGTCGCCACCGCCGTGGCGATGGTGGCGTCGATGGGCGCCGGAGGACCGATCGCGCCGGCGCTCCTCGCGCTCCTCGGCATCGCGCTCATCGCACTGTGCGCGGTCACGGACGTCGTCGTCGCCGCGATCGTCGCCGGCGCTTCGGCCGCCCTCGCGGTGGCGGCGGCCCTGTTCGTCGCGCCACAGGCGGCCGCGGCGCGGCTCGCGGCGCTCCTCGCGCTCGGCGTGCAGTCGCTGATCGCGAGCGCGCTCCTCCTCGCGCGCGCCGGCGCGCCATCGTTCGAGCTCGACGACATCGCGCGCGGCGCGATTTCGTCCAGCGTCGTCCTCGCCGCGGTCCTCGGCGCGGCGCTCTTCGGCGGTCTGTATCCGTTCGTCCCCTGGCGCTACGAGCGATCCGCCGCCGAACCGCGCACGCCGTTGTCGCAGCTGCGCGGCCTCGCGCTGTTCCCGACGGCGGTCGCCGGCACAGTCGTCGCGTTCCGCATCATCGCCGCGTCCGGGCTCCGGCCCGACGAGCTCCGGCTCCCGGACATCTCCGTCGAGGCGCATGCGGCGATCCTCGCGCTCGTCGTCGTCGCCGGCGCGATCGCGGTGCGGGCGGCGCCGCGGGAGGCGCTTGCGCGGCGAAGCCTTGCCGCGGGCGCCTTCGTCGCGGCCGCGATCGCGCTCCCGTACATGAGCGTCGCGCACGTCATGACGCTCATCGCGCTGCTCACGATCGTCTACGCGACCGTCGCCTCGACGGCTCTCGTGGAGGAGTGGGCGGTCGCGCGGTTCGACGTGCGGATCGCCGTCGTGTGGGCCGCCCTTGCTTCCGGGTCGGCGCCGGCGCTCGCCGCGTCGCTCTTCGGTCTCGTCGCGTCGTCGGTCGCGCTCGTGATCGAGTCGGCGACGCCGCCCGGCGCCGCGGGTGCCGCGATCGCCGCGAGCGCCCGCCTCCTGAATCTCGTCGGCCCGTTCCTCGCCGTCGCCGGCGTCGCGTTCGCTTCCGACCCGATCGCCGGCGCGCTCGCCGGCGTCGTGCTCGCCTGGGCCGCCCTCCTCGAGCTCGGTCACGCGGTCCGCGAGAGCGGCACGCATCCGGCCGGCGCGATCGTCGAGCGTGCCTTCGCGGCGCTCGTCGCCGTCGCCGTCGTCTTCGTCGTCTCGCTCGTCGCGTCGCTCCCCGCCACGGCGGCGGCGGTCGACGTGCTCGGTCCGCTGCCCGCGGAGGCGCTGGATCTCGTGCTCGTCGCGCTGACGCTTCTCGCCGTCGCGCTCGCCGTCCTGATCGTCGCGCTTCCGGGCACGATCCGCGCTCGCATCGGCGCGCGCGGCATGTCGCTCCTCCGCCGCGTCCTGCTCGCGAGCGATCCGGTCCCCGCGCTCGCGCTCGCGTACCGCGGCGTGGAGGCGTGGTCCGAGCGCATCGGCTCGAGTTTCGCGACGCTCGAGGACCGCGCCGGCGTCTGGCTGGCGACGGCCCTCATCGCGCTCGCGCTGATCTGGGCGGCGACGACGTAGTGCGCGCGCTCGGCGCGGCGTCGCGATGATCGCGGCCGGCGTCGTCGTGTTCGCGTCGCTGTTCGTGCTGGCGACGCGCCAGCTGCGCTTCGCCGCGATCGGGCTCATCGCGGTCTTCGCCGCGAGCAACGCGCTCGTGACCGGGCAGACGCCGCGCGCGGAGATCACCCTCTCCGGCGCGGCGGCGCTCGCGGTCGCGGTGACGCTCTACCTCGCGGCGGGCGACGCCAGCTTCGGCGAGGAGCCGGGCTGGCGGGTCTGGCCGGCGATCGCGATCTCGGCGATCACGACGACGCTCGCGTACCGCGTGTTCTATTCCAAGGAGATCGACGCGTACCTGCAGCTGTCGGCGTTCTGGCTGATCGCGATCGGGCTCGGCATCCTCATCGCGGCGCGCGGGCCGGTCCGCGCGGTGATCGGATCCCTGCTCATGCTGACCGGCACGCTCGACGTCGTCCGGTTCGAGCCCGGCCCCCACCTCGCCACGTCGGTCGGCTTCGCCTGGCTCGACGTCGTGCTCACGCTGGTCGGCGCGTACCTCATCGCGCTCCAGCGCGGCGTCGAGGAGCACGCGTGAGCGAGCTGCTCCTCCCCGCCGCCGTCCTCATCGGCGCCGCGATCGCGTCGGTCTTCCTGCGGCGCTGGCCGCGCGTGCTCTCGGCGGTGTCGATCGCCGCGCTCGTCATCGGCTTCGCGGCCGTCACCGCGCTCACCGTGTCGCAGGAGGACCGCGTCGCGGACGTCACGCTACGCATGACCGGCGTCGCGCGACTGGTCGACGAGGCGCTGATCGCGCTCCTCATCATCGTCGCGCTCTTCGTCGCCCTCGTGGAGCCGCTGCCGAACTTCCATCCCGCCGCGCTCTTCGTCGCAGGCGCGACGCACCTGCTCCTCGTGACCACGCAAGCGCTGCCGCTCTTCGTCGTCCTCGTCGGCGCCCTCATCGCGCCCGTCGTCGCGTTCGTGTTCCGGCCCCGCGAGACGCGCTCCCTCGAGGCCGCGGTGCGTTACTTCGGCGCGGTCAGCGTCGGCGCGTCCCTCGGCATCGCGGCGCTCGGTCTCGCCGCGCAGCAGCCCGCCGCGCCGGGCGAGGAGCACGCGCCGCTCACGCTCCTGCTCGTCGTGCTCATCGCGACGTTCGCGCTGCTTCTCGGCGCCGTCCCCTTCCACGTCCACCTCGCGTCGCTCACGAGCGACGCGCCGATCGCGTCGCTCGCCCTGCTCTTCGGCGTGCTCCTGCCGCTCACCTTCGTCGCGTTCCCGCTCTTGCTGATCCAGTCGCGCGTGCTCCCCGCCGTGGCCTCGGTGGAGAAGGCGCAGGTCGCGCTGTCCGCGCTCGGCTCGCTGTCCGCGCTGGGTGGCGCGCTCCTCGCCGTCGGCGCGCCGGACCTGCGGCGGCTCATCGCGTACAGCGTGCTGTCGAACGTCGGCGCCGCGTTGGTCGGGGTGGCCACGTTCTCGGCCGCCGGTCTCGTCGGCGCGATCGGCACGATGCTCGTCACCGCGGCGGCCGCGACGCAGCAGCTCCTGTCGGCCGGCGCGCTCGAGCGCGCGCGACTGCCCGGGGATCAGGGCTGGTCCGCGCGCCGAGCGCCGCTCGCCTCCGTGGCGTTCCTGCTCAGTTCGCTCGCGCTCGTCGGGCTTCCGCCGATGGGTGGCTTCCCGCCGCGCTTCTTGCTGCAGGAGATCGCCTTCGCCGTCACCGCGCCGCTCGGCGCGGCGCTCCTCGTCGCGAGCCTCGGCCTGATCGTCGCGCACGTCCGCGCCGGCCTCGGGCTCTTCGCGCAGGGGGTGTCGCGCGAGGAGATCGAGCGCCGGCCCGTCGCCGGCGCGACGGGACTCGTGATCGTCGTCGCGCTGCTCGCCGTCGGCATCTACCCGAACGCGTACCTGCCGCCGATCGTCGATTTCGCGCGCGAATTCCTGCTGGCGTTGCGGCCGTTCTGATGGAGCCGCGTCCGGAATTCCCGAGCGAGGAGAACGCGAAGGCGTTCGATGATCCCGCGGTCGCGCGCGCGTACCGCCTGCGCCCGCCGTACCCGCCGCGGGTGTTCGACGAGCTGCTGAAGCTGCTCGGCACGCGGCCCGGCTGGATCCTCGACCTCGGCTGCGGCACGGGCCTCCTCGCGCGCCCGCTCGCGCGTCAGGTCGGCCGCATCGACGCGATCGATTCGTCGGCGGCGATGATCGAGGAGGCGCGCGTGCAGCCGGGCGGCCGGGAGCGCGGCATCCGCTGGATCGTCGCGCGCGCCGAGGACGCGAAGCTGAACGGTCCGTATGGGCTCGCCGTCGCCGGCGACAGCCTGCACTGGATGCAGTGGGATGTGGTCGTGCCGCGCGTCGGCGATGCGCTCGCGCCCGGGGCGTTCCTCGCCGTCCTCGAGATGCACGTCGCATCCCCGTGGGACGCGGAGGTCGCCGAGGTGGTGAAGCGCTTCTCGCGGAACAGGTCGTTCGACCCGAATTTCCGTGTCACCGACGAGCTCACGCGGCGCGAGCTCTGGAAGCCCGCCGGCACGCTCGACATCGAGCCGGTCGCGCGGCGCCAAAAGGTCGATGACTGGATCGAGTCGTTCCACGCGCGCAGCTCCCTGACGCGACGTCGCCTCGGCACGGACGCGTTCGCCTTCGACGACGCGATGCGCGGCCTCACTCGGCGCCACGGCGCGAGCGAGGTCGACCTGGGCGTGTCCGCAAGAATCACCTGGGGCACGCCGATCGGCACCGGCGCGCCGCCTCCGGTGCGCGAGGAGCGCCCGGCGCGCGTCAGAGGTGGGGGCGGGTGGAGATCGCGCCGAAAGAGACCCTGACGTCCGTTTCGAGCACCGCGCCGATGCGGGCCGCCGACTCGGCGATCGCGTCGCGGTCGTCGCTGCGAAGCCGCGTGAAGGCCTGAACCCGGATCTCGAGCGTGCCCCGCGCGCGTCGCTGCTCCCAGATCCCGGTGATCGCGCCGTCGACGAGGAGCGTGGGCGTCGGCCCAACGAGGAACTCGCGGCCGCTGCGCGCGCGTGCCGGCACGATCCCGCTGGATCGGAATCGCTCGACGGACGCCGCGGGCACGAGCACCTCGCGCGGATGCGATCCGACGACGTACGGGTCGAACCGCGGGATCAGCAACGTGACGCGCTTCGGCCGAGCGGCCCGATCGCCGCGGAGCTGAAGCAGGCGCGCGCCATCGACCTCCACCTGTTCGATCTCATCGCCGAGCGACTCGGCGATGTCGCGCGCGCGCGACGTCGGCAGCCGGAACCACTGCGCGAAGTGCGCGTGCGTCGCCGGTCCGTACGCGCGGAGGTAGCGGCGGAACACCTCGCGCAGCGCATCCTCGGGATCGACGGCGCGCTGCGGCCCGAGCCACCGCCGCGCGCTCTCGAAGGTGACGCGCGCGCCCTCGTTCGGTCCGAAGCAGATCCGGCCGTCCGTCGCCGCCGCGCCGAGGCCGGCCTGCCACACCGACCAGCGGCCGCCGAACGCCGACACCGTCCGCTCGACCGTCCACGCGCCGACGCGTCGTGCGACGGCCGCGCCGATCTCCTCCCGCGTGCGACGGCGCTCTTCCACGGCGCCGACGATCGCGTCGACGATCGCCGCGAGCTGCGCGCGGGTGAGGCCGAGGTACGCGAGGCGGCGGTCGTCGTCGCCGCGCGGCAGCGTCGACAGCGCCGCCGCCCAGAGCGCGAATTCGTCGGCGGGAAAGATGTGCACGGTGCCGCGGATGCCGTACATCTTCACGAGCGAGCGGCGCTCCCAGAGGGCCGCCGCGAGATCCGCGCGCGTGAGCCCGTCGACGCGCAGTCCGGCCGACAGCTCCGCGCTCGCCATGACCTGGGCGTGGAGCCCGCAGACCGCGCGGACGACGTCGATGAGCTCCCCGCGCGCCGCGGGGGCGGTGAGGTGGTGACGGGCGAGACGCCGAGCGCGGACCTCGTTCCAGGACTGGGAGCGCAAAACGGCTACGCGGGCGCGCCCTCGTCGGTCATCCAGCGCTCGAGGTCGCGGCGGTACGCGACGAGCTCGGCGTCCTTGAACCAGAGCGCGATCTCGGTCTTCGCGGTCTCGGGGGCGTCGCTCGCGTGCACGAGGTTGCGCAGGCCGACGAGCGCGTAGTCGCCGCGGATCGTCCCGGGGGCCGCCTCGTGGGGCCGCGTCGCGCCGACCATCGCGCGGATCACGCTGATCGCGTTCGGACCCTCGAGGACGCATGCGACGACGGGCGCGGACGTGATGGTCTTCACCAGGTCCTCGAAGAAGAACTTCCCCCGGTGCACGTCGTAGTGCCGCTCGGCCATCGCCCGGTCGACGTGCAGCAGGCGCAGCGCGACGATCCGCAGGCCGCGCCGCTCGAAGCGCGCCAGGAGCTCGCCGACGATCGCGCGCTGCACCGCGTCGGGCTTGAACACGACGAGGGAGCGCTCGACGGTCACGTAAGAAAGGACGCTTAGGCGATGGCCGCGGCGGGTGCCTGCGGCTCGACCATCGTCGCGAGCGCGGTCTGCGGCCCGACGACCGTCGTGTACGCGAGCTCGGGGCGAAGGTAGGTCTGCGCGACGCGGTGGATGTCGTCGGCGGTGACGGCGTCGACTATCGCCGCGATCTCCTCGACGGAGCGGATGTGGCCGAGGAGGAGCTCCTGCCCGGCGACCCAGCGGCAGACGCCGCCGGTGTCCTCCATGCGGAGCTCGAGCCGCCCCTTCACGAAGTCCTTCACCCGCGCGAGCTCCGCGTCGCCGACGCGCTCCTGCAGCAGGCGGTCGACCTCGCGCAGCGCGGCCGCGTGCGCCTCGGCGGTGCGCTGCGGCGCGACGCCGGCGTAGATGCCGACCATGCCCGAGTCCGAGTAGTTCGACACGAAGGAGTGCACGTCGTACGCGAGCGAGAGCTTCTCGCGGAGCTCGAGGAAGAGCCGGCTGGACATGCCCTCGCCGAGCACGGCGTTCAGCATGTCGAGGGTGTAGCGGTCGGGGTGCGCGTTGGAGATCCCGCGGTAGCCGATGACGATGTGCGCCTGCTCGCCGCGCTTTGCGCGCATGCGGCGGTGGAACGTGCCCGCCTCGGGCGCCTCGCGGAAGCGCTGCGGCGGGCGGCGCGCCATGTCGCCGAACTGCGTCGCGACCGCGGCTTCGGCCTCGGCGAGGTCGAGCGGGCCGGCGAGCGCGACGACGATCCGTGCCGGCGCGTACATGCGCTCCA
>DASQXO010000007.1:0-9466 GCA_035639655.1 Candidatus Dormiibacterota bacterium
CGTTCGGCTGTGGTTGCCTTCGGCGACCACCAGCGTCGCACCGGCGCTGACCGAGCAGCCGCCGTCGGCGAGCGCCGCGACTGCGACGTTGGCGACGCCGACGCAGTCGACCCCGCCCGCGTTGCCGACGATCCCGGCGCCTACCGCGGCACCGGCGCTCTCGAATGCGCCGCTGCCGGTGACGACGGCCGGCGCACCCGGCGTAGGTCCGTTGCCGTCGGTGACGCCGTTGCCGTCGGTGACGACGCTGCCGTCGCTGCCGCTCCCGCTGCCGACGCTGTCGCTTTCGCTTCCGTGACGCGGGGCGCGGCGGCGCCGTCTACATGCGGAACACTCCGTAGCGCGGTTCGCCGATCGGCGCGTGCCGCGCGGCGGCGAGGCCGAGCGCGAGGACCATGCGTGTGTCGAGCGGATCGATGATCCCGTCGTCCCATAGGCGCGCGGTCGAGTAGTACGGCGATCCCTGCGTCTCGTATTGCGCGCGGATGCGCGACTTGAACGCCTCGCGTTCGGCGTCGTCGGCGAACGTGCCGACGAGCGTGAGGACCGTCGCGGCCTGCTCGCCACCCATCACGCTGATGCGCGCGTTCGGCCACATCCACAGCTGGCGCGGCTGATACGCCCGGCCGTTCATCGCGTAGTTCCCGGCGCCGAACGACCCACCGACGATCACGGTGAACTTCGGCACCTGCGCGCACGCGACGGCCATGACCATCTTCGCGCCGTCCCGCGCGATGCCGCCCGCCTCGTACTCCTTCCCGACCATGAATCCGGAGATGTTCTGCAGGAACACGAGCGGCACCTTGCGCTGATCGCAGAGCTCGATGAAGTGCGCGGCCTTAAGCGCCGACTCGCTGAACAGGATGCCGTTGTTCGCCACGATGCCGACGCGGAACCCGTGCAGTCGCGCGAAGCCGCATACGATCGTCGTTCCGTAGCGCGCCTTGAACTCCTGGAAGCGTGAGCCGTCGACGATCCGCGCGACGACCTCGCGCACGTCGTACGGCTGCCGCAGGTCGCGCGGCACGATCGCGTAGAGCTCGCGCGGATCCAGCGCGGGCTCCTCGGGGTCGGCGACGTCCTCGCCCCACAGCAGCGGGCGATCGAGCTGCGCGACGATGTCGCGAAGGATGCGAATGCCGTCGGCGTCGTTCACGGCGTAGTGATCCGCGACGCCCGAGACCTTCGTGTGCACGTCGGCGCCGCCGAGCTCCTCCGCGCCGACGTCGACGCCGGTCGCGGCCTTCACCAGCGGCGGGCCGCCGATGAAGATCGCGCCGCTGCCCTTCACGATGACCGTCTCGTCGCTCATCGCCGGAACGTACGCGCCGCCGGCCGTCGAGAGTCCCATCACGCAGCAGATCTGCGGGATGGCCATCGCCGACATGCGCGCCTGCTGGTAGAAGATGCGCCCGAAGTGGTCGCGGTCGGGGAACACGTCGTCCTGACGCGGCAGGAACGCGCCGGCGGAATCGACGAGGTACAGGCAGGGGAGCCGGTTCTCCATCGCGATCTCCTGGGCGCGGAGGTGCTTCTTCACCGTGAGCGGGTAGTAGGCGCCGGCCTTCACCGTCGCGTCGTTCGCCACAATGACGCACTCCGTGCCCGACACGCGCCCGATCCCGGTGATGATCCCGGCGGCAGGCGCCTCGCCGTCATACAGGCCGTCGGCGGCGAGCGGCGACAGCTCGAGGAACGCGGTGCCCGGATCGAGGAGGCGCTCGACGCGATCGCGCGCGAGCAGCTTGCCCGCCGCGAGGTGCCGCTCGCGCGCCCGGTCGGGACCGCCGCGCCGCGCGACCTCGAGGCGCGCCCGCAGATCGGCGACGAGCGCCTCCATCGACTCGCGGTTCGCTCTCGCGTCATCGGAGCGCAGATCCAGCGACGTACCGAGCAGCGCCATCGCACCTCCCGTTATCGGCCGAAAGCCTAAGCCCGCGACATACTCCGCGCGTGCGGGGTGTCGGGCTCGCGCTCTCCGCGCTCGAGGCGCGGCCGTTCGGCGACCTCGTCGACGCGGCGATCGCCGCGGACGAGGCCGGCTTCGCGCTCGTCGCCGTGCCCGAGGCGTGGGGCCGCGAGGCGTTCTCGCTCCTCGGCTACCTCGCGGCGCGGACGTCGCGGACCAGGCTCGCGACGGGGATCGTGAACGTGTACAGCCGCAGCCCCGCGCTCATCGCGATGGGCGCCGCGACGCTCGACGAGCTCTCCGGCGGACGCGCCGCGCTCGGCCTCGGAGTGTCCGGCGCGCGGGTCGTCGAGGGATTCCACGGCGAGTCGATGCGCCGGCCGCTGCGACGCCTGCGCGAGGTCACCGAAGCGGTCCGCGTGCTGCTCCGCCGGGACCGCCGCGGCTATGCCGGCGAGCTCGTTCGGATCGAGCCCGGCTTCGTGCTCCGCTTCGGCCACGGCTCGGACCACGTGCCGATCTTCCACGCGTCGCTCACCCCCGCGGGCATCCGGCAGTCGGCCGAGCTCGCCGACGGATGGTTCCCGTTCCTGCACTCGGTCGACGCGCTCGCGCGCGACCTCGCGATCGTCAGCGATTCGCTGCGCCGGACGTCACGTCAGCGCGGCGCGTTCACCGTCGCGCCGTTCGTGCCGACGATCGTCGAGGACGACCTCGACGCGGCGCGGGGCGCGGTGAAGCGTCACGTCGCCTTCTACGTCGGCGCGATGGGACGCTTCTACCACGAGACGCTCGCGCGCCATGGCTTCGCCGCCGCCGTCGAGGCGTCGCGGCGCGAGTGGCTGGCCGGCCGACGCGACGCCGCCGCGAACGCGATACCCGACGCGATGATCGACGCGATCGCCGCGTGCGGCACGCGCGAGCGGGTCCGCGCCCGGCTCGACGACTTTCGCGCCGCCGGCGCGGACGTCCCGATGGCGTTCCTCCCGATGGGGTCGACGCGGGAGCAGGCGTCGCGGACGATCGCCGCGCTCGCGTGACGTAGCCTCGCTACACGATGACGATCGCGCGGCTGCGCTTCGCGCAGGGCGACCCCATCGAGATCCCGCTCGATGACGTCGTCAGCTACGGCCCGGAGATACCGGGCTTCCGCGCGTGGCTCGGCGCGGTGAACGCGTCGAGCGAGGGACAGTTCCTCATCCGCTTCACCGACGAACGACTGCTCGGCTTCCGCCGCGACGAGATCCGCCGCATGCGGCTGACGTCCGACGGCGCCGAGGTCACGATCGGCGAGGATCCGCGCGTCCTGCCAGTCCGGGAGGCGGAGGTCGTGTGGTACGGCCCGGAGCCGCCGGGCGTGCGCGCGTGGCTCGGCCGCATCGCGCACGGAACGGGTGAAGCGTGGGTGCGTCTCGGCGACGGGACGGAGCTCCGCTTCCCGATGGGCGATGGACCGCACGTGACGTTCGTCGAGCGGCGAACGCCGTGAGCTACCTGCTGGCAGGAAAGTCCTCCGAGCTCGAACGGCTGCAGGTGCAGTCGCGTGTATGGGAGCCCGCCGGGCGCGCGCTGCTCGCGCAGCTCGGCAACGGCACCGGTCAGCACGTCGTCGACGTGGGCTGCGGCGCGCTCGGCTGGCTTCGCGTGCTGTCGGAGTGGGTGGGTGAGCGCGGGAGCGTGATCGGCACGGACGTCGATGACAAGCTGCTCGCGGCGGCGCGCGACTTCGTCACAGCGGAGGGCCTGCGGAACGTCGAGCTGGTGCGCGACGACATCTTCGACTCGCGATTGCCGCCGGGCACGTTCGCGGTCGTCCACGCGCGATTCCTGCTCGCGCCACTCGGCCGTAGCGAGGAGCAGGTCGCGGCATACCGGCGCCTCGTCGCGCGCGGCGGTGTCATCGCGCTCGAGGACCCGGACACGTCGTCCTGGCGGTTCCATCCGCATAGCGTCGCGGCGGAGCGTCTCATCGCGCTCATCCGCGAGGCCTTCCGCGCCGCTGGCGGCGACCTCGACGCCGGCGTGCGGGGCCCGGACTTCCTGCGCGCGCTCGGCGTCGAGCCGACGGTGCGCGCGCACGTCGAAGCGCTGCCATATGGGCATTCCTACCTCTCGCTGCCGCTCCAGTTCGCCGCGTCGCTGCGGCCACGGCTGCTGCGCCTCGCGCCGGAAACGGAGATCGACGCGCTGCTCGGGGAGGTCCAACGGGATCTCGCCCGCCCAGGGACGTGGGGCACCACGTTCACGGTCATCCAGACCTGGGCGCGTTTCGCCTAGCGATCCGCGCGTCGAGCGCGGATGATCGCGTTCGATGCGGTCGATCGTCATCGCGCTGCTCATCGCCGTCGCGTGCGCGCCGGCGGGCGTCGCCGAGACGCCGCGCCCGACGACGCCGTCGGAGCGCACAGCATCGACATTCGCGTCGAATCCGACCGCGTCTTCGGCGTCGGTGTCGACCTTCGCGGTGCCGGCCGGGATGCGGCCGCACGACGTCGCGCCCGCGCGCGACGGCGGCGTGTGGTTCACCGCTCAGGGATCGGGAGAGCTCGGCTGGCTCGATCCCGCGACCGGCACGATCCGCCGTATCGCGCTCGGAGCGGGGTCGGCGCCGCACGGCGTCATCGTCGCAGCGGACGGGGCGCCGTGGATCACCGACGGCGGCCGCAACGAGCTGGTGCGCGTCGATTCAGGGTCACTCGAGATCCGCCGCTTCGCCGTGCCGTTCCCGAATGCGGCGCTGAACACCGCGACCTTCGACCGCGGCGGGGCGCTCTGGTTCACCGGGCAGAACGGCGTGGTCGGACGCGTCGATCCGGCGAGCGGCGCGGTGCGCACGTTCGCGCCGCCGCGCGGCCCGGGCCCGTACGGCATCACGACGGCGCTCGACGGCGCGATCTACTTCGCCTCGCTCGCCGGGAGCTACGTCGGTCGCGTCGACACGGCGAGCGGCGACATCCACGTGCTCGAGCCGCCGACGCGAGGGCAGGGCGCGCGTCGCGTGTCGTCCGATTCGCGCGGGCGCGTGTGGGTCAGCGAGTGGAACGTGGGTCAGCTCGCGATGTACGACCCGCCGTCGGATCGCTGGCGTGAGTGGAAGCTGCCTGGTGCGTCGCCGATGGCGTACGCGGTGTACGTGGACGGCCGCGACGTCGTCTGGGTCACCGACTTCGGCGCGAGCGCGATCGTCCGCTTCGATCCCTCGAACGAGTCGTTTACCGCGTTCCCCCTGGCGCCCGGCGCGAACGTGCGCCAGCTCCTCGGCCGGGCCGGAGAGGTCTGGGGCGCGGAGTCGGGCCGCGATGCGCTCGTCGTCGTGCGCACGGCGCCGTGACGCGCGATCAAGCGATGAGTTCGCGCAGGCGGAACGCGTTGAAGACCGCGTACGCGTTGGCGTCGTTGTTGAAGTACGCGAAGACGTCGAGACCCTGGTCCCGCCACGCGCGCATCCGCTCGGCCCACGCGCGCAGTTCCTCGTCCGGGTAGTTCGACGCATATAGGCCCTTCGGGCCATGGAAGCGCACGTACACGAAATCGGCCGTCACGGCGAGGCGCGAGGGCCATCGCGGCGTGTCGATCACGCACAGCGCGACGTTCCTGCGACGCAGCGCGGCGAGCGCGTCGTCGGTCAGCCACGAGGCGTCGCGTGGCTCGAGCGCGTGCCGTCGACGCCGCCGCGAGACGGCACGCAGGAACCCGTCGAGCCGCTCCGCCGCGAACTTCATGCGTGGCGGAAGCTGCGCGAGCACCACCGCGAGCTTCGGGCCGAGCCCGGCCATCGTGTCGTACGAGAGCGCGACCGACTCCGCGCCGATGTTCAGCCGCTTGTAGTGCGTGACGTACCGGTTGAGCTTGACCGCGAAGCGGAAGTCCTCGGGCGACCGCGCCCGCCATCCCGTGAACGTCTTGCGCGAGGGCTGGCGGTAGAAGGAGTTGTTCAGCTCGACGGTGTCGAACCGCTGCGCGTAGAAGTCGAACCACTTCGCCGCGGGCGCCTGCTGCGGGTAGAAGCGGCCGCGCCAGTGCTTGTACACCCATCCCGACGTGCCGATCCGAACGCGCGCCACGCGTTACCCCTGCGGCAGCGACTGTCTTCGCCGCGCGAAGTCGCGCCACGGATCGCTCTTGCGCGATCGCGCGAACGTCTTGATGTTGAAGCGCGAGGGATCGAGGCGCGGCGTGACCTCGTCCCACGCGAGCGGCGTGGAGACCGGCGCGCCTGGCCGCCGGCGCACGGAGTAGGGCGACACGATCGTCTGCGTCAGCGCGTTACGTGCGGCGTCGGCGAACACGCGCTGCCCGCGCTTGGCGATGGAGAACTGGGTCGTGACGAGATCCGGCATCCGCTCGGAGAGCTCCTCGCCGATACGCATCGCGAACGCGCGGACGTCCTCCTGCGAGTTCTCGCCTCGGAGCGGGACGAAGACGTGCAGTCCACGCGATCCCGACGTCTTCGGGTACGACACGAGCTTCGCCTCATCGAGGATCTTGCGCAGTCCAAGCCCCGCGCGCGCCGCATCGGCGAAGGTCTTCGTCGTCGGATCGAGGTCGAACGCGAGCCAGTCCGGATGCTCGAGGTCGTCGCGCCGCACGTTGAAGACATGCAGCGCGATGCAGCCGAGGTCGACGAGCGCGACGGCGGCGCGGGCGTCGGTGCCGACGAGATAGTGGACGTCCTTCTTCGTCGTCGTCGCGTACAGCTTCATCCGCGGCAGATCCTTCGGCTGGGATCCGGGCGGGAAGTTCTTCTGGTAAAAGCAAAAGCCGTTCACGCCGTCGGGGCAGCGCTCGGCGACGAGCGGTCGATCGCGCAGCCACGGCGCGAGGAGCGCGCCGACCGAGTCGTAGAACGCGGCGATGTCCCCCTTGGTGATGTCGCCGTCCGGCCACCACACCTTGTCCGCGTTCTTCACGAGCGCCTCGGCGCGCTTAGGTGTCACGCTCGCTCCAGCGGCATTCGCGAGGGTCCTTGTCCTCGCGGAGCCCCAGGAACGCGGGCTGGCGCAGCTTCCCATCGCCGGTCCACTCCTGGAACGCGATCTGTGCGACGAGCTTCGGCCGCGTCCACGTCGCATCGCGCATGCGCGGCGGCGGATCGAACGGCGTCCGTTCGGTGCGGAGCGCCGTCAACGTGCGTCCGAGCTCGGCGAGCGTCTTCGCCGTGAAGCCGGTGCCGACCTTGCCGGTGTAGCGGAGCCGGTCGTCGTCGTAGAGCCCGACGAGGAGCGCGCCGAAGTTCGTGCGGGCGCCCTCCGGCGGCGTGAAGCCGCCGATGACGAACTCGGATTCCTTGCGCACCTTGACCTTGAGCCAGTCGCGCGAGCGGACGCCCGGCTCGTACGTGGAGCCGACGTTCTTGGCGATGACGCCCTCCCACCCCTTGGCCTTCGCCGTCGCGTACGCGTCCGCGCCGCGTCCGGGGAGGCGCCGGCTCAGGAGGAGCGCCGCGTCGCGCCGCGCGAGCAACGACTCCAGCGCGGCGCGGCGACCGCTCAAGGGCTCGGCGAAGAGCTTGCGCCCGTCGTGCTCGAGGAGATCGAAGACGGCGTAGCGCAGGCGTACGCCCGGTTCACCACGCCGCTGGAAGAGCTGGAACCGTGAGACCTCGTCGCGATCGAGCGCCACGAGCTCGCCGTCGAGGACGAGGTTGCCGCCGGGCAGCGCATCGACGTCGCGCGCGACCTCGGCGAATTCAGCGGTGATGTCGCGAAGCGAGCGGGAGTACAGCCGTGTCGGCCTGCGCTGCCGGATGGCGAGCGCGCGGATGCCGTCGTACTTCTCCTCGAACACCCACTCGGCGCCGCTCGGGACCTCGTGCGTGAGCGTCGCGAGCATCGGGATGAACGGCCTCAACGCGGATCACCGGTCGCCGCCTTCTTCACGTCGCCGCCCTCATCGCGCGCAATGCTCGCGAGGAGACGCCGGCTGACCACCGACCGCGGCTTCGTCTCGGTGATGTCGACGTCCTTCGACGCGTAGCGGTCGGTCCGCTTGAACAGGAGCCACTGGCGCTGCCCGCGGGTGCGGATCAGCGACCACGTGCCCTTGAGCTTCTTGCCGTGCAGCGCGAAGGTCAGCCGGCCCTTCGCGTATGCGGCGGCGAAGTCGTCGCCCTCCTCCAGCTCGTACGTGCCGATGTCCCACACCATCACGGTGCCGCCGCCGTACTCGCCCTCGGGGATCACGCCCTCGAACCGCGCGTATTCGATGGGGTGGTCCTCGACCGCCATCGCCAGACGCTTCTGCGCCGGATCGAGCGACGGACCCTTCGGGACGGCCCACGACACGAGGACGCCGTTCGCCTCGAGGCGGAAGTCGTAGTGCAGCGCGGTCGCGCGGTGCTTCTGGATCACGAAGAGCCGCCGCGCGCTCGGCACCGGACGCGCGGAGCCCTTCGGCTCGGGCGTCCTCGCGAAGCGGCGCTTCTTGCGGTACTCGGCGAGCGGCACGCGGGACATGCTCCTCTCTGCCGACGGCGTACGCACACGCGGGCACGGCGTCTGCACCGCGGCGCGCGATGACGACGATGGCCCAACGATCGGCGGCGCGGCGGAACGTCAAGAAGGCCGCGGCCGCCGCCAAGCGAAAGCGGACGATCGCGCGCCTCCCGAAGCGGACGCGTACCGCGCTCGCGAAGCAGGCGAACAAGGTCAAGCGCCAGAAGCGGCGTTGACCGGCACGCGGCTTGCGTCTTCCACGCGTCATGAAGGAGAAACAGACGCCGAAGAACGAGACCGGAGAGCCGCCGACGCGTAGTCCCGAGGAGACCGAACGGCGCCTGCGCGAGAAGGAAGGCGAGCAGATGGGGCAGGCGAATCGGGAGCGGACCGAGGAGCAGATCGAGGAGCTCGAGCCGACCGAGACCGAGACCCCCGACCGGTAGCCTTGCCTGTCGATTTCCGGCGCCTCCGTTCGTCGTAGCCAAAAGACGAACGGCGCCGGATGGCGCACGGGAGGCGACGACGTGAAGTACATGCTTCTGCTCTGCGATGCCGAGGGCTCGGTCTACTGGAACATGCCGAAGGCCGAGCGAGAGAAGGCGGACGCGCGCATCGGTCAGTGGTGGGGCGCGAAGGCGCAGCAGGGCGTCATCGAAGACGGTCGCCAGCTGCAGTCCGCGGACAAGGCGACGACCGTCCGCACCAAGAACGGCAAGCCGATCATCACCGACGGGCCGTTCATCGAAGCCAAGGAATCCATCGGCGGCTACATGATCGTCAACGTCGACGATCTCGATGCCGCATTGGGCATCGCGCGCGAGTGGGTGACGCTCTTCCCGCGTGACGGATCCATCGTCGAGGTCCGTCCGCTCGTCGAGCGCGAGCAGTAGCGATCGAGGCGGACGTCGCCCGCGGTCACCGCGAGCTCGAGCGCGTCGTTCGCGACGAGGCCGGCCGCGTGACCGCGGCGATGGTCCGCCTCATCGGCGATTTCGATGTGGCCGAGGACGCGGTACAGGACGCGGTCGTCACCGCGCTGGAGCGGTGGCCGCGCGACGGCGTGCCGGAGAACCCGGGCGCGTGGCTCATGACGACCGCGCGGCGGAAAGCGCTGGATCGC
>DASQXO010000008.1:0-4770 GCA_035639655.1 Candidatus Dormiibacterota bacterium
CGTCGACATCGCGGCGCCGTACGGAACGGCGATCGGGGCGTCCGATGCCGGGGTCGTGAGCGCGGTCGGCTGGGTCGCGATCGGGGGACTGCGCGTCTGCGTCGCTCACGACTGGGGCATCACGACCTGCTACTACCACACCTCGGCGACGTACGTGTACGTGGGACAGCGCGTCGCGCGCGGTCAGGTCGTCGCGGCGATCGGCCTCACCGGCGTCACGACGGGCCCGCACGTCCACTGGGAAGCGAACCTCAACGGCGTCCTCGTGAATCCGCTCGCGTACTAGACGGCTTCGCTTTCTTCGCGCCGCGCTTCGGCTTCGGCGGGGGAGTCCAGGCGAAGACGCTCGTCGCGTCCCCCGCGAGTGGCGCCAGCGCGCTCGTGACACGCGGCACGACACGCTTCACCGCGGTCCACAGCTCGGCCGGATCGAGGCTGTCCGCGCGCGCTTTCGTTCCGGCCTCGATCAGGTCGGACCACGGGATCTCGGGCGTGCGCTGGCGGAGCGCCGACGAGAGCTTTGCGGCGTCCTGCGCCATCTCGCCGAGGCGCTCGGCGATCTTGCGCTGATCGTCCGGGTTCGAGAGGAAGTACGAACGCTCATATGTGGCGTAGGCCTGCGCGAGCTGTGCGGACTGCACGATGTTTGCGAGAAGCTTGCGGTCGCGTGCGCTCGCGTAGCGCCCGATGTCGACGATCTCACCCATCGGAGGCGCACCTCACCGACACGCGATCATTGTCGCGCGGATGTCGCGCTTCGAGCGCCTATCGCTCCTCGACCGGAACGTACCTGGCGATGAGCGCCTGCGCGATGAGCGGATCGACCGCCGGCGGCCGCAGGATCGCCTTCACGATGACGCGCGGCGTCGCGTGCGTGGCCTCCCCGTCGAAGCGGAGATCGCGACGCTCATCTCGTTCCACGCCTGCTCGCTGAGGCAAAAGGCATGCCACGGACGGCCCCGACCGCATCTTGTCGAGCACGTCAACGGAGATGGGCCGTTTGTAAGTAAAGTTCAGGAACGTGCGCCCGCTCGGCGGGCCGTCTACCCTTAGGACCGATGCCGCGAACGCGACGTTCGGCTCGCCGACGCAGTCCGGGTGTCGACAACGACACGCGAAAGCGGATCGGTCAGCACATCCGTGGCCTCCGCGAGGAGCGACGCATGACGCAGGCGAGCGTCGCCGATCCCGCTTTCACCGCGGCTTTCATCAGCATGGTCGAGAGCGGACGCGCGCTGCCGTCGATGAAGAGCCTTCTGCACATCGCGAAGCGGTTGCGCGTCCCGGTCCGGCAGACCCTGCCGCCCGACCTCTAGCCCGCGCGACGGTCGGCGCCAGCGGTGCGCCGCCAAGACCACGTGGCCCGATCCGTCGAAGCGCACGCCCTCGTCCTCGAGACGCAGCCGCTGTTGGACGAAGTGCGGCGCCAGCCGTCCGGAGCGGTCGACGACGCGATGCGCGGGGAGGCGCGGATCGCGACAGGCTGCGAGAGCCCAGCCGACCTCCCGTGCGCCGCGAGGCCGATCGACCAGCGCCGCGATGTCGCCGTAGGTGAGCACGCGACCGCGTGGGATGGCGCGCACGATCGCGTAGACGCGCTCCGCGAAACGCATCCGCCGAGAGTAGACGCGCCTTAGCGGACGGTCGCGACCTTTCCGAAGGCAAGCGCCTCGGCGCGGATGATGCGCTCGAGCCGCGCCGCCGGGGTGTCGCGACGCGGGCGCCTCGGCGCACGTCGTGGCGGTCGCACGCTCGCGCCCACCGGTCGGTCGCTCTCATTCATGGCGAACGAATCGCTCGTGCACGCCGCGTGCCGCGCGATCCGTCGACGTCGGCATCGACGTCGCGTGGCACGCCGGCTGCGATACGCGCACGCGTGCCGGTCGTGATCTTCGCCGCCGTGCTCGCGCTGTTCGGGCATATGCGCGCCCTTGCCGACGGCTACACCGATGAGGCGGCGTTCGCCCGCGCCATCACCGTATTCGCCATCGTGTTCGTCGTCCTGCAGGCGCTCGTGCTCGGATGGCGGACCTGGCGGTCGCGTCGGCGTGCGCTGAGCGGCGCGCCGCGCGAGCCCGTCCCGGAGGTCGCACGGCCGGTGGCCGCGTATCCGCCCCGACGCGAGCACACGCGTAGCGAGCGCGACGCCGGCGGCGACCGTCACCGCGCCGCCTGACGCGCGGCGCAAGCGACCTCGCGACCGTTCGCGCCGGCGTTTCGGTAGGCTCTTCGACACGGAGCGGATGACGCCGGACCGACGCAAGCCTCTGCTCATGCACGCCGATTCGTACCACGACCCGGCGATGCTGCACGCCTCCGGCTTCCTCGCGCCGGATCCCTTCACGTACCTCGAAGCGGATGGTCATCGCGTGATCCTCGCGAGCGCGCTCGAGGCGGGCCGCGCGCGCACGCAGTCGCGCGCCACGGCCGTCCGCGAGATGGATGAGTTCGGCATCCAGGGCCTCATGCGCGAGCTGAACTCCTTCGACGACGCGTACGCGCAGATGCTCGACCGATTCCTGACGGCGTACGGCGTGCGCGAGGCGGCGGTGCCGCGCATGTTCCCGCTCTACCTCGCGGAGCGATTACGCGCGCGCGGCGTCCGTCTCGAGATCGCGGCCGAGCTGGAGCAGCAGCGCCGGCGCAAGACCGCGGACGAGATCGCGGCCATCGAGGAGACGCAGCGCGCGACGGAAGCGGCGTTCGACGCCGCCGCGCGGCTGATCCGCGAGGCGACGCTCGCGCCGGATCGCACGCTCGTCACCGACGGCCGGCCGCTCACGGCCGAGCGCATGCACGCCGCGATCGAACTCGTCCTGCTGGAACGCGGTTGCGGCGCCGAAGACACGATCGCCGCCGGCGGGCCGCACGCGGCGCAGCCGCACAACGTGGGCAGCGGTCCGTACCGCGCGAACGAGGCGATCGTGATCGACATCTTCCCGCAGTCGAAACGGACGCGTTACTTCGCGGACATGACGCGCACCGTCTGCCGCGGCGAACCGCCGGCGGAGATCGTGCGCATGTACGAGACCACGCTGCGGGCGCAGGAGGAGGCCATCGCGCTCGTGCGGCCCGGCGTGACCGGGAAGGAGCTGCACGAGCGCGTCGAGGACCTGTACTACGACGCCGGCTACGGCACGACGCGCGAGGGCAAGCGCCGTAGCGGCGTCGCGTCGTTCATCCACGGATTAGGGCACGGCGTCGGTCTGGCGATCCACGAAGAGCCGAACGTGGGCCGGGGCGGCAACAAGCCCCTCGAGCCGGGCGACGTCATCACGATCGAGCCGGGGCTCTACCTCGAGGGGTTCGGCGGCGTGCGGCTCGAGGACATGCTCGTCGTGACCGAGACGGGCGCGCGCAACCTCACGCGGACGCCGAAGCGCCTTCGACTCGACTAGAAATTAGTTGTGCTGCGTGCGCAGCCACGCCACCGCGGCATCGAGGACGGTGTCCGTCGTCGCGTCCTGCGGGCGCATCACGATCTCATCGGGCGTGACGCCCTTGCCGGAGAGATCCTCGCGGTGCACCGCGGACTGGATCTTGGCGTAGGTGTAGAGCAGCAGGCCGCCGTCGGGCAGCTCGCGCGGCAGCGCGATGCTGATGCATCCGGCGGTGCTTTCGCCGAAGATGCGGCCCGCGCCATGCTCCTGGATCGCCGACGCGATGATCTCCGCACCTGACGCGGTGTACTGGTTGACGAGGACGGCGAGCGGCTTCTGTCGCGGGTAGAAGGATTTCGGGTTCACCGGCTTCGGCACCGCCTGCCCGTCGCGATCGATCTCGTACAGGATGTTGCCGCTCCGGATGAAGGTGCTCGCGACCTGCTCGGCGGGGTCGAGCAGTCCGCCCGGATCGCCGCGCAGGTCCAGGACCCAGCCGACCGCGCCTTCGCGATCGAGCCTCGAGAGCGCGGCGGTCAGGTCGCCGGGGATGTTGGTCGTGATGCTCTGGAGCCCGATGTAACCGTACTGGGAGTCGACGACCTGCTCGACGACGTCCGGCGCGATGAGCGACGCGCGCGTGATCGTGACGGCGCGGTCGGCGGCGCCGTGGACGATCACGAGCTGGACCGGCGTCCCCTCCGGACCCTTGATGAGGTTCGCGACCTCTTCGGCGGTGAGACCGCTGACGTCCTTTCCGTCGACGCTCTTGATGCGGTCACCCATCTGCATGCCCGCCTTCTGCGCGGGACTGTCGGGAAAGACCTGTGTGACCTCGGGCAGCGCCGCCGTGTTCGGCTGCAGCTGCTGGATGCGCGCGCCGATGCCGCTGTAGCGCTGGTTCGTCGGCTGGTTGAACGTCTTCGCGCGCTCCGGATCCAGGTAGTACGTGTGGCATTCGTGCGTCGCCTTCGCCATGCCGGTGACCGAGGCGCGCTCGAGTTCGGATTTCGGCGCGCTCGGATCGACCTGCTGCACGCGATCGAGGTACGCGCTGAAGGCGCGAAGGTCGGCGTCGGTGTTGCCGCTGAACGTCGGCGTGTCCGAGAGCACGGTCAGACCCTGCGCCTGCAGGTACGCCGACACGTCGCTCACCGCGCCGTCGAGCAGCGCCTTCGAGGAGGGCCGGTTGACCTGGTGCTCGACCAGCACGTGGAGCGCCTGCGACACCGTCGCGTACGATCCGGCCGCCGCTTCGGGCGTCGAGCTCGCCGTCGAGTTCGACTGGAAGGGCAGCGTGATCGTGCAGCCGCTCAGGACGAAGAGCGCGACGAAGAGAAGGCGGAGCGAACGAGCGGGCACGAACCTGAGTGTATCCGCCGAGGCGCGT
>DASQXO010000009.1:0-3804 GCA_035639655.1 Candidatus Dormiibacterota bacterium
CTCAGGCGCGCGCACGCCGGCGCTCCTCCACCAGCCGCTCCACGAGCTCGACGATCGTGTCCGGGGGCGTGTCCTGGCCGAGGATCTCGGCGACGCCCATGTCCTTGAGCGCCTGGACGTCTTCGTCGGGCATGACGCCGCCGCCGATCAGCACGATCTCGTCGAAGGCGTCCATCTGCTTCATGAGCTCGATCACGCGCGGAAAGATCGTCATGTGCGCGCCGCTGAGGAGAGAGACGCCGAGCACCTCGACGTCCTCATGGACGGCCGCGGTGACGACCTCTTCGGGCTTTCTATGCAGTCCGGTGTAGACGACTTCCATGCCGGCGTCGCGGAGCGCGCGCGCCACGACCTTCACGCCGCGGTCGTGCCCGTCGAGTCCCACCTTCGCGAGGAGCACGCGGATCGGCTTCACGTGCGCGGTACGTACGCCTCCACGGCGAGGATACGGCTAGCATCGGTCACGGTGCCTCTGTATCCGTACCACGGGAAGCGACCCGTCGTCGCTCCGGACGCGTGGATCGCGCCCACCGCGTGTCTCATCGGCGATGTGACGATCGAGCCGGGCGCATCGGTCTGGTACAACGCGACGCTGCGCGGCGACATGAGCCACATCCGCGTCGGGCGCGGGACGAGCGTGCAAGACAACGTCGTCATCCATACCGAGGCGGAAGGTCCCACCGAGATCGGCGCGGGATGCACGATCGGTCACGGGGCGATCGTCCACGACAGCATCGTCGGCGACAACGTGCTCATCGGATCGGGAGCGATCCTCGTCGGCGGCAATCGCGTGGGCGACGGGAGCCTGGTCGCCGCCGGCGCGGTCGTCCCAGAGAACGTGGAGATCCCCGGGCAGAAGGTCGCGATCGGCGTGCCGGCCCGCGTGGTTCGCGACGTAACGCCTTCCGACCGCCGGTGGACCCACACCGCCTCGGAGCACTACATGGAGCTCTCGCGCGAGTACCGCTTGAACCCCGAGCGGTGATCCGGCTTACCGGTCACGACCTCACCATCAAGGACATCGTCGCGGTCGCCCGTCGGAGCGAGCCGGCCGGACTCGAACGCGGCGCGGCGCACGCGGTCGACGCCGCGGCGAAGTACGTGCGCCAGCTCGTCGCGTCGAGCGAGCCGGTGTACGGCGTGACGACCGGGTTCGGCGACCTCTCGACGGTGCGCGTGTCACCCGAGGACGCGCGCCAACTGCAGCGCAACCTCGTCCGCAGCCACGCCGTCGGGACCGGCGATCCGCTCCCCGCGGAGGTCGTCCGCGCGGTGCTCCTCCTCCGCGCGAACACGCTCGCGAGCGGCCGGTCGGGCGTGCGCACCGACACGATCGAGCTCCTCATCGACATGCTCGATCGCGACGTGCTGCCGATCGTTCCCGAGCACGGCAGCGTGGGGGCGTCCGGCGACCTCGCGCCGCTCGCCCACCTCGCACTCGTGCTCATCGGCGAGGGCGAAGCGCTCTACGAGGGGCAGCGCCTCGGCGGCGCGGACGCGCTCCGGCGCGCGGGCCTCAAGCCGCTCACGCTCGAGCCGAAGGAGGGCCTGTCGCTCATCAACGGGACGCAGGTGATGACCGCGATCGCCTGCCTCGCGCTCCACGACGCAGAGGTGCTCGCCGCGACGGCCGACATCGTCGGCGCGATGTCCGCCGAGGCGCTGCGCGCGACCGACCGCGCCTGGGACACGGCGCTGCACCAGACGCGACCCTTCGCCGGGCAGCTCCGCGTCGCGGCGAACCTGCGCGCGCTCACCGAAGGCAGCGCGATCGTCGCGTCGCACCGCACGAACGATCCGCGCGTGCAGGACGCGTATTCGATCCGCTGCATGCCGCAGGTGCACGGCGCCGTGCGCGATTCCCTCGCGCACGTCCGTCGCGTGCTCGAGGTCGAGATCAACAGCGTCACGGACAACCCGCTCGTGTTCCCGGAGCTCGGGCGGGTCATCTCCGGCGGGAACTTCCACGGCGAGCCGGTAGCGATCGCCGCCGACCTTGCGACGATCGCGATCACCGAGCTCGCCGACATCAGCGAGGCGCGCATCGAGCGCCTCATGGATCCGCACTTCTCGAACCTGCCGGCCTTCCTCACCCCGCGGCCGGGGCTCAACTCCGGGCTCATGGTCGCCCAGTACGGCGCGGCCGCGCTGCTCACCGAGCTGCGCCTTCTCTCCGCGCCGGCCTCGGTGCACTCGATCCCGACGTCCGCGGGGATGGAGGATCACGTCAGCATGGGCGCGCACGCCGCGCGGAAGTTCCGCCGCGCCGCGGCGCTCGCGGCGGACGTGCTCGCGACTGAGGCGCTCGTCGCGGCGCAGGGGCTCGACCTCATCGGCATCGAGCCGGCTCCTCCCGTCGCCGATGCGCTGCGCGTCGTCCGCGAGGTCTCGCCGCGCGTCGTCGAGGACCGCTCGCTGGCCGCGGACATCGCGCGAATGGGCGAGCTCATCCGTGCGGAAGTGCTCCTTACCTCGGTGCGCCAGCTCGTCCGGGAGCTTGCCTGAAGCGCGTCGCTCGTCCATTTGATGTATCGATGGCGGAGCGGTCTCGCGTGATACCGCGCGGCTACACGCGCGCGGATTAGCTAGGGCATCCTCACGCCCGGTGGGAATGAACGCCGACCCGTCGAGCGTGAACGGCGCCGGCAAGCCGCCGGCGCGAAGCGCACCCAAGCGCCGCTTCCGCGACCTCGTCGAGCTCGCCGACGCGGTGCTCTGGGAAGGCGATCCGCTCACGCTGAACCTCTCGTTCATCAGTGGTCGCGCCGAGCGCCTCTTCGGGTACCCGGTCGAACGGTGGCTTTCGGAGCCGGGACTGCTCGAAGAAATCGTCCTCGCCGATGACCGCGACACGCTGCGACAGCGCGCGGCCGCGATGCGCGGCAACGGCGGCACCGTCGAGTACCGCGTCCAGACCGCGGACGGGCGCACGATCTGGGTGCGCGAGGCGATCCGCGTGACGAAGGACGCCCAGCACCGGCCGACCGCCCTACACGGAGCGATGGTCGACATCACCGAGCTGCGCGCGGCGGAGGACGCGAGCGCGCGGCTGCGGAGCCTGCTGGAGGAGAACGCGCGCGCGGCGGAACAGGCCGCGCGCGAGGAAGAGATGGCGCGCTCCGCAAGCGCGGAGCAAGACCGGCGTGTGCGGTTCCAGATCAGCGTGGCGGAGGGCATCGACGACCTCGTCGACGCGCGCTCCGCGGCGCGGCGACTGTCGCGCGCGGCCGCAGAGCTCCTGAAGCTCAACGTGGTCGTGATGTGCGTCCGCGGCTTCGATGCGACCTGGATCGCCGGCTCGTGGCCGGAGGACGTCGCACGCGTCGAGCATCCGGGGCGCTGCGACCTCCTCGCCCGGCTGGACGACCTGCCGCCGTCGGCGCCGCTCACGGTGCTCAACGCGCGCTGCGCACACGTGCCGATGACGCTCGGGGCGCTCGCGGCGGTGCCGCTCCTCGACGGGCGCGGCGAGCCGCTCGGCGCGCTCGCCGTCGGCACGAGCGACCCCGGCTGGCTGATGCAGAGCGGAAAGACCGAGCTCGCGTGGTTCGCGGCGCAGATCGGGAAGACGATGTCGCTCGCGCTCGCGTCGGAGCGCCTCTCGTCGTCGGTCGCGCGCGACGCCCTGACCGGTCTGCTGCAGCGCGACGATTTCTACGCGCGCTTCGAACAGGAGCTCGCGCGCGCGTCGCGACACCGCACCGCGCTCGCGCTGTTGCGCTGGGACCTCATCGACTTCGCCGAGTTCAACGAGCAGTACGGCCGCCGGGTCGGCGATCGCGCGTTGCGCGCGTTCGCGGACGT
>DASQXO010000010.1:0-22496 GCA_035639655.1 Candidatus Dormiibacterota bacterium
CGAGGCTGGAAGGCACGTGATCTGCGAGAAGCCGCTCGCGGCGGACGTCGCCTCGGCGCGCGAGCTCGCGCGTCTTGCCGCGGCGGCGGGTAGGGTCGCGGTGCTCGCACACAACTACCGCTTCTTCCCGCTCGTCGCGGAGTTCGCCGCGCGCGTGGCCGGGGGAGCGCTCGGGACGCCGCATCTCGTCCGCGGGCACTTCCTCCAGGATCGCTTGCTGCGCGAGCGCGACACCGAGGACGGCGGCATCGGGATCGCGCGGATCGTCGCGGACCTGGGCTCGCACTGGATCGACCTCGCCGAGCTGATCGCGCGAGCGAGGGTCGAATCGGTCATCGCGAGGGCGACGCCACACGTGCCGCGGGCGGCGGCGTCCGGCGACGGCCAGGGCGCGCTGCTGTTCCGCCTGGGCGAGCACCTTCCGGCGACGTTCGTCGTCTCGCAGATCGCGGCGGGCCACGTGAACGATCTCGAGCTCAGCGTCGACGGAGCGGACGCGAGCGCGACGTGGCGCAACGAGCGGCCCGATGAGCTCTCGATCGCGAGCGCCGGCGGCGTGCGCACGGTCGTCGCGCGCGATGCATTGGCCTCCCCTCACCGCGACGAGCTCGCCGGCTGGGCGACGGGGGCGAACGCGAGCCGGCGTAACTTGATTCGCGCGGCGTACGCGGTCATCGGCGGTGAGCGGAAGTCGGCGTCGCTGCCGGTGCCGCTGCCGACCTTCGACGACGGCGTGCATCTCCTCGAGGTCGCCTTCGCAGCGCGCGAGAGCGTCCGCGCCGGCGGCTGGATCGAGCTCGCGCCGTCCGCGGCGCGATGAGCCCTCGCGCTCGCGCAAGCATCCGCGCGCGGTTCGCCGGCGCGTGAGCCTCGTCGACGCGCTCGTCGCTCGCGGCGAGATCGGCGGGCGCACGGTGCAGATCGGTCCCGGCGGCAGCGTGGAGTGCGCGACGTACCCCGTGCCGGTCGTCCCCGACGGTGCGGTCCGCGTGCGCTCGGTCTCCACGGCGGTGAGCCCGGGAACGGAGCTCAGCTACATCGGCGGCACGAACCCGTACCTGCACAAGCGCTGGGACGAGGAGCTGCGGCTGTTCGTCGCCGGCGACGCGTCGGTCGCGTTCCCGATCGTGTTCGGCTACCGCGCCTCCGGCGAGGTCGTCGAGACGCGCGCCCCCGGCGTCCCGGTCGGCACGCGCGTGTTCGGCAGATGGCGGCACACCGAATTCACGCTGCTCGGAGGCCGTGAGGCGCGCGCGCAGCGGCTGCCGCGCGATCTCTCGCACGATGACGGCGTCGACCTCGCGCACATGGCGCCGATCGCGATCAACGCCGCGCTCCACGCCGAGTCGGCGGAACGCGGCGGCGCCGCCGTGGTGTTCGGCGCGGGCCCGATCGGGCTCATCGCCGCGCAGGCGCTGCGCGCACAGCGTGGTCCGCCGGTGTACGTCGTCGACCGCATCCCGTCGCGGCTCGCGATCGCTGAGGGCCTGCGCTTCCCGACGCTCGCCGCGGACGGCCGCGACGTCGCGCTGGAGCTGAAGCGCGCGCACGGCGCCGCGGGGATCGATGTCGCGCTCGAGTGCAGCGGATCGACGGCGGCGCTGCACGAGGCGATCCGCGCGGTGCGGCGGCGCGGGATCGTCGTCGCCGTCGGGTTCTACCAGGGCGAGGCGAAGGGCCTCTTCCTCGGCGACGAGTTCCATCACAACGCCGTGCGCGTCGTCGCGGCGCAGATCGGCAACGTGCTCCCGGGCTGGTCGCGCGAGACGCTCGCGCGCCATGCGATCGAGCTCGTCGTGTCCGGTGAGCTCGTGCTCGGCGGTCTGCCGCGCCTGCGGTTGCCGGTCGAGCGCGCCGCGGAAGGTTTCGCCGAGCTCCGTCATCCGGAGCAGGTCCTGCAGGTCGCGTTCAGCTACGCATAGCAGTCGCGCAGCGCCGCGGCGAGTCGCGCGCGCGCCGCCTCGATCGCATCGAGCGGCACGAAGAGCGATTCGCCAATGCGCGCTTCGACGTCCGAGCGGATCCGGGCCGCGACGCGGCCCGCCCATCGCCGCGCGACCCATCCCGCGTGGAGTCGCAGCAGGAGCGTGAGCGCGTAGCCCGCGAGCAGCACCGCCGCGAGCAGCATCACCGGCGCCGGGATCGGTCCGAGCAGCGGCACATCGATGGTGCCGACGGCGGGACGGTCGAGCACGAACAGGCTCGCGAACCAGATCGCGGCGAAGATGAGGAGGGCCGCGACGACGTACTGCGCCGCGCCGACGGCGGACCACAACACGCTCGCGGGCACGCGAATCTCGCGCGCCTCGGTCTCGACCGCCCGGTCGATCGCCTCGGCCACGCGCCGCTCGACGTTCGCCGGCTGCGCGAGCGCCGCGACCGCGGGACGGAGCGTCGAGGGGAGCGGCGGAAGCGCGCCCACGACGAGCGCCCGCACCGGCTCGGACGCCGGCGCGAGCGATCCGCGCTCGCGCCACCGGCGCAGGTACGTGGCGGGATCCGCCGACGCTCGCGCGCGTCCGCTCCAGCGGTACAGCGCGCTCGTGACGATCCCGAGGGGGCCGGTGCCGCGGCGCCGGGCGCTGAGGCGCGTCGCCGCGACGGCCTGACGTTCGAGGCCGCGCACATCGACGATCGCCACGGCCGCGCGCGCGACGTCGCGGAGCGCCGCCTCGCGGCGCGCGGCATCGACGAGCGGGGTGACCTCCGGGCCGTCGACGGCGGCGCGCCGCGCGAGATCGCCGATCGTCTCGCGCGCCTCCGTGCCGAGCCGCGCGGCGACGACGCGCTTGGCGTCGCTCTCCGCGGCGAGCCAGCGCCGCAGCTCCTCGACGTCCGCGGCGCCCGCGCGCGACTCGGTCGCGACGATCGGCGCGTCGATGCTGGCGCGCAACAGCTCGTCGCGGAGGTCGTCGCGGACGCGGCGCTCGGCGCCGTCGGGCAGGAGGTCCACGCGATTGAGCACGACGACCTCGCGCGGGACGCGGCGCGCCCAGCGCCGCAGGTACGCATCGTGTAGCACGAGGTCCTTGTACTTCTCCGGATCGACGACCCACGCGATCGCGTCGATCCGCGGCAGCAGCTCGTCGACCTTCGCGCGATGCTCGCGGGCCACCGAGTCGAGGTCGGGGAGGTCCAGGACCGCGACGGCGCCGAGGCCGTCGCGCTCGTGCTCGCGAACGCGATCGACGCCGAGCCACCGCAGGACCGGCGCGAGCGCGGCGCGATGCTCGCGCGGGACCCACGCCACGGCGCGGTCGGTCGTCGGCCGCCGCGCGCTCACCGCCGCGACCTCCTCGCCCGCGAGCGCGTTGAGGAGCGACGACTTGCCGACGCCGGTCCCGCCGACGAGCGCGACGACGTAGGCGTCGCCCGCGAGACCGAGCCGCTCGCGCGCGCGCGACGCGACCGCGACCGCCTCGTCGACCGGGAATCCCAGTGAGCGCGCCGCGTCGATCGCCTCGTCGAGCTGCTCGAGGCAGCGCGTGACGCTCATGCGACGGCGGCGACGGTTTCGCGAAGGCGCGCCGCGATGTCGCGCAGCTCCGCCGGCGCGGGCGCGACCTTCTCGAACCGCTCGCGCTCCCGCGCGAAGAGCTGCTCGAGCAGCGCGTCGAGCCGGGTCCGCGCGCGATCCACCAGCTCCTCCATCACGCGCTCGCCGAAGATCGTCTCGAGGAGCTTCTGGTTGACGAAGGCGGTGCCGCCGGCGATCCCGAGCTCGGCGCCGGTGAGCCCCGCGGTGTGCGCGAAGACGGCGAGCATCACCGCGACGCCGACGACGTTCACCCCGAGCGCAGCGACCTGCGCGGTGGCGCGCTTTCGATCGCCGGCGGCGCGCACGTCGTCGACGATCGCGCGCATCCACTCGTCGAGATCGCCGCGCAGCGCCGGCGCGAGGTCGGCCGAGGCCGACCAGAGTCCCGGGTCGCGCGCGACGAGCGACGCGCCGTCCGATCGCTCGGACCAGAGCGACGCGGTGCGGCGGGCGGCTTCGCCGGCGCGGCGCACGACCTCGGCCTCGAGCGCGGCGACGGCCTCCTGCTCGACCTGCGGGAGCGGCGCGACCGGTCGGCCGCGCAGCCACGTGAGCAAGAGGGCGCGCAGTCGCCCGAAGCCGGTGGCGAAGAGCCGCGTCACCTGATCGGCGCCGACGAAGTCGTGCCACTGGCGAAGGATCTCGTCGCGCAGCAGGCCGCGATCGCGCAGCGTATGCGAGAGCTCGCGCAGCTCCGCGTCGTACGTCGCCGTCGCGACACGGTGGAGCGTCTCGCTGTCGAGCGCCTCGTGTTCGAGGTCGTCGGCGATCGCGTTTGCAAGCGGCGCGAGACCGTGGAGCGCGCCCTCGAGGGCGGCGGTCGCGACCGCGACGCGCTCGTCGCGATCGCGCGCGAGCTCGTCGACGCGCTCGAGCAGGGGACGAAGCGCCTCGCGCGAAAGGCCGTCGACGCGGGCATCCCGTTCGCCTTCGCCGACCGTCGCGACGAGCGCGTCGTCCATCGCGACGCCGGCCTGCGCGAGGAGGCGCGTCGCGTCCGCGATGACGATCTCGCGATCGTGCCGATCCGCGGGCAGGCGGTTGAGGACGGTCACGAGCGGCAGCCCGCGCTCTCTGACGCGGCGCAGGACCTGGTACGGCACGAGGTCCGCGTACCGGGTCGCCGTCGTCACGAAGACGCAGAGGTCGGCGGCCTCGAGCAAGGTGTCGGCGAGCTCGCGGTTCGCTCGCTCGACCGAATCGATGTCGGGCGCGTCGACGACCGCGACCCCGCTTCGCTCCTGCGGCGCGAGCACATGCGCGATGCCCGCGTCGGGGAGGCGCGCGAGCTGCAGACCGTGATGCCGCAATCGTCCCGCGTCCGCCTTCGTCGCGTACAGGACCGCCTCCCGCGTGGTGGGTCGCAACACGCCAGTCGCGCTGACGGGCGCGGCCGCGATGGTGTTCAGGACGGACGATTTGCCCGCGCCCGTCGGCCCGAGGAGCACCACCAGCAGCGGCGCGTCGAGGTCCGTCGCGCGAGGAACGACGTATCCGAGCGCGTGGTCGCGGAGACGGCGCGCTCTCGCGGCCGCCTCCGCATCGCGCGGCGCCGACGCGAGCCGGCGCTCGGCGAGGCGTCCGACCTCGCGTCCCCGCTCCGCGATCTCGTCGAGCGAGAGGCGGGAGCGGACGCCGGTCACGGCGCTACGGCGCGGTCCGGCGAGCGCCCATCTGCCGCCAGATGAGCAGCACGATGATCGCGCCGATGATCGACCCGATCCATCCGGCCGGCGTCAGCGCGGGCTGACCGGCCAAGAGCGTCACCAGGAATCCGCCGACGAACGACCCGACGATGCCGAGCACGATCGTCGCGATCCAGCCCATCGGATCCGGCCCGGGCACGAGGAACCGGGCGATCACGCCGACGATGAGCCCGATGATGAGGAAGCTGATGAGACCGCCGATATCCATGGCGCACGATCCTCTCTTCCAAAGTGTGGCCGAAGGCGATGCAGCCCGCGTGCCTCGACGGCAGAATGGCGTCCGTGCTCTCCGCGCTCGAATCGGTCGTCATCCCGTTCCTCGATTCGCTGTACATGACGGTCGGCTACGCCGGCGTCGTCATCGCGATGACGATCGAGAGCGCATGCATTCCGCTTCCGAGCGAGCTCATCCTCCCGCTCGCCGGCTGGGCGGTCGCACGAGGACTGCACGAGCCGCTCACCGCGGCGCCGTGGGATTTCTGGCCGGCCGTCGTCGCGGGCGTGATCGGGAACACGACCGGCTCGCTCATCGCGTACGCGGTCGGCGCCGCGGGCGGCCGCCCGCTGCTGCGCCGCTACGGACGGTTCGTGCTCATCTCGCCGCACGACATCGACGTCGCCGATCGCTGGTTCGCGCGGTACGGAGACGCGACCGTGTTCTTCGCGCGCCTCGTCCCCGTCGTGCGCACCTTCATCTCGCTTCCGGCCGGCATCGCACGGATGCCGCTGCCGCGCTTCGTGCTGTTCTCGATGCTCGGCGCCGTCCCCTGGACGATCGCGCTCGTCCTCGCCGGCAAGACGCTCGGCGACAACTGGCACGCCGTGCGTGAGGCGCTCGCCGGCCTCGACTACGTCATCGTCGCCGCGATCCTCGTGCTCGTCGCCCTCTTCGTGTGGCGCCACCTGCGCACGTGACGCTCGACGAGGCGCTCCTCCGCCAGATCGCGGCGCTCCGCTCGTTGCCCTTCGACGTCCTCTTCATCGCGACGTGGTTGTTGACGGTCTTCGACTGGATCTGGTTCGCGCTCGCGCTCCTCGCGCTGCGGGACGGCCGGCGCGGTCGGTGGGTCGCGGCGAGCGTGTTCCTCGCGATCCTCATCGAGACCGTCCTCGTCGACCTCGTCCTGAAGCCGGCGGTCGGCCGCCCACGGCCGTTCGCGACCTTCCCCGACCTCGGCCCCTATCGCATCCCGCCGCCGTCGACGAACTCGTTCCCCTCGGGCGACGTCGCCGGCGCGTTCGCCGCGGTCACGGCGTACGTCTTCTACCGGCGCTGGTGGACGCTGCCACTTGGCGGCGTCGCCGGGCTCGTCGCGCTCGAGCGCGTCTACTTCGGAGTGCACTATCCGAGCGATGCGCTCGGCGGCGCGATCGTCGGCATCGTCTGCGGGCTGCTCGCCGTCGAGATCGTCCGCTACGCGCGGACGCGCGTGCCGTGGCGCGCGATCGTCGTGCCGCACACGCACTGGGACCGCGAGTGGTACGAGACCGTCGCCGGATACCGACCGCGTCTCCTCGACGCCGTCGACGGCATCGTCGCGGAGCTCGAGCGCCCGGGCGGCATCGACCGCTTCACCTTCGACGGCCAGACTGTGGCCCTCGAGGACTACCTCGGCGACCGGCCGCACATGGCGCCGCGCGTCGACGCGCTCGTGCGTGAGGGACGGCTTCTCGTCGGCCCGTGGTACGTCCTCTCCGATCTCATCCTCGTCCACGGCGAGTCGACGCTGCGGAACATGGAAGAGGGCCTGCGCGTCGCGGCCTCGCACGGTCGCGCCATGCGCGTCGGGTACGTCGCCGACCCGTTCGGCCACCCGGCGCAGATGCCGCAGATCCTGCGCGGCTTCGGTTACGGCTCATACGTCTTCGCACGCGGCCTCGGCGAGGAGGGCGAGCAGCTCGGGTCGGAGTTCGAGTGGCAGGCGCCGTCGGGCGACCGCGTGCTCGCGATCCACCTCGTCGGCCACTACGACAACGCGCTCTGGCTGCTGCGCGACCGCGATCGCGTCACCGAGGCGGATCCGGACTGGCCGCGACGCCTGCGCCGCGAGCTCCCGCGCCTGCTCGCGCGCGAGACGCCGTACGCGCACAGCGACGTGCTCCTGCTCATGGTGGGGACGGACCACATGCCGATCACGCCGGAGCTGCTGCCGGCCCTCGAGCGCACGAAGGCTCTGCGGCCGCGGCTGTCGACACGCATCGGCACGCTCGAGGATGCGATGGCGACGTACCCGCAGATGAGGCTGCCGGTCCACGACGGCGAGATGGTGCAGGGCCGCTACCGTCCGATCCTGCGCGCGGTGAACTCGACGCGTATGTGGATCAAGCAGGAGAACGCCGCGTGCGAGCAGCTCTTGCTCCGGTGGTTGGAGCCGCTCGCGGCGCTTACCGGGAAGGCGACGCGGGAGGACATCCGGCCGCTGTGGCGCACGCTGCTGCAGTGCCACCCGCACGACTCGATCTGCGGCTGTTCGATCGACGCGGTCCACGAGGTCGACATGCGCGAGCGCTTTCGCGCCGTCCGCAGCGCCGGCGAATCGCTGCGCCGGCGCCTCCTCGACGGCGACGGCGCGAGTCAGGTCGCGTGGAACACGACGCCATTCCCGCGCAGCGCCGTCATCGAGGCCGACGGCGCGCTGCGCCTCGCGCGCTGGGAGGGGATCGGCGCGGCGGCGCTGGACGGCGCGGCGCCGGAACGCGAGGTCGTCTCGCCGGCCGACGGCGTCCTCGACAACGGCATCCTCCGCGTCGAGGTCGCGCGCGACGGAACGTTCTTCGTGCAGGGTCCGGGCGGCCGGACCGGCCCGCACAACCTCCTCCTCGACGAGGGCGACCGCGGCGACGAGTACACCTATTCCTATGCGGGCCCGCCGGTCCGGAGCGCCGGCCGCGCCGGCGAGCGCGAGACGCGCTGCGGCCCGCTCCGCGGGGAGGTCCGCGTCCGCTTCACGCTGACGGTCCCGATCGCGCTCCGTTCCGACCGCCGCGCCCGCGACGAACGCACCGTCGACCTCGGCGTCGCGACCGTGATCCGGCTCGACGCCGCCGCCGATCGCGTCGAGATCGAGACGACGATCGAGAACCGCGCGCGAGATCACCGGCTGCGCGCGTTCTTCGCGACGGGCCGCCCCGCCCGTGCACACATCGCCGCGGAGCAGTTCGCTTGGCTGCGACGCGCGAATCGCGTCGCCCGCCGGAGCGGCTGGGCCGAGCAGCCTCCGGATACCGCGCACGCGCAGGATCTCGTCGCGATCGCCGACGCGACCGGCGGCATCGCGGTCGCGGGCGACGGCCTGCCGGAGTACGCGGTCCTCGGCGACGGCCGCGAGATCGCGCTCACGCTCCTGCGATGCGTCGGCTTCCTCTCGCGGGGCGATCTCCCCGAACGTCCCGGTCACGCCGGCCCGCAGCTCGAAACGCCCGGCGCGCAGATGCAGGGGACGTGGACCTGCCGCTACGCGCTGGTGCCCCTCGCCTCGGCGGACGCGCTCGCCGCGGCGGCGCGGAGCGTCCGTGAGTTCCGCGAGCCGCCGCTCGTCGCGCGCGGGTCGCCGGTCACCTGCCTGTCGCTCGAGACCGACGGCGCGATCGAGCTCTCGGCGCTGCGTCCGGGACGGCGACCGAACACGATCGTCCTCCGCCTGGTGAACCCGTCCGCCGCGGAGGCGGTCGCGCGTGTCCGATTCGCCACGCCGATGCGCGTCGTGCGCTCCACCGACCTGCGCGAAGGCGACGATGATCTCGGCGCGACCGGATTCGACGTCATTCGCACCGCCGCTCCGCTCGATGGGCTTCCCGACGGACGGCTGGAGGCGCGCCTACAGCCGTTCGAGATCGGGACCTGGCTCCTCGAGCGTTCTGCGTAGCTCCCTTTTCGGCCGTCGCTCAACGTATCCACGGCTACACCGTGCGCCGGACGACGTCCCGCGGACGATGGGATGACGTCTATCGACGGATCGGACGATCACCGTTTGACGGACTGACAACTCGCGCCCTCGGACGCACGATCACATGCGTGCAAAAGAGCGTCGTGGCCGCGGCAGCGCTCGCGATCGCGGTGGCATTGGGGACGCGAGCGAGCGCCGACGACGGCGCGCCGTGGCGTTCGACCTCGCCGCGGGTGCGGCTCGTGACCGACGCCAGCGGGCTCGAGCTCGTCATTCCGTCCGGTCGCGCGCGTGGCGCGACCTCCCGCGCGATCCCGATCGCGCCCGGGGAGACGTACATCGCCTCCGCTCGCCTCGAGCTCGACGTCCTCATCGCTCGCGGCGCGTTCCTGCGCGTCGCGCTGTACGACCGCGCCGACGGCGGCGGCCGGCAGCGAGTGCGCCTCGACTCCGTCTCCGTTCGCGGCGGTGAGGCCGGTGCGACGGTGCTGTTCGAGGCGCCGGCATGGGCGCACGCCGCGAAGCTGCGCGTCCTCGCCCGTCCGGATCGCGGCGGCGCTCAGCTGTCGACGACCACGCCGGAGCTCGTGCGCGTTCCGGCGGCGACCGTCGTCCTCAGGCCCGACGAGTGAGGGCGCGGCGTGCTGAGGTAGTAGTGCCAGAGGATGCGCGCCGCGACGGCACGCCACGGGCGCCACGTTTCGGCGAGTCGCAGCTGCCGCCGCGCGTCAGGCGGCGTGCGGAGTCGCTTCACCTCGCGGAGGGCCTGCGCGAGCGCGAGGTCATGCGCCGGCCACACGTCGGGCCGGCCGAGCGCCATGAGCAGGTAGATGTCCGCGCTCCACGCTCCGATCCCGTCCAGGCGCATGAGCTCGGCGCGCGCGGCATCGTCGTCCAACTCCGCGAGGCGCCCCACGTCGAAGAGCCGCGACGCCGCCGCGTCCGCGATCGCGGCGAGGTACCGGCTCTTCTGACGCGTGAGTCCCGCGCGGGCGAAACCGTCGATGCCGAGCGCGGCGAGACGCCGCGGCGTCACGCGCGTCGCGACCTGGCGGACGCGGGCGTACGCGGCGTGAGCGGAGGCGAGCGAGACCTGCTGCGCGAGCACGATCCGCACGAGCGCGGCGAATCCTGGTTCCCGCACCCACAGCGGCGGCGCGCCGAATCGCGATATGACGGATGCGAGATCGGTGTCGCGGCGGGTCAGCTCGCGCACGCCGACCGCCAGGCCGCGCCGATCGAGCCGCACCCGCACGCGGCTATTCAACGCCCGATGGGACAGGCGTGCGAGAGGCATGTCGCCTCAGGCCGCGCGTGCGACGCGTCGCGCGAGCAGCGCACGGAGCGGCGCGCCGACGCCGAGCAGCATCCCGCCGACGACGAACACGAGAGCGATGACGAGCGAGCCGCCGCCGGCCGCGGACGACGGCGCGGCCTTCAGCCACAGCTCCACGCCTCGTGGCGGGAGATGGATCACGATCGATCCGTCGGCGGCGCGGACGAGGCCGGCGCCATCGAGCGGCAGCGCCGGGCGGAGCTCCTGCTCGGCGACCTTCGCATCGACGCGGATGTCCATGGCCTCGTCGTCCGACCCGTTCATCGCGACGATCGCGGTCTCGTCGCCGAGCGTGCGCGCGTACGCAAGTGTTCGCGCGCTGCTGGTGAGCTCGACGTACCTGCCACGCGTCAGCACGCTGTGCTCCTGTCGCAGCGTCGCGAGGGCACTCGTGAACGCTCGCACGTCGGTGTTCTCGCCGTCCCACGGCATGAGCCGGCGGTTGTCCGGGTCGGCGCCGCCGCGCAGCGCCACCTCGGTCCCGTAATAGAGGACGGGGACGCCCGGCATCGTGAAGAGGTACGCGATCGCCTGCTCGAGCCGCGCCTTCGTCGGATCTTCGGGCTCGGCGCTGCCGATGAAGCGCGGGACGTCGTGGTTGTCGATGAAGGTCGCGCGCATCGCGTCCGCATGGCCGGGCATGAGATTCACCGCGAGCGACGGCGGCCACGTCAGGCGCGAGACGTCGCCCGTGGCGGCGAGGCCCATGCGGATGCTGTCGTACGTCTGGAAGTCGGTGATCGCGTCGAGCCCAGCGTCGAGGTAGTCGACCTGGTACTTGTAGTCGGAGCTGAAGACCTCGCCGAGGATCCAGAAGTTCGGGTGCTCGCGCTTGATCGCCGCGATCCACTGCGCAAGGAACGGCTTTGGCAGGTGGCGCGCGGTATCGAGCCTGAAGCCGTCGACGTTCGTCTGGCGAATGAGCCACAGCGCCCAGTCGGTGAGGTATCGCTGCACGTCGGGGTTCTCGGTGTTGAGGTCGGGTAGTCCCGCGAGCCAGCAATCCTCCACGCTGCGCTGGCTGGCGAAGTTGATCGCGCACTCGTCGTGGAACCATCCGGCGTGGGCCGGATCGTCGAGCCAGGGGTGGCCGTAGCCGGTGTGGTTGATGACGACGTCGAGCACGACGCGCAGGCCGAGCGCATGCGCCTTCGCGACGAGCTCCTGCAGCTTCGACATGTCGCCGAGGTGCGGATCGACCTTGTAGAAGTCGAGCGTCCAGTACCCGTGGTAGCCGCCTGGCGTCTGCTCCGTCACCGGCGTGATCCAGATCGCCGTCATGCCGAGCGACTTGATGTAGCCGAGCTCGTCGATGACGCCCTGCAGGTCGCCGCCCTCCCACCAGCCCGGCCTGCCGAGCACGCTGTCGAGATCATTCGACGGATCGCCGTTGCGGAAGCGGTCGGTCATCACGAAGTAGATCGACTGGTCGCTCCAGTCGACGGCGCCGGCCCGCGCGCCACCGGGGAACGCGGCCGCGACGACGACGATCGCGGCGAGCGCGAGGCGGATCACGCCGGCGCGAGGACGGTCGCGCCGCCCGCGGCGAGCTCGACGAGCGCCTCACCGCGCGACGCCGTCACGCGCGCGCCCGACAGCGCGTCGGCGAGATGCGGCACGTCGACCGGGATTCGGACGTTCGCCGCGGCCGCGCCGGTGTTCAGCGCCACATACAGGACCTCGTCGCTCGCGCCGTACGCGACGTCGAGCGGACCCCGCGCGCGGCGGCGGTACGCGTACACCTCGCGGGCGTCATCCGCGACGACGTCCTCGAACGCCCCCCACGCCAGCCACGGCCGCTCGCGCCGGAGGTTGATGAGCGCGCGGTACGTCGCGAGCAGCTCGCGGTCCTGATGCGACTCGTCCCACTCCATGCAGCGTCGGCAGTCGGGATCGTCCTCGCCCTCCATCCCGACCTCGTCGCCGTAGTACACGAGCGGCGCGCCCGACGCGGTCAGCAGGAGGACCGCGGCCTGGCGCGCCCGCGCCGCGCTGCCGCCGAGCTCCGTCCGGATGCGCGCAGTGTCGTGGCTTCCGAGCAGATGCATGAGCCCTGGCTCGACCGCGGCCTCGTACAGGTGACGGATCCGCGTCGTCCACGCCGCGAACGCCGAAGGCGACACGTCGCGATTCAGGTACTTCAGCACGGCATCGCGCCACGGGTAGTGCATCACCGAGTCGAATTGCGCGCCGTCGAGCCAGCGGATCGCGTCGTGCCAGACCTCGCCGACGATGAACGCGTCCGGCTTCGCCGCCTTGACTCGGTCGCGGAACGAGCGCCAGAAGCGGTGATCGACCTCGTTCGCGACGTCGAGCCGCCAGCCGTCGACGTCGGCCTCGCGGATCCACCGCTCGCCGATGCCGCAGAGGTACTCGCGCAGCTCCGGGTTGGCGGTGTTGAGCTTCGGGTGGTTGCGGGCGCGGTTGGCGAACGTCTCGTAGTTCACCGCGTCGAGATCGACCGGGAAGCTCTCGATCTTGAAGAACCAGTCGCGGTAGCGGCTCGCGGCGCCACGCTCGCGCACGTCGCGGAACGCAAACCACTCGTGACCGGAATGGTTGAACACGCCGTCCAGCAGCACGCGCATGCCCGCCGCGTGGGCTTCACGCGTGAGCGCGCGCAGGTCCTCGTTCGTCCCGAAGTGCGGGTCGACGGTCTCGTAATCGGCCGGGTCGTACTTGTGGTTCGACGGAGCGGTGAAGACGGGCGTGAGGTAGAGGCACCCGACGCCGAGGTCGCGCGGCCACGCGAGGCGCTGCCGGATCCCGGCGAGATCGCCGCCGAAGAACGATCGCGCCGTCGGCCGCTCGCCCCAGGGTCGCGCGTTCGGCGGATCCGTGGCACGGTCGCCGTTCGCGAAGCGGTCCGGAAAGATCAGGTAGAAGGTCGTGCCAAGGACCCACCGCGGTAGCGTGAAGCGGTCGATCGGCGTGTCGTACGGGTAGAAGAAGTAGCCCGCGTAGTGCCGGCGTTCCGGCGGCGCGACGCTCAGCCCGTGCTCGGACAGGTAGCAGACGGCGCCGTCGGCTGCGGCGAGACGGAAGAAGTAGCGCAGCCGTTTCGTCGGCACCGGCAGCACCGCGGTCCAGTAGTCGCGACTCTCGTCGCTGGCCTCGCGCCGGAGCACGGCCTCGGCCTCGGGACCCCGTTCGTACTTGTCGGCGTAGTGGCAGACGACGCTCGCGAGGTCGCCCTTCTCGGCGACGAGACGGACGTAGAAGTGCTCTCCCGCGAGCGGCTGCACGTACGGCGCCCGCGCGCGGTGATGGATCGCCGCCGAACGCAGGGCGCTAGCCCTTGACGGCGCCGCGGGTCAGGCCCGCTTGCACGAACCGCTGGCCGAAGCCCCACACGAGGGCGAGCGGGATCGCGGTGAGGAGCGTCGCCGCCGCGTAGAAGCCGTAGCGCGAGGTGAAGTTGTCGCGCACGAAGATGTACATCCCGACGGGCACGGTGTAGAGGTCCGGACTCTTGTTCACGAGCGACGTCAGGAAGAACTCGTTGAACGGGGTCATGAAGTTGAACAGGAACAGCACCGCCAGCATCGGGAGCGCGAGCGGCAGGATCACGTAGCGGAACGTCTGCCACGAGTTCGCGCCGTCGACGGCGGCGGCCTCGTCCAGCTCGCGCGGGAGTCCGTCGAGGAAGCCCTTCAGCATCCAGATCCAGAACGCCGATGCCGTGAGGTGGATGAGGATGAGCGCGAAGATCGTGTCGTTCAATCCGACGTACACGAGCGACATGAAGATCGCCGGCGTGGCCATGAACGCGGGGAACGATTGGATGAGGAAGAGCACCGCGATGCCCCACCGGCGGCCCCAGAAGCGCAGGCGGCTGAACGCGTAGGCCGCGAACGCGGTCATGAACACCTGGATCGTCGCGACGATCGCCGCGACCACGAGCGTCGTGCGCAGCCACTGCAGAAAGCCGCCGCCGGGCAGCGCCGTCGCCGGCGGCACGCAGCGATCAGAGCCCGGGCAGGTGAGGACGTCGAGGAAGTTGTCGCCGGTCGGGTTCTGCGGGATCAGCTCGCCGCCGGTGCCGGTCGGGCTGAGCGCGACGGCGATCACGCCCCACACCGGGAAGAAGACGAGCGCGATGAAGATCCACACCAGGATCCGGCTGGCCCACAGCTGTAGCCGCTCGTCGGTGCGCATGCGCGGACGGCGCGCGGCGGGGGCGAGCGTCGTCATTTCTCCTCCACCAGCCGCAGCGCGCGGATCTGGGCCAGCGCCATCGAGCCCACGACGACGAAGAGCAGGAGCGCCATGGCGCTCGCGAGTCCGTAGCGGTACAGCGGCTGCCCGAGCAGCTTGTATGCGACGGTGATGAGGATGTCGGTGTTCCCGGCCCACTGCGTGTCGACGCGGACCGGGTTGCCTCGCGTGAGCAGGTAGATCGCGCCAAAGTTCGTGAAGTTGTAGGCGAACGAGGCGACCATCAGCGGCATCGTGAACGAGAGCAACAGCGGCATCGTCACGTGCCGGAACCGCTGGAAGAGCGTCGCGCCGTCGACGTGCGCGGCTTCGTACAGCTCGGCCGGGATCGACGACAGCGCGGCGAGGCACATGTTCATGAACCACGGGAACCCGAACCAAATCCCCACGAGGATGATCGAGACCTTCGCGAGGTTGTCGTCGAGGAGGAAGGGGATGCGCTCGAAGCCCTGCCAGCCGATCGCGTTCGCGATCGCCTCGAGCAGGTTGTTGATCTGTCCGCTCGATTCCTGCAGCAGCCCCTGCCACGCGACGATCGAGAGCGTGGCCGGGATCGCCATGGGGAGGATCAGGATCGCGCGATAGAAGTTCGTCTCGCGCATGTGGCGGTTGTTCAGCAGCAGCGCCACGAAGAGGCCGACGCCGTACTGCGTGAGCGCGGCGAGCGCGGCGAAGGCGACGTTCCAGATGAACGTCGGGACGAACACCGGCGAGTACGGGCCGGTGAACAGGTCGACGAAGTTCTGCAGGCCGATGAACCTGGGATCGGTGAAGTTCGCGAGGCTCCAGTCGGTGAACGCGACGGTGATCGTCAGCGCGATCGGGATGAAGGTCAGGAGCGTCATCGTGAAGAGTGCCGGCGTGAGGTAGAGGTACGCCGTGAAGCGGGCGAGGCCGCGCGCGCCAGCGGCCGCGCCGGCGTCGGCGAGCTCGGTGATGCGGAAGCCGGCCGCGCTCGGAGCGGACGTCGAGGCGACCGGGGGACGGGAGCTTGCGCTCCCGCCCCCGCCCAGCGGGTGCGCCTCGGCGCGCATGACGTCCCGCTGCTGGTCCACTACTTCTGTTGCGCGATCCCGTCCTTGATGTCCTTGACCACCTTGTCGGCGGCCGCGGCGGGCGTGATCTTGTTCTGCGCGAGGAGGTCGAGCACGCCACCGGCCGGTCCCCACACCGCCGCCATGGCGGCGATGTTCGGCATCGGCGTGCCGTCCTGTGCGGACGCCGCGAAGGCGGCGACGTTCGCGTCCGCCTTCACGGTGCTGTCGCCGAGGAGCGCCTTCTGCGCCGGGATGCGGTTACCGACCTTGAATAGCTGGAGCGGAAGGTCCGTCTGGAGCTTCTTGATGAGGTCCCACGCGGCCTTCTGCTTCGCGTCGGTCGTCTTCGAGTTCACGAAGGCGGCCTGCACGCCGATGAACGGCGTGAACGCCTTGCCGTTGACGCTCGGGATCTTCGCGACGGCGAAGGGGACGTTCGCCTTCTTGAAGCCGTCGACGTCCCACGGGCCGCTGATGTAGAAGGCCGAGGTCCCCTTCTGGAACGCGGCCTTCGCGGTGTCGCCGCTCTCGTCCTTCGTCATGAGCTTGTCCGACACGACGAGGTCCTGGAGCAGCTGGTACGCGTTCTTCGCGCCGTCGTTGCCGAGTCCGATGTCGCTCGGGTCGAGGGCGCCGTTGCCCTTGTCCTTGAAGACGTAGCCGCCGTTCGCGCCGATGAAGCCGTAGGTGAAGTAGAAGTTCTTGATGTCGTACTTGAAGCCGAGCCCTCCCTTCGCCTGCGTGCGCAGGTCCTCGAAGGTCGTGGGCGGCGTGCCCTTCACCTTGTCGGTGCGGTAGAAGAGGCCGATCGCTTCCATCGAGACCGGCACCGCGTACTGCTTGCCGTCATATGAGGTCGCCGCGATCGACTGCGGCACGTAGGCCGCGGCGTCGATGATCCCGGACGGCACGGCGGCGAGCTGACCCGCCTTCTGGAAGTTGCCGAGGTTGTCGTGCGGCAGCCCGTACATGACGTCCGGTCCCTTGCCGCCCGCGATCGCGGTCACGGCCGCGGAGAAGTCGCCCGAATCGAGCACGACGGTGACCTTGTTGCCCGTCGACTTCGCCCAGGCCTGCGCCACCTTGTCGATCTCGTCGCGCTCCGGGCCGGTGAGGTGCGTCCACACCAGCAGCTCGACCGGCGCGGCCGATGCTGTCGCGGACGCACCCGCGCTCGCGCTCGGAGACGCCGCCGGGCCGCCACAGGCAGCCGCGAGCAACGCGACGATGCTGCCGAGGACGATCGCCTTGAGTCTCATATCCCGCTCCCTCTTTCCCTTCTGTATGTGAATGAAGCGTTGTCGTGATCTGCGCGGCTACCCGGCCGCGACTCGTGTCAGGGCTCGTCTCCGCTGATACGACCCTCCCTTCTCGCGTCGGCGCGAGTCCGCGCGGGTGCGTGTCGAGGTGCTCTCGCGAACGACGAGCTCCGTCGGGAGCAGGAGGTGCTCCCGCGAGCCGGAGCCATCGAGCTCGCCGAGAAGGAGGCGTGTCGCGATGCGGCCCTTCTCGCCGATCGGCTGGTGCACGGTCGTGAGCGTCGGATGGCCCGCCGTCGCGAGCGGAACGTCGTCGAATCCCACCAGCTCGAGATCGTCGGGCACGCGGATGCGGTTCCGGCGCGCGGCGCGGAGCGCGCCGACGGCCATGACGTCGCTCACCGCGAGGATCGCGGTCGGTCGCCGGCCGGCGGCGAGCGCCACATCGAGGGCGCGGTCGCCGCCGTCGAGCGTCGCGGCGGTACGAACGATCGCGTCGTCGCGAAGATCGAGACCCTGCTCCGCGAACGCGCGACGGTATCCGGCCAGTCGACGTCCCGCCACGCCGCGCGGCGCCGCGAGGTGCTCCGGCGGCATGTGGAACCCGAGCACGAGGATGTCGCGGTGCCCGCGGTCGATCAGGTAGCGCGCCGCCGCGTACGCGCCGCCCTCGTCGTCGACGTTCACCGACGAGGCGCTCTCGGCGTCGCCGTCGACGATGACGAACGGGACGCCGCGCTTGCGCAGCGGCGCAACTTCGGAGTGCGCCTCGTCGAGCCCGACGATGACGAAGCCGTCGACCGGTGCCGCCGCGATCGCGCGCGCGAGCGATCCGTGCGCCGGCGAGACGGTCAGCAGTCCGATGCCGCGCTCGTCGGTCATCGAGCCGACGCCTTCGAGGAACGCGGAGAAGAACGGGTTCGCGAAGACCGTCGCCACCGCCTGCGGGAACAGCACGCCGAGCACGCCGACACGCCTCGAGAGGAGCGCTCGGGCGTGCGGATTCGGCGCATAGCCGAGTCGGCGCGCGGCGGCGAGGATCCGCGAGACGGTCGCCGCCGACAGGTGCGACGGGTCGTTGAACGCGGCGGACACGGCCGCCGGCGAGACGCGCGACAGGCGCGCGACGTCGGCGATCGTGACGCGACCCAACTCCGTATCTCCCCCAGCGTCGCTGTTCCGCCTGAAACGGTTCAGGACGGGGCAAATGGAATACCGTGATCGCTCGCCTGTCAAGCGTTTCGCGGCCTGACCAGCCGGGCGGGACGGAACCGCGCTACGCGCCGGGTCTGGAACGGTCCGACGGCGTGGACGAAAGTCTGGCGCGGCGTTAGCCTCTGCCTCTCACACACATGGCTACCGTGAACATGGACCACGTCATGAAGAAGTTCGGGGAAGTGACGGCGGTCAACGATCTCAACATCAAGGTGCGCGACGAGGAGTTCCTCGTCCTCGTCGGTCCCTCCGGATGCGGAAAGACCACCGCGCTGCGCATGGTCGCGGGGCTCGAGGAGCAGACGAGCGGGGACATCTTCATCGGCGACCGCCTCGTGAACGACGTGCCCCCGAAGGACCGCGACATCGCGATGGTGTTCCAGAACTACGCGCTCTACCCGCACATGTCCGTGTTCGACAACCTCTCCTTCGGCCTTCGTCTGCGCGGCGTGAAGAAGGACGAGATCAAGCGTCGCGTCGAAGCCGTCGCGCAGATGCTCGGCCTCGAGAAACTCCTGCAGCGCAAGCCGAAGGAGCTCTCGGGCGGCCAGCGCCAACGCGTCGCGCTCGGCCGCGCCATCGTCCGCGAGCCGAAGGTGTTCCTCATGGACGAGCCGCTCTCGAACCTCGACGCCAAGCTGCGCGTGCAGACGCGCGCCGACCTGCTGAAGCTGCACCAGCGCGTGAAGACCACGACGATCTACGTCACGCACGACCAGGTCGAGGCCATGACGATGGGCGACCGCATCGCGGTCATGCGCGACGGGATCCTCCAGCAGCTCGACACGCCCCAGGTGCTCCACGATCGCCCGGCGAACCTCTTCGTCGCCGGCTTCATCGGCTCGCCGGCGATGAACTTCTTCACCGGCACGCTCGGCGGAACAGCCGACGGCCCGCAGGTCGACACCGGCGCGTTCAAGGCGCCGGTCCCGCCCGAGAGCAAGAGCGTCGCGCGCGACTTCATGGGGAAGCAGGTCGTCTACGGCATCCGTCCCGAGGACATCGACGTCGGGCCCGGCGACGGCCAGATCGTGAACGCGCGCGTCGACGTGGTCGAGTACCTCGGCAGCGAGCTGCAGCTGCACTGCTCGACCGACGGCAAGGCGTTCGTCGCCCGTGTGGGTACCGAAATACAGACCCATCCGGGGGAGACAGTGCCGTTCCGCTTCGACTCGCGGCGCGCGCACGTCTTCGACGCGACATCCGAGCGCGCTCTGCGATAAAGCACTAGATGGCGCTAGCCGGCTCTCTCGTCGACTTTCCGCTTGAGGGCGTCCTTCGACTGCTCGAATCGGCGCGCAAGACCGGCGTGCTCGAGGTCGCGGTCGACGGCGACGTCGGCACGCTCGAGATCAGCGAAGGCAATCTGACCGCCGCGCGGTACGGCGACGACGTCGGCGACGCCGCGCTCGGCGCGATCTTCGGGATGCAGGAGGGCAGCTTCGCCTTCCGCGCCTCGCCGACGGGCACGCCGAACCTCGCCGGGTCGATCGACGCCATCCTCGCGCGGGCGATCGAGGAGCGTCAGCGGATGCTCGCGATCCGTGAGGCCATCCCGGACGACCGGATGCGCTTCAAGCACTCCGAGCGCGCGACGTCCGGCGGTCCGATCACGATCGCGCCCGAGCATTGGCGCGTGCTCATGAAGATCGATGGGCGTCGCGACGTCGCCGCACTCGCGGAGACGCTGAATCAGGGGCGCGTCACGACGCTGCGCCAGCTGCACGAGCTGCTCGAGGCCGGTCTCGTCGACGCGCTCGAGCCCTCCGCCGCGCCGGAGCCGCCTCCGGCTCCGCCGCCGCCGACGCGTGCGACGTGGAGCGCGCCGGCATCGGCGCCGGAGCCGCCGCGCGCCGTGTACATGCCGCCGGAGACGCCCGAGCCGATCATCGAGAAACCCACGCTGCCGCCGCCGGTCGTCGAGACTCCGCCACCCGCGCGCGAGGTGTTCGAAGCGCCGCGCGCGCCGGCGCCGGAGCCGCCGCCGGCACCGGTCTTCCAGGCGCCGCCGCCTCCACCACCGCCCGCGCCTGCCGTCGAGACGCCGTCTCCGAACTTCTGGGAGACGCAACCGCCGAAGACGTCAAGCGAAGACCTCTCGACGCTCATGCAGGAGCGGCTCGCGGCGATGCAGCAGCATCAGCCGGCGTCGAGCTCGCCGGAGGACTTCTGGCAGCGCATGCAGAGCCAGGCGGCCGCGCCCGCGCCGCCGGCGCCACCGCCGGCGCCCGTCGCGCCGCCGGTCGTGGAGGAGTCCGCGCCGGCGCCGGCGCGAATCAGCTCGGCTGCGGACACCGACCATCGCCTCGCCGCGCTCTTCGGACGCGCCGAGGCGCCGGTCGCGCCGCCGCCGCAGCAGGCGCCGGAGCCGGCTCCGCCGCAGACGACGCCGCGCGTAGCGCCCGTGGCTGAGGAGCCGGTCGCCTCGCACTACCTGCCGCCGGATACGACCGCGCCGATCCTCGAGGTCGATGCGGCAGCGCCGCCGCCGAAAGAAGAGAAGAAGCGCGGCCTCCTCGGCGGCCTCTTCGGCGCGAAGAAGGATGCCGCTCCCGGCGCCGTCTCGCCCGAGCCGACGACCTTCCTGACGGCGACCGCGAACGCCGCCTCGTCGCCGGGACGGCTCGCGTCGTTCGCGAACGCGCTCATGACCGAATACAACAGCGGCCAGTACGGCAAGCAGCGCCTCGACGAGCGCATGAACGTGCGGCTTCGGCTCGTCGACGAGCAGGCCGATCCGCTCGACCGGATGCTGCCGCTGCAGGACGACCGTCTCGACGTCGGCGCGATCGATCGCGACTTCGCCGGCGAGCAGACCTCGCCGTATCTCGCCACACTCGTGCGGCAGATCTACGAGGACGCCGAACGGCTCTTCGGCAAGGACAAGGCGAAGAAGGGATACCGCGCCGCGATCCGGAACGGGCTCGGGGGGGACGAGACCGTTCTGCGAGACCGCTCCATCGTCGAGGTCCTCCCGAAACTCTGAGCGCCGCATTCGTCGGCGTCGACCTCGGCGGCACGCAGATCCGCGCAGCGCTCGCTCACGACCCGTCGCGACTCGACGCTCGCGTGCAACGTCCGACGCCGGCAGCGCGGAGCGCGGACGTCGAAGCGGCGCTCGTCGAGGCGGTGCGCGAGGCGGCGCGTGGAGAACGGATCGCGGCGGTCGGCGTCGGTGCGCCCGGCCCACTCGATCCGAACGAGGGGATCGTGCACGAGGCCCCGAACCTCCCCGGCTTCGTCGAGATCGCGCTCACGCGCGACATGAGCGGCGCGCTCGGCGTCCCGGTGTTCCTCGATCGCGACACGGTCGTCGCGGCGTACGCGGAGGCGGCGTTCGGCGCCGCGCGCGGCGTGCGCGATTGGATGTACATCACGATCTCGACGGGCATCGGCGGCACGATCGTCACCGGCGGGAAGGTGCTTCGCGGCGTCACCGGCACCTCGGGGGAGATCGGCCATTTCCCGATCGACCCGAACGGGCCGCCGTGCGGGTGCGGTAACAACGGCTGCGTCGAGGCGCTCGCCGGCGGGGCGAACATGGCGAAGCACTTCGGCGTGGCCTCCGCCGCGGAGGTCTTCGAGGCGTGGCGGCGCGGTGACGCGAGGGCGGCAGCGATCGTGTCGCGCGCGGAGCGCGCGCTGGGAGACATGGCCGTGGGCGTCGTGAACCTGCTGAATCCCGCGCGGATCGTCGTCGGCGGCGGGATCGCGTCGGGCGAGCCGGAGTTCGTGTTCGGCGCGATGCGTCGCGCCGTGCGCGAGCGCGCCTTCGCCGTGCCCGCCGGCGCGGTGGAGATCGTCCCCGCCCAGCTCGGCGACGAGGTCGGGCTCTTCGGCGCGGCGCTGATGGCACGCGAGCGCGTCGCCGGTAGGCAACCGCTCGACTAAGGCGCGCGACCTGCGACTACCATCAGCGACAACTCACTAGGGGAGGCGCCCACATGGCACGCGTCGCCATCAATGGATTTGGACGGATCGGCCGCCAGTCGCTGAAGGCGATCCTCGAGCGTCAGCCGAAGCTGGAGGTCGTGGCGATCAACGATCTGGCCGACCCGGCGACGAACGCGTTCCTCTTCAAGCACGACTCGAACTACGGAACGTACCGCGGCGAGGTATCCGCGACCGCGGACTCGCTCGTCATCGACGGACGGAAGATCAAGGTCTTCGCCGAAAAGGAACCCGGCAAGCTGCCGTGGCGGGAGAACGCGATCGACATCGTCATCGAGTCGACGGGGTTCTTCACCGACGCGACGAAGGCGAAGGCGCACCGTGACGCCGGCGCTCGCAAGGTGATCAT
>DASQXO010000011.1:0-3673 GCA_035639655.1 Candidatus Dormiibacterota bacterium
ACGTCCTCGTATACCTCGGCGAGCCGCTGCGTCACGTGCTCCCAGTCGTAGTCTGTCGCGCGCGCGATCCCCGCTTCGCCCATCCGCGCGCGCATCTCCGGATGCTCGATGAGCTTCTCGAGTCCGGCAGCGAGCGCGTCGGCGTCCTTCGGTTCGACGAGCAGCGCCGAGATGTTGCGCTGGACGACGTTCTTGTAGCCGTGGATGTCGCTCGCGACGATCGAGCGCCCCGCGGCCATCGCCTCGAGGAGCACGATGCCGAACGACTCGCGACCGGTCGAGGGCGCGCAGAAGATGTCCGCGGTCTTGTAGAAGCGTCGCTTGTCGTCCTCGTTCACGCGGCCGGCGAAGAAGACGTCTCCCGCGCGCTGCGCGCGCAGGTAGGCGCGCACCGCGGGGATCTGCGGACCGGATGAGACGACGATCAGCCGAATGTCGCGGTGCCGCGACTTCAGCCGCGCGTAGGCCTGCGCGAGGGTGAGCAATCCCTTGCGCGGCTCGGCGCGTCCGACGAACAGGATGTTGACCTTGCCGTCGCGGAATTCGGGGAGCGGCCGGGCGTGCTGGAACGCCTCGACGTCGACGCCGTTCGGCAGGATGGTGTACTCGCCGGGGAAGTACTGCGAGATGAAATGCCGCGCCGCGGTCGACACCGCGATCTTCCGATCGAGGCGATCCCAGTAGCGCCGGAGGAACGGCCGCCCCAGCCAGTACGACAGCGAGAAGCCACCGAACGCGTGGAACGTGGCCACGTGCGGGCACGTCGCGCTGTCGATGAGCTGGAACGACAGGAACGGGACGAACGGCTCGTGGTGGTGGAGGATGTCGAACCGCTCGCGCTGCAGCATCCGGCTCACGAGCCATTCCAGCCGTAGCGACAGCGTGACCCGTCCGATGCTGCCGTTGTAGGGGACCGCGATGGCCTGCCCGATCTGGATGACGTCCTGCGCGGCGGGGTCGCCGCCCCACGGCGCGGTGAGGATGCGGACGTCGTGTCCCATGTGGCGCAGGTGCTCGTAGGTGTGACGGATGTGATCGTTCGCGCCGCCCGGACGCGGGTACGCGTATGGCGAGACGATGCCGATCTTCACCGCCTCACCCCTGCCATCGCCGGCCGCTCGCCTTCCGCACCGGCGCGACGATCATCGAGCGCCACTGCTGGTGCGCGACCCGCGCGAGGTGATCGCGCACCCCCCACGGCTTCCCGTTCGCGACGGTCGTGCGGTCGACGATCGCGCGGCGCACGTCGTCGGGCGTGCATCCCTCGAACTCGGTCCACGCCGTGCCGACGAGCGCCGCGCGGTGCGCGTCGCTCGAGCCGGTCTCGGCGGCGCGGATCGTGTCCCGATTGAGGCGCGCCGCGCGCGACGCGCGCACGCGCCCGGCGATCGACGGGTTCATCGTCTCGATCCCGTCGACGCACTCTCCGGCCGCCGCGAGCCGGAGCAACGCGCGCTCGCCGATCGAGAACGTGAGGTAGGAGAGCGGGTGGGGCACGACGGCGAGTCCACCGCGCTCATGGATCAAGCGGACCGTCTCGCGCAGCGGCCGCAGCATCGGGAGGTCGTCGTCGACGAAGAGCGCGAGCAGGTGGCCCGAGCGCGTCGTGACCTCGATGCCGACGATGACGCCGACGCGTGCGCCGCGACGCGCCGCGAGGTCGCGCAGGGCCATCGCCGGCCGGACGTCGTCGTGATCCGTGAGCGCGATCACGTCGAGGTCGGTACGCGTCTCGACGTGCTCGAGGATCTGCTCGATCGAGTCCAGCCCGTCGCCGGCGTTCGAGTGGATCTGCAGGTCGGCCTTGCCCATCTCGGGGAGCAGCCTACCCGTCCCAGATCCGCTCGAAGACGTGCCACTCGTCGGGCGCTCGCGCGATCACCGGCTCGATCCGCGCGACCCAGCGCCGGACGTTCTCGCGCACGGCGCCTTCGTCCTTGCCCGTGACGAGCTCGAGCGGCGGCTCGATCTCAGCCGTCAGGCGCCGACCGGGGAGCGCGAACGTCGGGACGAGCGCCGCGCCGCTGCGCGCGGCGATCTGGACGTGCCCGACGGGCAGGAGCGCGGGGCGTCCGAAGAACTCGACGCGCAGCCCCGAGCCGGTCACCGGCCGATCGGCGAGGAGCGCGACGATCCCGCCGCGACGGAGGATCCGCAGGAGCGTCACGAGCTGCGTCGCGGGCACGAAGGACGCGCCGAGCGCGCCGCGCAGGTTGCGGTTGATGAGCTCGAACAGCTTCGGCGGGATGGCCTCGGCCACGATCGTGACGTCGAGGTCGTACGCCGCGACGCCGATCGCGCCGACGATCGGGAGGGGCCCGAAGTGCGCGGACGCGACGACGACGCCGCCCTTCGCCCGAGCGCGTTCGAGGTTCGCGTAGCCGTTCACGACGACGGCATTCATCGGCAAGCGACGCCGCATCCGCGGCAGCCGCAGCGTCGTGAGGTAGTTGCGCGCCTGATTGATGAAGGCGCGGCGTACGAGCAGCTCGCGCTCCGCGCGCGACAGCGCCGGCGCGACGACCTCGAGGTTCGCGCGGACCGCCGCGCGAGCGTTCGGGGCCGCGGCGTAAGCGGCGCTGCCGACGCCGCGCGCGATCAGCGGATCGACCGGCGACGGGAGCGCCGGAACGGCGAGCGATGCGCCGCGCCAGGCGAAGTACTGCGCGCGGGCTACGTCCACGCTTCGACCTCGCGCGGCCACATCGGCCGGTAGATGTACCACTGCTCCGGCCACGATGTCACGAACCGTTCGATGTCGGTGACGATCCGCTGCGTCGCCTCGTGCACGTCCGACAGCGCCTCCTTCGTGCGGTGCACGAAGATCGGCTCGCCGGCGATCCCGAGGAAGGGTCGGCCGCTGCGCCGCACGACGCAGCCGACGACGATAGGCGCGCCGGACACGCGCGAGAGCTGCGCGGCGACGGCGGGAAACACCGTCTCGCGCCCGCAGAAGTTCACACGCACGGTGTCGAAGGCGTGCGCTCTCGGGCCGAGGTCCATCATCATCCCGACCAGCTCGTTGCGTCGCAGCGCGGCCAATGCCGCGCGCGCCATGCCCTCGGTGACGAGATGGACATCGCGCTTGCGCCGGTGTCCGAGCAGCATGTCGAACACACGTTTGAGGCCGAAGTCGTCGGCGAGGACGGTCAGCGGCGCGATCGCGTCGGCGATGTGTACGCCGCCGATCTCGAAGTTCCCGAAGTGCGCCGACACGAAGATGATCCCCTTGCCGTGCGCGAGCGCGCGGCGGAAGTTCTCGGCGCCCTCGACCTCGACGAGGCCGTCCACGTCCGTATCCGAGAGGTGCGGCAGCCGCATGATCTCGACGATGTACTTGGAGTACTCGCGGAAGGACCGGCGCGCCGTCACGGCGACCTCGCGCTCCTCCGGATCGCGGCGCAGCACCGCGGCGAGGTTGTGCTTCGCGATCTCGCGGCGACTTCGCCACACGACGTACACGAGGTCGCCCATGAGCGCGGCGACGGCGTACGCGACGTGCAGCGGCACCCGCTGCGCCAGGAGGCTGCCGACGCGCCACCCCCAGAAGAGGAGGAAGTCCCTCATCGGCTCGCGGTTCGGCTCCGCCGCCGCGCTTTCGCGCGGCTCGCCGTCACGCCGTTGTTCCACATGCTGCCGTTAACGTTCGCGGCGGTCGCGCGTGGCTGCCGCT
>DASQXO010000012.1:0-9817 GCA_035639655.1 Candidatus Dormiibacterota bacterium
CTCTTCGTCCTCGATGCGCCGCGCGACTTCGGCCATGTCCTCGCCGGCGAGGTAGCTCGAGATCGCCTTCGCCGCGAGCTTCCCTTGTGCCACGGCCTGGATCACCGTCGCCGCGCCGATGACCGCGTCGCCGCCGGCGAAGACCCCCGGCCGGTCGGTCATGAACGCGCCGTTGGTGACGATCGTCTCGCGCTGCGTCTTCTTCACCAGCGTCTCGCGCGCCATGAACCCGAGGTCCGGGACCTGGCCGATGGCGGGGATCACGATGTCGCACTCGATCACGAACTCGCTCCCCGGGATCGGCTCGGGGCGGCGACGCCCGCTCTTGTCCGGCGCGCCGAGCTTGTTCCGGATGAACTCGATCCCGCCGACCCTGCCGTCCTTCTCCACGACGCGCGTCGGCGAGACGAAGAACTCGAGCCTGATGCCCTCGTGCTCGGCGTCGTCGACCTCGGTGTAGTGGGCGCCCATCTCCTTCCGCGAGCGCCGGTAGCACACGGTGACGTCGGCGCCGAGACGGCGCGAGGTGCGCGAGCAGTCGAAGGTGGTGAACCCGCCGCCGATGACGACGACCCGCGAGCCCTTGCCGACCGGGACCGGATTGCCCATGGCGTTGTTGCGCAGGTACTGCACGGCCTCGATGACGCCGGGGAGATCCTCGCCCGGGATGCGCATCTCGTTCGACTTGTCGGCGCCGATGCCGAGGAACACGGCGTTGAAACCCTGCGCGAAGAGGTCGTCGATGCTGAAGTCGCGGCCAAGCTCCATGTCCGGCTTGAACACCGCGCCGAGCTGCCACACCGAGTCGAGCTCCTTGTCGAGCTTCACCTTCGGCAGTCGGTACTCCGGGATGCCGTACCGGGTCGTGCCGCCCTGCTTCGGGTAGCGGTCGTACACGGTGACGTCGTGGCCGGAGAGCGCGGCGTAATAAGCGCAGGTCATGCCGGCCGGACCCGCGCCGACGACCGCGACCTTCTTCCCCGTCGGCGGCGCCTTCGGGAACGGCGTCGGCGCTTGCTCCATCTCCATGATCAGCTCGCCGGTGAAGCCATGGCACTGGCAGATCGCGATCTCCTCTTCGACAAGACCGCGCCGGCAGACCTCCTGGCACGGCTTGGGACAGACGAGGCCGAGCATGTACGGGAAGGGCAGCACCTCCTTCACGAGGCGCGCGGCCTCGACGTGCTGCCCCTTCGCCATGAGCTCGAGGTAGCCGGGGATGTCGATGTGCGTCGGGCACGCGATCTGGCAGGGCGGCTGGCAGTACGCGTTGTGGTCGCTGAGGATGTACTCGAGCGTCGTCTGGCGCTGCTTCTTGAGGCGGTCGTTGTACGCGGTGACCTTCATGCCCTCGCGCGCCGTGAGCGTGCACGACGGGAGCGGGCGCTCCTCGCCCTCGACCTCGACGAGGCACATCCGGCACGCCGCCGCCGGCGCGAGCTTCTCGTCGTCGCACAGCGTCGGGATGTGGATGCCGTTGACCTGCGCGGCGCGCAGGACCGTCTGACCCTCGACGGCCCGGACCGGCTTGCCGTCGATGAAGATCGTGACCGTCGGCTGGCCGTCGGGGATCTCGCCGGTGTGCGAGACGGTGATGATCTGCTGCTCAGCGGGCTGCAGGAAACGCGTCAGCGGACTCGTCGGCATCTCTAGAGGCCATCGTATCGGGCCATTTCGTGCTGCGCACGGCGGACTCGCGCCGCGCGATCGGATCTGCCCAGCTCGACGAGGACCGCGACGAGGCCGAGCGCCCAGGCGGCAATGATCGCGATCGCGATCCAGGGCGCGGTCGACGGACCGCGGCGGCGTCTCACGCGAGCGCCTTGTAGTAGACGACCGTCGTCGCGAGCGTGCCGTCGGGATTGCGCGCGTACTTCGGAATGCGGCCGGCCTCGACGTACCCCAGCGATCGGTACAGCTCATTGGCCGCGTCGCCCTCGCGCGTATCGAGCACGAGCAGCGTGCGCCCCGCCGCCGCCGCGGCGTCCTCGGCCGCGGCCATTAGCGCGCGGGCGACGCCGTGGCGGCGCGCGTCGCGGCGCACCATGAGCTTCGCGACCTCGGCGCGATGACGAGCGTTCGGCAGCGTCGCGAGGCGCAGGTGCACGGTGCCGACGATGGCGTCATCCCGCCGCGCGACGAAGAGGATGACCTCGTTCTTGGCGAGCGCGCGCCAGTAGCGCTCCGCGTCCGCGACCGAGAGCGGCGGCAGGAAGCCGATCGATGCGCCGTCGTTCACGACGTCGACGAGCAGATCGGCGAGGCCGCGCACGGCCGCGGCGGAGCGCTCGCCGAGACGCTCGATCCGGATCGATGCGTCGGTCACCGCCACGCGCGCTCCGACCCGACGCGCAGCAGCTCGCGGCGAGCGTCGGCGCCGACCCACCGCGCCGAGCGGCTCTCGCTCGCGACGAGGCGCTCGCTCGTGAGTAGCGCCGCGCGGTGAAGCGACGGGTTGCGCTTGCCGATCTGGCGGAGCGCCCAGTTCACCGCCTTCTTCACGAAGTTCCGCTCGTCCGTCGCGCCCGCGATGATGAGCGGGAGGAACGCTTTCAGCTTCCCGTCCGGCGCGCCTTTGTCCGAGATCGCGAGCGCCGCCATGAGCGCGAAGCCGGCGCGTTTGGTGAACTCGCGCTCGCTGCGGCTCCAGCGGACGGCCTTGGCGTACGCGAGCCGCGTGTAGCGGAACAGGTTGCCGCAGGTCTGATCGCAGAGATCCCACGAATCGAAGTCACGCGCCCAGCGCTCCATCTGTCGCGCGTCCACGAGCGCAGGGTCGTCGATCATGCTCGCGAGGATCCGCGCCTCGTGCAGTCCGGTGGCCCACAGCTCCTGCGCGAGGGCGTGATCGCGGCCGATCTCCCGCGCCAGCGAGCGCAGCGCCGGGATGCCGATGCCGAGCGCGTGATCGGTGGCGATCCCGAAGCGCGCCAAGCCCGGGAGCGCATCGCGATCGGAGAGGGCGCGCAGGCGCGCCAGGACGGCGCTTCGGTTCAGGGCTGCGCCATCGTCTCGTAGCGGCGCTGCCGCACGGGCGTGCAGGTGTTCGTCGGGCAGCGGCCGCCGAGGTGCGCCTTCACGTCGTCCGCGAAGTAGCGCTCCAGCGTGCGGATGATCGACGCCGCGGTAATGCCGAACCCGCACAGCGAGAAGTCGTGGAGATGCAGCGCGAGCTCCTCGAGCCACGGGACGTCATCGGCGCGGCCGATGTTCGAGTACACCGACTCGAGGACGCCGCCGATGCGCTTCGTGCCGACGCGGCAGGGAACGCAGATGCCGCACGTCTCGCGCTCGAGGTACGCGAAGAGCGACGCTGCGAAGCGCACCATGCACGTCGAAGGCGGCAGCGTGCGCACCTGCGCGGAGCCCAGGATCGTCCCCGCCGCCGCGAGCGCCTCGAACGTCGTCGCGGTGCGCACCGCGCTCGTGGGGAGCATGCCGCCCGTCGGGCCGCCGACATGGATCGCGCGCGCGCCGTCGAGCGTGACGTTCGCACGCCAGAGGATCTCCTCGAGCGTCGCGCCGAAGGGCAGCTCCACGAGCGTCGAGTCGCGATCGCCGGAGCGCACGGCGAAGATCTTCGTGCCGCCGTCGAAGCGCTCTGGCCCGTCGCGCACGACCGCCGGCACGGCGGCGAGCGTCTCGCCGGAGTTCACGACCGTCGGCTTGAGGCCGAGTCCGCTCTCGGCGGGGTATGGCGGCCGCTGCTGTGCCATCGGGCGGTTGCCCTCGAGGGCGTTGATGAGCGCGGACTCCTCGCCGCCCATGAAGCCGCCGGGACCGACGACGACGCGCGCCTCGACGCCATCGGCGAGACCCGCGCGCCGCGCCTCGGCGATCGCATCGTTCGCCCGCTGCATCGCCCGATCCGCCGCCGGATTCACGTAGACGAGGACGTCGGCGGGCGCGACCGCGATCGCGGCGATGAGCGCACCTTCGAGGACCTGATGCGGCGAGCGCTCGAGGAGCGTCCGCGAGATCGGCGAGGCCGCATCGGCGTCGTAGCAGTTCGCGATGACGTGCCGCGGCACGCTGACCTGCCGCGCCGCCGTCCGCCACTTCGCCCCGGTCGAGAATCCGGCGCCGCCGCGTCCGCGCAGCCCGGATCGTTCGACCGCGGCGAGGAGCTCGTCCGTCTCCATGCGGCGCGCGCGCTCGAGGCCGCGGTAGCCGCCCGCGGAGCGGTACGCGTCGAGGTCGCGATGCTCCGCGGCGAGGAGCTGTAGCGGCGACGCCGTGGCCATGGCCGCTACCGCCGCGCGAGCGCGAGCTCGTCGATGCCGGGATGCGCTTCCTCGTGCGACGGCGGCGGCGTGACCTCCGGCCACAGGCCGGCGATGCCGAGGTTCCCGGTGTAGAAGCGCTCGCCGCGCGGGAACGGCGTCCCCTCCCCCGGCGGCGCGCCGCGGAAGTTCGGCAGCATCGACGCCGCGGTGTACAGCGCCGTCATCGTGAGCGAGAACTCCTGCGCCACGATCCGGCACGCGGACCACGGGAGGTACCCGTACGCGTCCGCCGTCTTGCGCAGGACCTGGATGAGGCGGTCTTCGCTCGCCGGCGTCTCGCGCAGGATGCGCCGCACCGGCTCGGGATCGAAAGCCCCGACCTCGACCTCCTCGGGCACGGTGATGACTGCCGGCCCGAGCGGCCGTCGATCGCCATAGGGCGCGGCCTCGACCATGCGCATGCGGTAGTACGCCGCGCGCGGCGCGAGCGGCGGGCGCTTGCGGAAGCCGTTGCGGAAGCGGTACGAGATCGTGATCGCGCGCGGCGGGCAGGCCTTCTCGCACATGAGGCACGACTCGCAGCGGAAGATGTTCGTCTCCGGCTCGAGCAGCAGGGCGATGAGACCGCGGCTCCGCTCCGGGAGCTCGCGCCGCTCGTACGGATACTTTCGCGTGACCCGCGCCGACGGTCTGACGATGTGGCGCATCGTCGCGCGGAGGCCCTCGAGCACGCCGAACATCTAGCGGTCCACCTCCCCGAGCACGATATCGATCGAGCCGAGGATCGCGACGGCGTCCGCGACGAGCCGCCCGCGCAGGAGCACCGGCAGGAGCTGCAGGTTGCAGAACGACGCGCCGCGCATCTTCGCGCGGAACGGGTTCGCGCCGCCCTTGCTGATCATGTAGTAGCCGATCTCGCCCTTCGCGCCCTCGATCGGGACGTAGACCTCGTTCGGCTTTGCCTTGAACACGTGGCCGACGCGGGCGCGCACCGGCCCGCCGGGCAGCTTGTCGATGCACTCCCGGACGAGGGCGATGACGAGCTTCAACTCGCCGAGCCGCACCTGGTACCGCGCGAACGCGTCGCCGTCGGGCGCGGTCACCGGCCGCATCGAAGTCAGCTCGGGGTAGATCGAGTACGGGCGGTCGACGCGGATGTCGTGCGGGACGCCGGTCGCGCGCAGCATCGGGCCGCCGATGCCGTACGCGATCGCGGTCTTCGCGTCGAAGTAGCCCACGCCGACGGTGCGCTCGAGGAAGATCTCGTTGCCCTCGATGAGCTCGCGGTACTCCTCGATGTTCTTCTCCCAGCGGTCGAGGAAGCGCTCGAGCTTCGAGAGGAGGCCCGGCGGGAAGTCGTAGAGCAGACCGCCGGGACGGTAGTAGTTGTGGTTGAACCGGCTGCCGCAGATCTCCTCGAACATGTCGAGGATCTGCTCGCGGTCGCGGAAGCACCACAGCATCGGCGTCGTCGCGCCGACGTCGAGCAGGTACGTGCCGAGCCACACGAGGTGCGCCGAGGCGCGCGAGAGCTCGCCGACGATCGTCCGCAGGAACTCGGCGCGGCGCGGGACCTCGATGCCGGCGCAGGCCTCCGTCGCGACGGAGTACGCCCACTCGTTCAGCATCACCGCGACGTAGTCCGCCTGGTCCGCGTAGCGAACCCCCTGCTCGTACGTGCGGTTCTCGTAGATCTTCTCCAGCCCGCGGTGCAGGTAGCCCATCACCGGGATGCACTCGACGATCCGCTCGCCGTGGAGCCGGAGCACGAGCCGCAGCACGCCGTGGGTGGAGGGATGCTGCGGGCCGAGGTTGAGGATGAGTTCCTCGGTGACGAGCTCGTCCTCGACCCCCTCCGGCGTCTGGACCTCGACGTACGGCTGCACTTCGGTCGCGTCGCGGCGGCGCTCGTCGGTCTGCAGTTCCCTATCCGCCCTTGAAGATCTTCTCGCGCAGCTTGAGGATGCCCTCCACGAGGGCCTCTGGTCGGGGCGGTCAGCCGGGCACGTAGACGTCGACGGGCACGACGGTGTCGACGCCCTGGAGCGTGGAGTACGAGTCCCAGAACTCGCCGCCCGAGTTCGCGCACTGGCCCATGGAGATGACCCACTTCGGCTCCGGCATCTGCTCGTACAGGCGGCGCAGCCGGGGCGCCATCTTATGCGTCACCGTCCCGGCGACGATCATCACGTCGGCCTGCCGCGGGCTCGAGCGGAACACTTCGGCACCGAAGCGCGAGAGGTCGTGGTGCGAGGCGGCCGAGGCCATCATCTCGATCGCGCAGCAGGCGAGCCCGTAGCCGAGCGGCCAGGGGCTACGCGAGCGCGCCCAGTTGAAGAGCCCCTGCACGGTGGCGAACACGACGTTGTCCTCGTGCGCCTCGAACAGTCCCGGCGCGACGCGCGCGGGCTGATGTCCCGACAGGCCGGACTGCGTGCTCTGCGGGACGCGCTCGATGATCGTGCCCATCGTCGGGAAGCTCTTCGGCCGGTCGGCCGGAGTGCGCTCGGCGACGCTCACGCTCTCGCCGCGCGCCTTCGAGCTTTCATCGCTCATGTTTCCAGTGTATTGGCGTTTTCGCGGATCGCTAATCGTTCGATGGCACCCCGACCGCGAGCACGTAGCCGTCCGGATCCTCGACGTGGACCTCGTGCCAGCCGTGCGCCTTTGTGAGCGGCCCGTAGAGCACCGCATCGCCGCGCTGGGCCACGGCCCGCGCGACCGCGACCGGATCGACGCCGAGAATGCGGATCTCCGCGCCCGCGCCGCGCTTGGCCACTCCTTTGAGTCGCTGCGTCCACGGCACAGCCTCGTAGGCGTGGTCGGCGTGCAGCGTCAGCCGCACGTCGTCCCGCACGAGCGCGGCGAAATCGGGATCGCTGTAGAGGGCGCGAAAGCCGAGCACCGCGGTATAGAAGCCGACGCTCCGAGCGATGTCGCGCACGATCAGGTTGATGGACAGTCCCGTCAGCGTGCGGCCGTACTGCGCCGCGGTCATCCAAGGGTCGCCGGTGCGCTTACGCACGTACGAGACGAGGGTACGCGCGTCCGGACGATCGGAGCGCGTCGCCCCTCGAGGCGCGTCAGTACCGAGTCGCGTCAGTTCTGGACGATCCGTCCTTCTATTCGCGGCGACACCGGCGAGTGTCTCGTCAGGTACTCGGCGACGGCGTCCGCGGCGATGTCGCCGTACACGATGTTCTTCCCGCTCGTGAACGTGGTCTGCCCGTCGCCGCCGAGCGCGAGGTAGTCGATCGTGCAGACGTGGTACGTCCGGTCCGACGCGATCGCCGCGCCGCCGACCGTCGCCCGCGTGATCGAGCCGGACTGGTAGCTGAAGGTCCCGCCGGAGATCGCGAGGTTCGCGCCGCGATCGGACAGCGAGCGCCGGTAGATCGTCACCAGCTGCCCGCCGTTCAGGTCGATGCCGACCACGAGATCGTCGAAGGGGAGCACCTCGTAGACCTTTCCGTAGGTGATGTCGCCGACGGACATCGACGAGCGGATGCCCGAGCCGTTGTACAGCGCGACGTCGCTCCCCCAGCCCTGCTCCCGGCAGTACTCGAGCATCGCGTCGGCGATGAGGTCCCCGAGCGCGGACTCGCCGCGCGTCACCTGCGGGAGATCGACGAGGGTGCGTCCGACCACGCGTGAGGTGACGGCCTTCGCCTCATCGGCACGCTCGGCGACGAGCTTCGCCACCTGCGCGTCGGCCGGGATCTTCCCGCCGACGACCGGGATCAGTCCGCCCGTCACGGCCGTCACGTGGCGCGCGGCCGGATCGACCGTGAGGATGACCTGGCCGAGGTACTGCGCGAACGCGCCGGCCTGCACGATCGTCGTCGCGCCCTCGCGGACGGGAACCTGCAGCGCGGTATGACTGTGCGCGGCGACGATGAGGTCGATGCCGGGGACGTCGCGCGCAAGCTGGCGGTCGTCGTCGACCCCGGTCCGAGACAGGTGTGTCATGACGATCACGACGTCGGCCTTCGCGCGCACCTCGTCGAGGTACCGACGCACCGTCTCGGCCGCGGGGAGGAACCGCAAGCCCGCCACATTTGCGGGCTTGCTGATGATGGGCGTGGCCGGATTGGCGATGCCGATGATCCCGACCCGCGCGACGCCGAGATCCTTCACGACGTAGGGCCTGGCGAACGCCGGCACCTCGCCGGCGGCATCCACGACGTTAGCCGCGAGGAACGGGAAGCGCGCCTCGGCCGCTCGCGCGCGGAGGACGTCCTGACCCCAGTCGAACTCGTGGTTGCCGAGCGTCTCGGCGTCGTAGCCCATCAGGTTCATCGTCTGCACGACCGCTGCGCCCTTGTTCGCGTTCGAGATGAACGAGCCCTGCCACGCGTCGCCGCCGTCGAGGAGTAGCGTTCGCCCCGGGGCGATCGCGTGCTGACGCGCGAGCAGCGCCGCGAGGTTCGCGATGCCACCGCTCTCGAAGGAGCCGTTCGACGACGCGACGCGCTCGGGCTCGAGCCGGCCGTGGATGTCGTTCGTGTGCAGGACGAGGATCTGTTGCGCGCCGATCGCGCCGCTCTGCGACGTGGCGCTCGGCGCCGTGCCCGGCACCTGGTCGCAGGCGGCGACGACGAACGCGACGAGCAGGAGGAGCGGCGCGATCCGCCTACGCCGAGACGGGCCGGTACTGCAGCTCATAGAGGCGGTAATAGACGCCGCGCTGGTCGAGGAGCTCGCGGTGCGTGCCCTCTTCGACGACGCGGCCCTTGTGCAGCACGATGATCCGGTCGACGTTCTGGATCGTCGACAGGCGGTGGGCGATGATGATCGACGTCCGGCCGCGCATGAGCTTCTGCAGCGCGTCCTGGATGAGGTGCTCCGTCTCGGTGTCGACCGATGAGGTCGCCTCGTCGAGCACGAGCATGATCTCCGGGTTGAACGCGATCGCGCGCGCGAACGCGAGGAGCTGCTTCTGCCCGACCGACAGCGTCGACCCGCGCTCGGTCACGACGGTCTCGTACGCGGCGGGCAGCCGCTCGATGAACTTGTCGGCGTTCACGAAGCGCGCGGCCTGGTACATCTGTTCCTCGCCGATGCCGGCGTCGTTCAGCCGGATATTCGACGCGATCGTGCCGGCGAAAATGAACGGGTCCTGCAGCACGACGCCGATGTGGCGGCGCAGGTCACGCTGGCGCAGCTCACGAATGTCCACGCCGTCCAGGAGGATCCGGCCGCGCTGCACGTCGTAGAAGCGCGACATGAGGCTGATGATCGAGGTCTTCCCCGCCCCGGTCGCGCCGACAATGGCGACGCTCTCGCCGGGGGCGATCCGGAACGAGACATCCTTCAATACCCATTCCGGCTCAGCCTTGATCCCCGAAGCGTCGCCGAAATCTGGAAGTGTCTGGCGGGCGGCGAGGTCGTACGCGAACCAGACGCGGTCGAAGCCGATCTCGCCGCGGACGGCGCGCAGCTCGCGCGGCAGCTCCGGATCGAGGATCGTCGCCGGCGTGTCGAGGAGCCGCTTGATGCGCTCCGAGGACGCCATCGCCGCCTGCATGATGTTGTAGCGCTCGGAGATGTCCTGGATCGGGCGGAAGAACTGATCGACGAGCTGCCAGAAC
>DASQXO010000013.1:0-11742 GCA_035639655.1 Candidatus Dormiibacterota bacterium
GTTGTCCGTCACCGCGGCGGCCGGCGCCGAGGTGGCCACGAACGAGACGTTCACCAGGAGCGCGAAGCACACGGCGAGCGACGCCGAGACGACGCGACGGCGTCCGGGCTGCAGCATGAACAGGAGCAACGGCAGCTGCACCCCCGTCACGAGCAGGAGCGCGATGTCTAAGAGCCCGATGTCGTTCGACATGCTCGTGCGGAGAGCGAGCGCGCCGACCGTGAGGATCGCCGCCTGGCAGGCGACGAGGAAGAGGAACAGCGCGATCGCGCGCCTCACGACCGTCTCCGTTGCCGCCGGCGCCACAGCAGTGGCAGCGCCGGCGCGAGAAGCGCGAGCCCCGCGACACCTTCGGGCACGACGGTCGCGACCGTGAGCTTCGACGGCTGCGACGCGCCGTCATATGAGAGCGCGCCGCTGCAGTCGTAGCCCGCAACGACGTCGAGCTGGAGGCGATCGCCCGTCGCGAACGTCACGGCGCTCGTCGCGAACGTGGTCGAGAAGAGCGACGTCCCCGTGATCCCCGTCGAGATCGTGCCCGACCCGAGCGTCGTCGGTGCGACGCTCGGCTTCAGGCCAATCATCGTCGACACGCCGGATCCTGAGACCGATGCCGTCGCGGTCCTCGAGAAGGATGCGGCGAGAGGCTGGATTCCGTCGAACACCGCGAGCGATGGCGCCGTGCCGGCGATCGGGTTTCCCTCCGCGGTCATTCCAGCTGGTGCGGTCCAGGTCGAGTTGTTCGCGACGATGAACGCGGGAACGATCATCTCGTCCGCGTAGTTCGGCGTTGCCGTCGCGGTCGTGAATGTCGTACCTGTGGTGCTCGCGCTCGATGGGGCGAGGTCGACCGGCGTCGTCGTATCGACGCCGGAGTACGACCCCGCCCACGCGGCGATCGAGGCCGATGCGCTGAAGGTCCAGGTGTATGTCGACGGCTCGGAGGCTCCCGCGACGTGCCGATACGTGTACAGCACGTATCCGGTCGCTGCGGTGGACGCCGTCGCCGTCCACCCCGACGGCGCGGTCGGCGTGATGCCGGAGGTGAAGGAGAGGTACGCGAGCATCACATCGTTGGTCTGGCTCGCCGGTGTGTTCACGACGATGCTCGTGCCGCTCGCCGTCTTCGTCGTGGCCGCACGCAGCGTGATCGGGTTCACCTTCTTGAGCGTCGCCGTGATCCCGCACGTGGTCGCCGGCTTGAGCGCGAGGATGTGCGTTGCGCCGGCGGCGCTCACGGCGGAGGTCGCCGTCTTCACGCCGGTCGCGCCGGCAGACGCCTGGAGCACGTCGTCCGTCTCGATCGAGGCGTTCGTCGTGGTGCCACCGAGGTTCGTCGCCATGTCGTCTTCCTCGGTCATGCCCGTCGGCGGCGTCCACGTGGAGGTCGCGGCGTTGCCGAAGTGCGCGACGACCATCTCGTTCGCGCCGGTCGTCGTGATGCTCGGCGTGCCGTGAGAGGTGCCGGCGGCGGTCAGTTGGCCGTTCTCGACGTCGACTGGGCTCGTGGGATCGACGCCCGCGTAGGCGATGATGTCGACGATCGCCTTCTGCTGGCTGCCGAGCGTGAAGTGGAAGTCGCCCTCGTTCGCGCCCGCGACCTTCCAGTAGATCGCGAGCGACAAGGTCGCGCCGTTGTCGACGCGTCGGATCAGGGTCCAGCCGGCGTCCGTCGAGATCGTCACAGCGCTGCCGCCGCGCGTGGAGATCGCGGCGAGCATGAGGTCGCCCTGCTGGAGCCCGGTCGGCAGGAAGATCGTGAAGCTCGTCGCGTTGCCGCCGCCATTGCGCACGCCGTGAAGGACGATGTTGTTCGCGCTGTTGCTCAGGTACAGATCGGCGGTCGCGTTCCCGGCGCTCATCGTCTGTCCCGCCGAGTACTGGTCCGAGAAGTACGTGCACGCGCTCGCGTCCGCCACCGTGCAGGTCGTCGCGCTTCCCGCCGGCGTGTAGTTCTGCTTCATGTCGATGCCGCTCGGCAGGTACGTGATCGTGCGCGCGAACGTGAACACGCTCGAGTTGTCCGTCACACCCTCGGCCGGGACCGTGCCGGCGAGGAAGACCACGTTCACCGAGAGCGCGACGACCATGGCGACGGCGACGGCGCCGATCCGCTGACGCAGCTTCAGCCAGCCGAGGCCGAGCAGCACGAGCGGCACCGCGGTCCCGAGAAGCGTGGGGATCGCGAGCTCGACGTCGAGCGCTCTGCCGGTCGCGCCCGCGGCGCGCACGGAGAGCGCACCGACACCGAGGATCGCGATCGCGATCGCCGTCGCGAAGCAGGTGAGCGCGAGCTGCGCGACGCGCGAGCGCTTCCGTTGCCTGCGCTTCGGCAGCTCCCACGGCAGGAGCTTGGCGAGCTTGAACTGACCGAGCGCCTCGGTCACGCGGCCGGACTTCGGCGTGCGGACCCAGCCGCCCTCCTCGCGCTCGAGGAGGCCCTTCACCGACGCGTACGCCTGGAACGGCACGAGGAGCCACGACAACCCGATGAAGGACAACAGCCCGGCCGCGTCGCGCCGCAGCGATCCCTCGAGCAGCACGCCCGCGAGGTTCATGAGCGGCAGCGCGAGGACGTTCGTCACGACGAGGGACCAGCCGAGGATCGCGGACCAGCTGGGCAGTCGCTGTCCGAGCAGCAGATCGGAGAGGATCCACGTCACGGTGCCGAAGGCGAACACGACGGACTGCAGGTAGTACGGCGCGTAGTAGACGAACTCGACCTTCTCCTTCCACGAGAGGTTCGGCGAGGCGAGGACCTTGAAGAAGTACTTCTTCACGTTGTAGGTGTGCCCTTCCGCCCAGCGCATGCGTTGCTTGATGAGCCGCCGGATCGTGGACACGCATTCCGCCGGCGCCTGGATGTACGGCGTGTACAGCACCTTGTAGCCGGCGAGGTAGAGGCGGATGGTGAGCTCCCAGTCCTCGGTGATGGACGTCGACCAGCCGAGTTTCCGCAGCACGTCGGCGCGGATCATGTAGACGGATCCGCTGATCATCTTCATCGTGCCGAAGAGCTCCTGCGCGGCGCGCTCGAGCACGTACGAACCGGCGAACTCGGCGCGCACACCCTTCGTGATCCAGTTCTCGCTCGCGTTCAGCATGTGCCACTGGTAGCCCTGCACCGCGGCGAGCCGGTCGCCGTTCTTCGGCGCCCCGTTTCCGTTCGCGTGCTCGGCGTGACCGTTCCCGTTCGCGAGGCGACCGAAGTAGTCGAGGAAGTGCCAGATCGCGTCTTTCGGCGGGATGAAGTCGGCGTCGAAGATCATCACGTACTCGGCCTTCGGGTTCATGCGCCGCAGCGCTTCCTGCAGCGCGCCGCCCTTGAAGCCCGCTCTCGAGGAGCGGTGCACGATCTTGACGCGCGGATGGCTGCGCCAGCGCGAGAGGAGCTCGATGGTCTCGTCCGTCGAGTCGTCCGCGACGAGCACCTCGTAGTTCTCGTAGTCGAACGACGTGCACGCGGCGAGGAGGCGGTCGACGACGCGCGCCTCGTTGTACAGCGCGACCTGCACCGACACGAACGGCTGGCGCGCGATCGAGAGACGGCTCTCGCCGATGATCGGCGTCGCGTCGGCGAGCACGGCGCCGGCCGCGTTCAGCTTCTCGCCGCGAAGGGTCTTGTATCCCTCCTTGTGCTCCGGGCCGGTCGCGCTCGCGGACTTCGAGCGGCCGTTGCCGTTCTTCTTGCCGAGCACGAGCGAGTCGCCGAGCAGCGCGATCGCGAGGACCGCGGCGCTTGTGATGTAGTACTTCAGCGCGTAGGCGAAAAAGAACAGACCGCACAGGAGGGCGATGAGCGCGAGGATGCGGTTCGGCGCCAGGCCCTCGTGGAAGATCGCAACGACGCTCGCGATCGGCAGCGCGATGAGCACGAGCGCGAGCGCGAGCGAGCGCCAGGCGCCGACGATGCGGTAGCCGAGCGGGGCGGGCACAGCCTCGCCGCTCCAGGCGCGCTGGAGCGCATCGACGAGATCGCCGTACGTGACCGTGACGCGACGGAGCTCGAGGCGCGTGATGCGCTCCGCCTCGGCGTGCGCGCGATCGTCGAACGGATCCGCCATGGCCAGCACGCCGTCGGACGCGCCGCGGGCGATGACCGCGATGCCGTACGAGCGCGACACATCGAGCGGCAGCGCGCGCACGGCGACGCGATCGATCGGATCGACCATCCGCTGCGCGGCGAGACGATCCTCGGTCGGCGCGATCGCGCGCCCGACCTCCGGATACGGCGCGAGCGAGACGAGCGGCGTTCCCGACGCCTGCGACACGAGCTCGGCGAGCTCGCCGTCGGGGACGGCGTCGAGGCGGCGCAGCGTCGCGGCGAGCTGCTCGTATGGCCCCCGCTGGCGGAGGACCTCGTCGACGCGCGCGGCATCGAGGGTGTCCGACGAGATCAGCAGGTCGACGAGCCGGCGGGCGTTCTCGGGGACGGTGGAGAGGCGCCGGCGCGCCGCGAGCGCTTCGGTCGTGGCGCGGATCGCGCGAAGGAATTCGTCCGGCGGTCCGTCCTTGAGCACGTACGCCATGCCGCCGCCGGCGAGCGCGAGGTCGCGCAGCGCCGGATCCAGCGTCAGGAAGACGACGGCGGTATCGGGGAGCTCGCTCGCGAGCGTCCGCGACACGTCGAGTCCGGAGACGCGGGGGAGCGAGTTGTCCAGCACGAGGAGGTCTGGCCGAAGGTCGCGCGCGAGTTGCAGCGCCGTCTGGCCGTCGGCCGCTTCGCCGACGATCGCGACGTCCGGCTCGAGGGCGAGCATCGCCCGCACGGCTTCACGGACGGCAAGGTGCCCGTCCGCGACGAGCACGCGGATAGACATAGGTCGAAGTGTCGGGACCGACGCCGGAGCAGCAGACCGACGACAGGGTGAACGCTGCGTGTTGCGTCCGGATCGGAACGCGTCGAGACCGCGGCGCTCCGTCGCCGCGACCGTCACTCCGCCAGCTGCATTAGACGGGAGGAGCGAAACGGACTACTCGCCCGAGCGCCTTGCGGTGCACGTACAGGGCGGCCCGCGTGCGATCGGACGACTGCAGTACGGACCGCCCTCGGTCCGCGCGAATGCGTTTAGAGCTCGCTCGGCCCGATCACCCGCACCACTCGTGCGACAGTCCGTCGGAGCGCTGCGTCCAGCGTTACCAGGCGGCAATCCAGGAGACGCGCCAGAGCGACGTACTCCGCGTCATACGTTCTCGCCCAGCCCAACTCATCCGCGAGCCGCCACGCCTCTCGGCCGAGCCGCGGATGGGTCCGCGGCGCGATCGGCGCGGCCTCGAGTCGTCCAAGAGCCTGACGCGCGATCTCGGCTCGGAGCTCGCCGCGCCACGCGCGTTCGTGCAGCGACGATCGCACCTCCGACCAGAGCAGAGCGGGCGCGACGAGTTGCTCTCGCGCGTAGAAGGCGAATCCGTCGGCTGCAAGCAGGGCGTTATGCGCTGCGCTCGCCTCGATGACCAGCATCAACTGCGCCGGCGCGACTCATGGATCCAAGAAACGACGTTCGGCATCGGCGCACCCCAGAATGTTCGTCGCAGCGACTTCGGCAGAGGGAGCATCTTCGGCCCTGCGACGAACTCGGCGAGATCATCCTCGTCGATCACGTGCTGGGTGCCGACCTTTCGCGCACGGAGTTTTCCCGAGCGGATCCAGCGGCGGACAGTCTCCGGGTCCTTCCGCACGCGCCTCGCTGCCTGAGGCACCGTCAGCATGTAGCATGATGCTACTACAGCGCGCGGCCTCCCCCTGAGACTACTCTCCCAGACCCTTGCGGTGCGCGTAGAGCGCGGCCTGCGTGCGATCGGACAGCTGCAGCTTGGCGAAGATGTTCGACACATGCGTCTTCACCGTGCGCTCGGTGATGCCCAGCGTCGCGGCGATGTCTTTGTTCGAACGGCCGTGAGCGATGAGGCGCAAGATCTGCCGCTCGCGGGGCGTGAGATCCGCGAGCTCCTCGTCGAAGCGGCCCGCCGACGAGGCCGACGGCGTCTTCGGCTGACCGAACTCGTCGAGCACGCGCTTCGCCACCGACGGGTATACGAGCGTGTAGCCCTGTGCGACGTGGCGCACCGCGTCGATGAGCTGCTGCGATTGCACCTCTTTCAGCAGATACCCGGACGCACCGGCGCGGATCGACGCGAACACGAGCTCGTCCTCGTCGTAGTTCGTGAGCACGATGACCCGCGCCGACGGGACCGCCGCGCGGATGCGCCGCGTCGCCGACACGCCGTCCCACTCGCCCATGCGGATGTCCGTGAGCACGACGTCGGGAAGGAGCTCCGTCGCGAGCTCGACCGCCTGCTGCCCGTCGGCCGCCTCGCCGACGATCTCGAGGTCCGGCTCGGACTCGAGGATGTTGCGGAGACCCTGCCGCACGAGCGTGTGATCGTCCGCGAGCAGCAGCCGGATCTTCTCCATCAGCGTTGCCCGAAGAGCCGGCCGAGGATGCCGCGACGCTCGCTCATTTCCTCGACATCTTCTTCGATGACCTGCGGCGCGACCTCCTCCCCAAGATCGGCGCGCGGCGTTCCGGTCCACGCTGGCACGACATTGAGACGCGGCCCGGAATCGTACGGCACGCGGGTCTGCACGAGCGTTCCCTGACCGAGCTGGCTGCGGACCGCGAGCGTGCCGCCGACGGATTCGGCGCGCTCCCTCATGCCGAGGATGCCGAAGCGGCCGCGCTGCTCCGCGCCCGCGATCGTTTCGTCCGCCGGGAAACCTGCGCCGTCGTCCTCGACGGTGAGCGTGACCGCGCCGTCGTCGTAGTGGAGCACGATCTTCGCGCGGGCCGCCTGCGCGTGCTGCGCGATGTTGTGGAGCGACTCCTGCGCGATGCGCACGATCGCGCGCTCGATCGGCGGTGCGAGCGGCCGCTCGGTGCCGAGCTCTTCGAGCTCGACCGCGAGACCGGTGGAGCGGCGCAAATCGTCGGCAAGCCGCGAGATCGTCACCGGAAGCGTCACCGGGGCAGCGTCCTGCTGCCGGAGCGCGGTCATGTACTGACGGATGTCGGCGAGGCACGCGCGCGCGTCGCGTGCAGCCTTTCCGAGCTGCGTGGGGAGGACGTCGGGATCGCGCGCGAGCGCTCGCTGGCAACCCTCGAGCGCGAGGACGACGCCGGTCAGCTCCTGCGCGAGGCCGTCGTGCAGCTCCTGCGCGATCCGCCTGCGCTCCGCCGCCGCGACGTGCTGCAGCTCGTCCTTCGACGCGGCGCGCTGGACGAGCGCGCCGAGGTACTCGCCGAGGGTCGTGGCGAACTCGATATCCGGCACGGCGAATGCGCCGTCAGCGCGCCCCACCACGAGCACACCGACCGGCGCGGGACCCGCCAGGATCGGCGCGAGCACGTACACGCTCGCAGCCGCGCCGCGCCAGCCCGGCCGCGCGTCGCCGACGTCGACGCGGTACGTGCGGCGTTCGCCGAACGCTCCCTGCAGCGCGGCGTCGCCGGCGATCGGCACGTCCACCGGGAGCACCTCGCCGTAGCCCTTGCCGGCGCGCAGACGGAGCATCGTGTCGTTCGCCTGCGCGATCCAGATCCCGAGCACGTCGTGGCGCAACGTGTCCGCGAGCATCGCCGCCGCCGTTTCGAGGTCGTCCTGCGGATCGCCGCTCTGCATCACCAGCCGTGAGAGCTCGTAGAGGACGAGCGCCTGCCGGCGATCCTCCTCGAGGCGCGTCAGCTGCTGCGCGCGCTCGAGCGCCTGCGCCACGTCCTGCGCCACGCTGGCGAGGTCTTCGAGCTGCGTCTCGCCGTACGCCGTCTGTCCCGCTCGGGCCTTCACGTTCACCACGCCGAGGACCTTGTCGTCCTCCGACTTCAACGGCGCGACGAGTGCTCCGCCGAGGGAGGGATCGACGCCGGAGAAGCCGCGCGCGTCCTCGACGCTGCCCTGGAGGAGCAGCGGCTTGCCTTCCTTCGCGACCCACCCCGAGATGCCTTCGCCGATCTTGCGCCGCGCGCGACGAACGACGTCCTCGCGCAGACCCGTCGCGGCGCGCGTGACGAGATCTCCGGCCGAATCGATGAGCATCATCGACACGCCGTCGGCGCCGAAGAGCTCGGCGAGGCGCTGCGTCGCCTTCGTCAGGATCGAGTCCTCGTCGGCGAGCGGGGCGAGTTCGCGCTGGAGGTCGGCGCGGAGCCGCTCGCGCTGGGTCATCGCATTCGACGTCTGCTGTGCGCGCCACAGCGCGTTCGTCTCGGCGAGCTCGGCGGCGACGAGGCCGGCGGCGCCGGCCACCGCGATCGCGTCCGCCGGCTCGAACACGCCGCCGGCCCTGAACGCGACGAGCGCGCCGATGACCTGGTCCTGCCAGGAGATCGGCACGGCGCAGAGCGTCTTGGCGACCCGTCCGTCGGCGAGCGCGATGTCGTCGCCGCCGGTGCGCGGCGCGCGCTCGGCGATCGCGCGCGAGACCGCGCCCGACGCGGCGCGCGACTCCCAGCCGCTCGCCGCCGCGAGGTTGTGCTGCACGTAGGTGAGCGGGTTCGCGTCGCGCATCGCGAGCACCACGGCGACGGCGTCGGACTTCAAGAGCGTCCCGAGTGCGGTGAGCTTGTCCGGCCAGAGTCCGGCCCTGCTGTGCGACTCGTTCACGTGCGGACCTACGCCGTTTGGGCTTCGTTCTCGATGCGAAGCTCGACGCTGTTGCGCGCGATGCTCTCGATGTGGAAGCGCGGCGACTCGAGGCCGCGCACTGCAGCGCCGAACTCGTCCGCGGTCATCGCGCTCCGCAGCCCGACCGCGAGCGTCGCGACGCCGTTGCGAAAGTCGCGCACGTAGAGCGTGCGCACGCCCGACAGCGACTGGATGCGGCGCTCGATCTCGACGAGCCGCGGGAACGACGGCACCGGCGACAGCACGAGCTGGATCTCCGTCGTCGGCGACGCCGGCTCGGCGGCGAGCCGCGGTTCGGGAGCGACCGGCGTGGGTTCGCGCGCCGGCGGCGGGACGGGTGCGGGCGCCGGACGCGGAGCGGGCGCCTCGACCTGCGCTAGCCGCGCCGCGAGCTCGTCGCCGCGCGCTGGCGGAGGTGTTGCGGGCGCGGGTGGCGGCGTCGGCGCTACCGGCGTCTCGCGGGCGGCCGGCGCTTCCCGCGCGGGCGCCGACTGCGGAGCCACCGGCGCGGCGGGCGCCTGCCGGACCGGAGGCGGCGCGGGTGCGGGCGGTGCGGCCGGCGGCATGAACGACTGCGCGGGTGCCGGCGCCGGCGAGGGCGGCGGCGCGACGCGCGGGGCGGGCGGCGGTGGGGGCGGCGGCGCGGCGCGCTGTGGCGGTGCCGGAGGAGGCGGAGCGTACTGTACGGGCGCCGGCGGAGCGTACTGCGTGACCGCAGGCGGCGGCGGGCTCGCCGCCGCACGGCTACGCATTTCAGAAAGGATCTCGTCGAAGACCGAACGCATCGCGTCGGCAGCCGCCGCGCGGAGGTCGGACGCCGACGGCGCCTCGACAGGCGGCGCGGGACGCGGGACCGGCGCGAGTCCGCCGCGGCGCAGCGTGGCGATCTCATCCTGCAGCGACTCGCGCTCGTCCCGGAGACGCTGCACTTCCTTCATCAGGACGCGGCGTTCCTCGCGTCCCTGCTCCAAGATCTGGTTCGCGGTGTCTTCGGCGCGCGAGCGGATTTCGTACGCGGCCTTCAGGGCGGCGGACAGCGCCTCCTGGATCTGGGTGTCGAAGTCCTCGTAGGTCCCGAGGCGCCGCTGCGCCTCGTCGAGCTCGCCCTGGAGCGAGGCGACCTTGGACTGGAGCTCGCGTACGCGCATCGACAGCGCGCCGAGCACGTCGTCGGCGGCCCCACCAACCCCACGTGGCCGGCCGGCGTCGGTCATCTCTTCCCTACTGCCGAGCGCGATTCGCGCTCGTTCGTTCCTTTGTCGCGTAAGCGTACAAGATGGACGGAAAGCGTGCTAGACTGCGCTTTCACGACCGCATGAAAGACGCACAAGCGTCGGCCATTTCCAAACCCGCGCCGTCCAAGCCTCACGTTCTCGTCCTCTCGCCACACGCGGCGATCGCGGACGGATTGGTCCGTCTGCTGCGCCTCGACGGCCGGTATGACGCGCGCCAGGCGACGACTACGGCCGAGCTCGCGGGCCTCGATTCGCGCTGGCGCCCGGATGTCGTGCTCGTCGACGGGTCCGTCCTACGTAACGCCGAGGGCATCTTGTCGCTACCTGCTCCAGCTTTGCTCCTTTCTGGCACGCGCGAGGACGCGGAGCAATACCTCCCTCGGGTTCCCACGGCCAAGGGATGGCTGCGCAAGGATCCGACCTACACCGAGCTCGAGCGTGCGCTCGCGACGGCGGGGCTCGCCGCAACGACACCGCTCGCGCAGCCGCACGCGCGGCTCATCGCCATGGCCATCTTCGGAGTGATCTTCGCGCTCGCCGGGCTCGCCGCGATCTGGCTCGCGTTCAATTGACGGTGAGCGACGGCCCAGGGCTCGGCGAGGTCGACGTGCTCGCGGCGCCGCTCCCGCACGCCGACGACCGCAAACGCTTCGAGGGCGCGCTCTCGCGCGTCCCGGGCGCACGCGATGTGCGCGGCGTTGCGACGGTGGGGAAGACGCATCGCGTGCGGCTCCGCTACGCCGATGCGGTCCCGCTGTCGGAGCGGCTTCGCTCGCTGAAGGAGTTTCGTTCGCGTGTCATCACGCAGTCGTCGACGACGGTGCAGGTCCTCGTCGAGTCGCTCGGCTGATGGCGTCGCGTTCCTCGCGGCTACACTGCGGCCATGTCTCCACAGCACGCTGACGACGTCGTCGCTCGCGCGAAGCGCGTCCTGAGCCCGGTCCTCGGGCGCTACACCTGGCTCGACGTCGAGCGCGGCGAGGGCAGCTGGCTGTACACGCGCGACGGCCGGCGGATCCTCGACCTGACGTCGGGCATCGCGGTGATGAACGTCGGGCACTCGCACCCCGCAGTGGTGCGCGCGGTGCGCGAGCAGGCCGAGCACCTCATGCACATCTGCGCCGGCGTCGCGACATACGCGGCGAACGTCGACTATGCCGAGGCGCTCGGCGAGGTCGCGCCGGACGATCTCGACACGGTGTTCTTCTGCAACTCCGGCGCGGAGGCCATCGAGGCCGCGATCAAGTTCGCGCGGCAGGTCTCGGGCAAGCCGGGCATCATCGGGTTCCGCGGTGGCTTCCACGGCCGCACCACCGGCGCCGCGGCGCTGACGTCGTCGAAGTCGCACTACAAGGTCGGTTACGCGCCGCTGCTTCCGGAGGTCTACATCGCGCCGTTCCCGTACCCGCTGCGCTGCGATCATGGCCCGCACACGGCGGACGAGTGCGCGGAGGCCTGCGCGGACGATCTCCTGCGCCTGCTCGACCACGTCGTGCCCGCCGAGAACGTCGCCGCGTTCATCATCGAGCCGGTCCTCGGCGAGGGCGGCTACGTGCCGGCGCCGCCGCGCTTCCTGCAACGGCTGCGGGCGATCGCGAAGCGTTTCGACATCCTGCTCATCTTCGACGAGGTGCAGACCGGCTTCGGGCGCACCGGCGCGATGTTCGCCGCCGAGCGCGTCGGCGTCGTGCCTGACGCGATCGCGCTGGCGAAGTCGCTCGGGGGCGGCCTCCCGCTCGGCGCGCTCATCGCGCCGCGCCGAATGCACGACAAGTGGCAGACCGGCACGCACGGCTCGACGTTCGGCGGCAACCCGGTGTCGTGCGCCGCGGGCCTCGCGACGCTGAACCTGATCCGCAAGGAGCGTCTCGCCGAACGCGCCGAG
>DASQXO010000014.1:0-11069 GCA_035639655.1 Candidatus Dormiibacterota bacterium
AGGCGTCGTCGATGTACGCGCCGAGCTCCTCCTCGATGACGCCGAGGAGCTCGACGCGTCCGAGCGAGTCGAGTCCGAGGTCGCTCGAGAGCCGCGACTCCTTCTTCACCGCCTCGCCCGGGACCTGCGCGACCTGCGCGACGAGGCGCTCTACGTCGGTCAGCGGCACGACCGTCTCGGGCGCGGCGCCCGCACCGGCAGCCGGTGCGCGCTCGAGCTCGGCGAGCCGGTCGAGCACGATGCGCTTCCGCACCTTGCGCAGGCCCTGCGTCCGCGGAAAGTCCTCGTCGGGCCAGACCGTCCAGCCGCGGATCTGCTGCGAGTTCGAGAGCTTCGCGTTCGCGTCGCGGACGATCGCCTCCGCGGCGCTCCGATCCTTCAGTAGGAGGACCGCGTGCACCTGGATGTCCTGCCCCGGCCGCTCGAGCCCGACGACCGCGGAATCGTCGACCCGCTTGTCCTGCGCGAGCACCTCCTCGATGTCCTGGGCGTGCACCTTCGTGCCGTCGGGCAGCACGATCATGTCCTTCTTGCGCCCGCGCAGGACGAGGTTGCCCTCGCGATCGAACTCGCCGAGGTCGCCGGTGTGGTACCAGCCGTCGCCGTCGAGGACCGCTCGCGTCGCGTCCTCGTTCTCCCAGTAGCCCTTGAACACGTTCGCGCCGCGCACGAGGAGCTCGCCGTCGTCGGCGACGCGGACCTCGACGCCGGGGATCGGTGGACCGACGGTCCCGAGCTTGTTCCGGTCCGGCGGCGTGAACGAGACGATCGGGCTCGTCTCCGTCGCGCCGTACCCCTGCAGGACGTGCACGCCCATCTCGGTCCAGCGCGCGCCGATGTCCGGATCGAGCGCCGCGCCGCCGACCGCGACGTAGCGCAGGCGTCCGCCGAACTGCGCGTGCACGGGCAGGAAGAGCAGCCGCCGCAGCGACATCGGCAGATGTCGCGCGATCGCGTGCAGGCGCTCGAACATCGTGCGCTGCCCGCCCTGGTCGACGCGGCGCTCGATGGCGTTGTTCAAGAGGCGCAAACCCTGCGGCACGATGAGCAGCATCGACGCGCGGAACTGGCGGAACGCGCGGATGAGCACCGCCGGCTGGAGGCTCGTCGGGTACGACACCGACGCGCCCGCGAGGAGCGGCGCGATGAGGCCGCCGGTCTGCTCGAACATGTGCGACAGCGGCAGCACCGAGAGCTCACGCTGCTGCGGTCCGAGGGGGAAGACGCGGATCGCGGCCTCGGCGTCCGCGAGCAGGTTGCCGTGCGTGAGCATCGCGCCCTTCGGGTCGCCGGTCGTGCCCGAGGTGAAGACGATCTCGACGACGTCGTCCCGTTCGAGCCCCTGGTCGGGGAGCGGCGGACATCCGCGCGCGAGGTCGGGAAGCGACTCGATGGTGTGGAGCGGCAGGCCGAGCGCCCGCGCGCGATCGAGCGTCTGATGCGAGGCGAGGACCGCGACCGGCCGGGTGCGCTCGACGACGCGCGCCGCGAAGTCCGGTGTCGAGCGCACGTCGAGCGGCACCAACACCGCGCCCGTGTGCACGGCGCCGAAGAAGGCGATCCCCCACTCCGGCCGATTCACCGCCCAGATCACGACGCGGTCGCCGCGGCGCACACCGGAATCGGCGAGCACCCGCGCGATCCGCGGCACGGCCTCGGCGATGTCGCGGTACGTCCAGGTGCGCGTGCGGAACGCGGGCTTGATCAGTAGCGCGGGCTTGTCGCCGAATCGCTCCGCCGACGCGCGGACGATGTCGAGCAGCGTCTGCATCTATGACGCCCTCGCGAGTTCCCGCAGCGCCTCGCGAGCGCGGTCACGCCATGGCGTGTAGTGCGCGAACGCGATCGTCTCGACGTCGAGCTCGGCCAGCTTCGCGATCGACTGCCTCGCCAGAGCCATGTCGTCGCTGAAGAACTGGCTCGCGAACGCGAGGCGCCCGCGCAGCACCTGGAGGACGTCGCCGACGAAGAGCAGCCGGAGCGACGGCGCGTAGAGGCAGATGCTCCCCGGCGTGTGACCCGGCGTGTGCACGACGCGCAGTCCGCCGAGCGCGGGGATGACGTCGCCGTCGAGCACCGGGCGCGCGTCCTCCGGACCACGCGTGATGAGCGCGACGAACGTCGAGGGCGTCGGACGCGCGACGACGTCGCGCCAGCGGATCCGCAGGCGCGCGGCGTCCGCGGGATGCATCAGCACCTCGGCCTCGTGGCCGAAGGCGATCTCGCGGACCCCGCCGATGTGATCGGGATGGTTATGCGTGCACACGATGCGCGTGATCTCGGCCTGCGACCGGCCGATCCGCTCGAGGTAGCGCCGCAGCACGCGGCCCGACCCGGCGAGGCCGGCGTCGATCAGCGTGAGCTCCTCCTCGACGATCAGGTACGCGGTCGATCCGAGAAGACGCACGCCATGTATCCCCGGCGATATCTCCATCGCTTGTCGCGGCTCGGATACTAACCGCATGAGCGCATCTGAAATCGCTGTCTCGGCCGCCGCGGTGCGCGGCCGGCCGACGCGAGTGCTGCCGGTCCTCCAGATCATGCAGCTCTCGGCGTACTGGTTCGCCATCTCGGCGATCTGGGGCACCGTCGGGCTGTTCCTGCAGCGCCGGATGGAGGACCTCGTTCCGAAGGACGTGACCGGCGTCGCCTACGGCGCTGTCACCGCGGCCGGGGCACTCGTCGCGATCCTCGTCCAGCCGACGATCGGCTCGATCAGCGACTACACGGTGTCGCGGTGGGGACGGCGAAAGCCGTACATCGCCTTCGGAGCGGCCTTCGACGTCCTCTTCCTCATCGGCCTCGCCACGTCGCAGACATACCTCTCGGTCTTCGCGTTCGTCTGCCTGCTGCAGCTGTCGTCGAACACGGCGCAGGGTCCGTTCCAGGGATACCTCCCCGACCTCGTCCCCGCACCGCAGGTCAGCTTCGCGAGCGCGGTCTACGGCGTGATGAACGTGCTCGGGAAGGTGTCCGGCGTGATCCTCGGCGCCGTCGGACAGGCCACGGGGAACTTCACCGTCTCGCTCATCGGCGTCGGGCTGCTCGAGCTCTCCATCGCCACCGGCACGGTCGCGTGGGTGGATGAAGGCCGGAGCGCGCCGTCGCGCGAGGGCCGCTCGTGGCTCGACATCGGGCGCTCGGCGTGGGGGCTCGACATCCTCCGCGAGCGGAACTTCGTCTGGCTCGTCGCCTCGCGGCTGTTCCTGCTACTCCCGATCGTCGGGCTGCTCGAGTTCGAGAACTTCTTCCTGCAGCGCTCGCTCGGGCTCAACGACCAGGAGGCGGCGTTCTGGAACGGCGCGGCGAGCTTCGCCGTCGGCGCGAGCTACATCTTCTCGGCGTACCCCGCGGCGCGGCTCTCCGACCGCATCGGACGGAAGAACGTCATCTACGTCAGCGCCGCGATCGCGGCCGTCGGGCTGCTCGGGATCGTGCTCGCGCCGTCTCCGCTCGTCGCGACGGCCTTCATCATCGTGCTCGCGATCGGTGGCGGCAGCTTCTTCGCCGTCGACTGGGCGCTGATGACCGACATCATCCCCAAGGTCACCAGCGGTCGATTCATGGGGATCTCGAACGTGGTCACCGCCGGAGCGGGGCCGATCTCGGCCGCGGTGTCGGGCGTGATCATGGATCGGGTCGGCGCGGTCGACTTCACGCTCGGCCCGCGCGCCGCGCTCGGCATCGGGTTGCTCTTCCTGGCCGTCAGCGCCGTGCTGCTGCACCGGGTGGACGAAAAACGCCGCGAGGAGTAGCGGGCCGTATCTGAGCGGTCTCCGCCTCGTGGCGGGCCGCAGCCGCGTCCGTTATCCGTGCAAAAGGGAGTGATCGTGGGCGACATCGGTCGCGTCGCCGCGTACGTGGCGCTGCTCGGCACCGTCGCCGGCCTCTTCGTCGGGCTCGCCGTGCTGCTTCTCGCCCAGAGCCTGTCCGGAGCGGCGATGGCGAATCCGCTCGGCGCGTTGACGTCGGTGCTGAAGACGGCGGCCGTCGGCGGCGGGCTCGGTCTCGCCTACGGCCTGGTCGCCGGCGGGGTCGTCGCGGTCGCGCGCCGGATCCCGCTGCCCGGACGCCGCGTCGTCGCCGCCGCGGTCGTCTTCGCGATCGGAGTCTCCGCGATCGGCGAGCGCGCCCTCGCGGTCGCGTTCGGCGAAGCGGCGCTGCCCCGCGTCGGTGATGTGCTGCCGCCGCTGCTCGTGCGCGCGATAGCGGCGGCGATCGTCGCGCTCATCAGCTGGCAGGAGGTCGGCCAGCGTGAGTACCGCATCGTCGCGACGCTCGGCCAGGCAGGGCGCGCGCAGCGGCGGAGTTAGCTCGAGTACCGCCGGACGGCGACCGTGACTTCGGGGAATCCCGCCGGACGCATCGGGCCCACCGACGGCGCCGGCGGCAGGTACGCCGCGGTACCGAAGCCGACGATGCGCTTCGCGAGCTCGCCCCCCGCGGCGAGCTCCTCCATCGCGCGGTCGAGGTGCGCGGTGGCCACGACCGCGCTCCCCTCGATCGCGGCGATGAGCGCCGCCTTCCGCAACAACTCCTTGATGTAGGCGGGACTCGCGCCGTCCGTCTTCGCGACGTACGCGTCGAGATCGACGCCGTCGAGCGAGAGCCCGCGCGAGTAGAGCCGCAGCAGGCGGGCGCGCCCGTCGGCGTCGGGCAGCGGCAGCTCGACGACGAGGTCGACGCGGCCGGGCCGCGCGGCGAGCGCGGGCTCGAGGATGTCCGGACGGTTCGTCGTGAGGATCGTCAGCACGTCGGCGTCGTCAGCGAGACCGTCGAGCTGGTTCAGCAGCTCGAAGAGGAGCGGGTGCGCCTGCACGCCGGGGAGCCCGCGCTCCTGCGCGATCAGGTCGACGTCCTCGACGATGACCGTCGCCGGCGCCAGGTTCCGCGCGAACTGACCGATGTTGCCGATGTAGCCCATGCCGAGGCCGGTGGTCAGGATGACGGTGCGGCCCTCCATCCGCGTCGCGAGGTACATCACCGTGAGCGTCTTGCCGGTACCCGGCGGTCCGTACAGCAGCATCCCGCGCTTCAGCGAGCGGCCCGCGGCGCGCAGCGCGTCGCCGTGCGCGGAGAACGCGATGGTCTGGCGCTCGATCCGCTCGAGCGCCCCCTCGGGCAGCACGATGTCGTCGCGCGCCACGGCCGGCAGGCGGTGGAACTTCACCAGCGACTGCACGCCGTACTGCTGCGGCGCGAGTGAGATGACCTTGCCGCGGTAGACGTTGCGCTCGCGCATCGCCTGCGTGATCTCGCGCTGGAGCGCGGCCGCGTCGTCGCGACGCGCGGACATGATCTCGACGCTCATGCGTACGCGCGGGCCCATCCCCGGCGTCGGCGGGCCGGCGACGAAGATGATCGAGCGCGTGTCGCCTTCGGTGAGGAGGTACAGGCCGAACTGGACGCACGTGAGCACACGGTCGTCCTCGAGACGGAAGTTCACGAAATCGACCGGCCCTTCGGTGATCGCCCGTCCGTACATCCCCATCGTGTACGCGCTCAGCAGGTCGGAGAGCGTGATCTGGCCCCAGCGCTTCCCCTGCGCGCCGATGCCGATGAGCTCGGCCCGCCGCCCACTCCCCTTCGTCACGGCGTCGAGCGCGAGCTGGACGTTCGGCTGCTCCCACGACTCGAACTCTTCGGCGACGATCGACATCGTCGTCGGATCGCCGCCGAGGTGTTCGCGCAGCTTCGGGAGCAGCGTGCTCGCCTGGCGCGACGCCTCGACGTTCATGCTCTCCATGAACCGCTGGAACAGCAGTCCGAACTCGCCGGAGCTCATGCGCTTCTCGTCCACGCGCGCGACGCTACACCGTCAGCATGATTCAAGCGAAGAGACGAGCAGGCGGGCTAGAGCGCGCCGTTCGCCATCGGGTACGTGCCGAGCAGCTCCACCCAGGCCGCCGTGCGCCGCAGGATCGCGAGCGCCTCAGCCGTCGGCGACTCGGCCGGGTCGCCGTGCAGATCGAGGTAGAACACGTAGTCCCACGGCGCGGCGCGGCTCGGCCGCGACTCGATCTTCGCGAGGTTGATCCCGGCCGCGGCGAACGGCTGCAGCGCGAGCACGAGCGCGCCGGGACGATCCTTCACGGCGAAGACGAGAGACGTCTTGGACGGCCCCGATCGGAGCGCGGGCGGGATCGAATTCCGGAGCGCGCCGTCGTCGCGGCGCACGAGCGCGAAGAAGCGCGTGTAGTTCTCGTCGCCGGCGGCGATGTCCTCCGCGAGGACCGCGAGCCCGTTGCGGTCCGCGGCCGCGCGGGACGCGACCGCGGCGATGGCGAGGTCGCGCGCCGCCGCGACCTCGGCGGCCGCTCCGGCGGTGTCGTACGCCACGGCCGGCTCGATGCCGTGGGCACGCAGCCAGGGCTCGCACTGCGCGAGCGCCTGCGGATGCGACCGCGCGGCCCTCACGTCCTCGATTCGCGCGCCGGGGATGGCGACGAGGCAGTGGCGCACGCGCAGGATCGCCTCGGCCGCGATCGTCAGCGAGCGGTGCTGGCGGAGCAGGTCGTAGACGTCGACGACGGCGCCGGCGATGCTGTTCTCGACGGGGAGGACCGCGGCCTCGACGCACGCGCCCTCGAGCGCTTCGAACACGTCGGCGAAGGCGCGCTGCGCCACGAGCTCGGCGTCGGGGAACAGCCGCGACGCGGTCTCCTCGGAGTACGCGCCGGGCGCGCCCTGATACGCGACGCGAAGACTCACTGGTAGACCGCGACGCGCCACTCGGCATGCGCCGGATCGTCGCCGCGCGCGACCGCGAAGTAGCGCTCGGCGAGCTTCCGCGACACCGGCCCGATGCGGCCGGCGCCGACCGGGCGTCCGTCGATCACGACGCACGGCGCGACCTGCGCGCCCGTCCCGCTGAAGAAGACCTCGTCGGCGACGTACAGCTCGGTGCGGTCGATCGCGCGCTCCTCGACGCGAAGACCCATCTCGCGCGCGAGGGTCATGAGGCAGTCGCGCGTGACGCCCTCGAGGATGTCGGCCGTCACCGGCGTGGTGACGAGCGTCCCGTCGCGCACGAGGAAGAGGTTCGCGCCGCCGCCCTCGGAGACGTGACCGTCGTCGGTGAGGAAGATCGCCTCATCCGCTCCGCGCGCCCCGACGTCGTCCACCGCGAGCGAGGTGTTGATGTACGCGCCCGTCAGCTTGCCGCGTGCCGGCACCGCGTTGTCGGAGATGCGCCGCCACGACGACACCGCGGCCTTCAGGCCGTCGACGGGGAGGTACGCGCCGACAGGGAAGGCGTACATCGCGAAGCCGTCACGGATGCCGTCGAGCGCGACCTTCATCACCCGTCCGGCCTTGTACGCGAGCGGACGCACGTACACGTCGGTGCGGAATTCGTTGCGCCGCAGCAGCTCGCGGGCGGTGTCGACGAGCTCGTCGGGTGATCCGGGGAGCGCGACGCGCAGGAGCCGCGTCGAGTTCGTCATGCGCTCGAAGTGCTCGCGGCAGCGGAAGAGGTACAGCTGTTCTCGCGCCCCGTTCCAGTACGCGCGGATGCCCTCGAAGACGCCGGTGCCGTAGTTCACGACGTGCGCGGCGACGCTGAGCTTCGCGTCGGCGAACGGGACGAACTCGCCGTCGAGGTACGCGATCCCCTGCTCCGCGATCTCGGCATGCGGCGAGGGCCCCGCCGCGGCGCGGATCGTCTTCGCCATCGCCTTCCTCCTAAGACCAAGAAGGCCTTCCCGATCGGGAAGGCCTCGTTGCGATCTGCTGTCGCGCGCGCCTATCCCGCTCCCGTTCGCTCCCGAACCGGGATCGTGAAGAGGCCGGTAAACGCCATGCGCGTCATCGGTGCCGAGCGTAGGCGAGCGACCGCGCGGTGACAAGCGGTACGCTTCCGCGCGGTGCGTGTTCCCGAGTTCCGCATGGAGCGCATGCAGTCCACCTGGGAGCACCGCGTCCGCTTCGACCTGTCCGAGAGCGGCGTCCGCGCGATCTCCGCGGCGGAGCTCTTCGCCGACGACCGCGACGCCCTCGAGCGTGCGCTCCGAGAGCCGCTCGGCTACGCCCAGGGCAACGGCCACGAGAGCCTGCGCGAGGCGATCGCCTCCTTCTACCCGGGGGCCGGCGCGGACGACGTGTGCGTCACGACCGGCACGAGCGAAGCGAACTTCCTCGCGCTGACCGCGCTCGTGGAGCCCGGCGATCGCGTCGTCGTCGTCCTTCCGGCGTACATGCAGGTGCACGGTTGGGCGACCGCGCTCGGTGCGGAGGTGACGCCGCTGTGGCTGCGCGAGGAGCGCGGCTGGCAGTTCGAGGAGGTCGAGCTGCGGCGCGCGCTACATCACGCGAAGCTCGTCTACCTCTGCGAGCCGAACAATCCGACCGGAGCGGTCCTGACGGCGGACGCTCGCGAGGCGCTGCTCGACGCGGTTCACGAATCCGGCGCGTGGCTTCTCGCCGACCAGGTCTACCGCGGCGCCGAGCAGCGCGACGCGTTGACGCCGAGCCTCTTCGCCGACGACGGCGTGATCGTCACCGCGGGGCTCTCGAAGGTGTTCGGCCTACCGGGTCTGCGCATCGGGTGGGTCGTGACGACGCAGGAGATGGCGGCGCGGATCTGGTCGACCCACGATTACTCCACCATCGCGCCGACGACGCTCTCCGCGACGTTCGCGGAGCGCGCGCTTCGCCGCCGCGACGCGCTCATCGCACGGGCGCGCGAGATCGTTCGCGCGGGATGGCCCGTCCTCGCCGACTGGTCTGACGCGCACGACTTCGCGGTCGTGCCGCCCGCGGCGGGCGCGATCGCGTTCCTCCGCCGCGACCTCGGCATGCCGTCGACGGAGTTCGTCGATCGGCTCATCCGCGAGGAGAGCACGATGGTCGTGCCCGGCGACCACTTCCTGCGCGAGGGGTACCTGCGCATCGGCTTCGGCATGCCGCCCGACGACCTCGACGCCGGGCTCGCGCGCATCTCGGCGCTGCTGGCGCGCGTCGCGGTGTGACCACGCGGCTCGCCCTCGTCGGCTTCGGCCACGTCGGCAGAGCGTTCGCGAGGCTCCTCCTGCGCCAGCGCGAGATCCTCCGGGACGAGCACGGGATCGACGCCGTCGTGACCGCGGTCCTCACCCGCCGCCACGGCTGGGCACGCGACGATCGCGGCCTCGATCTCGAGACCCTCGTCGCGAGCGACGCGCTGCCGCAACGCGACTCGCCGCCGCTCATCGCGGCGCTGTCCGCCGACGTCCTCGTCGAGGTCAGCACGCTCGACGCGCGCACGGGCCAGCCGGCGCTCCAACACGTCCGCGACGCGCTGCGCAGCGGCATGCACGTCGTGACCGCGAACAAGGGTCCGATCGCGCACGCGTACCGCGAGCTCGTCGCACTCGCCCGCGAGCGAGATCGCGCGCTCCGCTTCGAGGCCACCCTCGCGGACGACCTCCCGGTCTTCAATCTCGTCCGCTACGCGCTCCCGACCGCACGCGTCGTGCGCCTCCGCGGCATCGTGAACAGCACGACGAACTACATCCTCAGCGAGGTCGCGCGCGGCTCGTCGTTCGCGGGGGCGCTCGCCGAGGCGAAGCGCTTAGGCATCGCCGAACGCGATCCGTCCAACGATCTCGACGGCTGGGACGCGGCCGCGAAGGCGACGATCCTCGCCAACGTGCTGCTCGGCGCGCGCGTCGGGATCGGCGACGTCGAGCGCGAGCGGATCACGCCGGCGGTCGGAGAGAAGGCCGCGGCCGCCGCGCGGCGCGGGAAGCGCGTGCGCCCGATCGTGACCGTCACGAGCGAACGCGTCGCGTTCGCGCCGGCGACGCTCGAGCGGGACGATCCCCTGTTCGCGGTCGACGGCTTCTCCATGGCCCTCGAGGTCGAGACCGACCTCGCCGGAACGCTCGTCGTGAGCCTGCACGATCCGCACGTCGAGCAGACGGCGTTCGCGCTCCTCGCCGATCTCGTCGACGTCGCGCGCGCAACGACTAAGATGCCGCTCTAAAAGGGAGCGGACATCTGCGCTTCACGTTCACGACCATCTGCGTCGCCCTGCTGCTCGTGGCGTCAGCCGCGCCCGCGGCGGCGGCCGACATCCGTCCCGGCGACACGATCACCGTCGGCGCGAACGAGACGATCAACGACGATCTCTACGCGTTCGGCAACACCGTCACGATCCTCGGGACGGTCCGCGGCGACGTCATCGCCGCCGGCGCGACGGTGACGATCGATGGCACCGTCACCGGCAGCGTCGAGGCAGCCGGCAACTCGGTCACGATCCGCGGGCCGATCGGCGGCAGCGTGCGGATCGCCGGCAACACGCTCGCGATCGACGGCCGGGTCACCGGCGACGTCCTCGCCGCCGGCAGCAGCCTCACCGTCGGGAGCTCCGGACGCGTGGGGCGCGACATCGTCGCTGCCACCGGCGTGATGACGCTCGTCGGCGAGACCGCGCGCGACGTGCGCGGCAGCGCGGGCAACCTGGTCATCGACGGCCACGTCGGCCGCGACGTGTCGGTCGAGGTCACGACGCTGCGGCTCACCGACCGTGCCGCCGTCGACGGATCCGTGAGTTACGGCAGCGCGACGGACGCGGCGGTCGCGTCCGGCGCGAAGGTCTCGGGTCGCATCGAGCGGCACGCGCCGCAGCAGCGACAGCCGGAGGCGCCGACCGCGACGAGCACGATCGTCGATTGGCTGCGTAACCTCGTCGGCGTCGTCGTGCTCGGATTCATCATGCTCGCCCTCGTTCCCGTCTTCATGCGACGCGCGACCGATCGGCTCGAGGTCAACCCGCTCGCGAGCCTCGGCATCGGCGCGGGCGTCCTCATCGGCGTCCCGATCCTCGCGATCCTCGTGTTCATCGTCGGCGCGATCGTCGGCGGCTGGTGGATCGGGCTGATCGCGGTCGCCCTCTATCTCGTCGCGTGCGCCGTCAGCCTTCCGATCGTCTCGCTCGCTACCGGCGAGTGGATCCTCGGACGTGCCGGTCGCGCGCGCGAGCCCGCGCTCGCGCTCGTCATCGGCGCGGCGCTGATCCTGGTCCTCGGCGTGATCCCGGTCGTCGGCGGGCTGATCATCTTCGTGGCCGTCCTGCTCGGTCTCGGCGG
>DASQXO010000015.1:0-22925 GCA_035639655.1 Candidatus Dormiibacterota bacterium
CCCGACGCGTCCCAGGAGATGACGCGAGCGCCGAAATCGGCCGCCCCAGTGGTCTCGACGCGTCCTTGATGGCACACCGCGTACTTCGTGGTGCCGCCGCCGATGTCGATGTTCAGCACCGGCTCGGTCCTACCGCGCGAGAGCGCGACCGCGCCCGAGCCGTGTGCCGCGAGGATCGCCTCGAGGCGATGGCCCGCCGTCGCGGACACGAACTTCCCGGCCTGACCGCTGAAGAGGGCTGCGATCGCGGATGCGTTCTCCTTTCGCGCGGCTTCGCCGGTCATGATGAGCGCGCCGGTATCGATGTCATCCGGCGTCCAACCCGCGGCCTTGTACGAGCGATCGATGAACGCGGCGAGAGCCTCCGTGTCGATACGGCGCTCCGACGAGTACGGCGTGAGGATCACCTCGGAACGATTGACGACGTTCCGCTCGACGACCTCGTACTTGCTCGAGAGACGAATGCCCTGACGCTCGAGCAGCAGCTCCGAGAAGATGAGGTGCGACGTCGTCGTCCCGATGTCGATCCCGACGGTGCGCAGCCGAAGCCGCTCGGTCGCGACTACGCCTTCGCGATCGTCCGGATCGTGGCCGTGATGCGAATGGGTCAGGCGCTAGACGCGGACCGGGAACTGATCCATCCGCACCGCGACGCCGTTCGCGTTGCAGCGCTCGACGTACGTCCGGTGGATCCGCGGATCCTGGTCCTCGTACTCGATCTGGTTCCCGCCCTGCGTGACGTCCTTGTCGACGCCCTGGTTGTCCAGGTACGCCGCGACCTTCCACTTGTTGCCGCCCCAACGGATCGCGAGGTAGCGCGCGGGATCGCGACCGGTGTTGAAGTGCTGGTGCCACCACTGCCCCGGCGGCACGAAGAGCGTGCCGGGCTTCCAGTTGACCTCGGTCATCTCCGGCGCGCCGTCCGGCCACATGAGCGAGTAGCCCTCGCCGCTCAGCATCACGACGTGGTAGCCGGGCCCGTGGCGATGCCCCTTCTTGTACGTGCCGACGGGGAACTCGCTCACGTGCGACACCATCGTGTTGTTCGCGAACTCGAAGCGGATGTTCTTGCTGCCCGCGCCGCGCTCGAGCCAATCCTTCAGCTGGAAGCGGCGCACGTCCGCGACGAAGTTCGTCTCCCACACGCGGCCGGTGTAGAGCGTGCCGCTCCCGTCGAAGAATCCCTTGCGCGCGTCGTAGCGGTCGCGGAAGACGTACGGCGCGTTGAAGATGAACTCGCTGTTGTGCAGCAGGTTCATCATGATCGGCATCGTCGTCACGGCGAGGAGCCGCGCGGCGAGCGACCCCGATCCGTTGTGCAGCCGGTGCGTCGTGTTGAGCGGCACCGAGAAGAGACTTCCCTCCTGCCACTCGAAGCTCAGCGGCTGCTCGCCCTCGTTCCAGACCTCGCACGTGCCGCGACCGGTCAGAACGAAGAAGTACTCCTCGAAGAGGTGCTTCTCCGGCGCGCTCGACTTCCCCGGTGCGAGCTCGAGGAGGTACCCATTGTCCGTGTCCTCCGCGCCGAAGAGCCGGATGTACGCGCCCTTCGCGTCGAGTCGCGGCCACGGGCCGACCTGCGCGGCGCGGAGATCGTCGACGGCCACGCCCGCGTGTACCGGAATGCCTTCCGATTCGAGGAAGAGCTCGTACGCTCCTCGACCCCAGTAGTCGGGGCGCTGCTGCTCTTTGCCCATCGCGCCCGATCCGTCACTCATCTTCCACCTCATCCGTGGCTTCGGCTGTATGGTCATACCAATCGTATCGCGTCGTCACGCCGATGGAATAATCACGAACGTCGCGTTGCAGGTGGAGGCTCACGCGTGTTTCAGGAGTTCGCGAGAACGATCCGTCTCGACACGCGTCCCGATCTCGTTCGCGACGCGGTGCTCGACGTTCGCCGCGTCGCATCGTGGCTCTCGGTCGTGCGCGACGTGCGGGACGTCGATCCGCCGCGACGCTACGCCGCGCTCCTCGAGGATCGGCTCGGCCCGTTCGCGATGCGCGCCGATCTCGACGTGCGCGTCGCTGCAGGCGACGGCCGCCTTCGCGTGACCGCGTCGGGCGAGGACCGCCAGGTCGCCTCGCGGATCGCGGCGACGATCGAGCTCGCGATCGATGCCGACGGCACCGGCACGACGCTCGGCGTGACCGGCCACTACGAGGTCACCGGGCGCGTCGCGACGCTCGGGGCATCGGCCATCCGCAAGAAGGGCGAGAAGATCCTCGCCGAGTTCTTCGACAACGCCGCGCGGGAGTTCGGTGGGCACGCTGCGTAGGTTCGAGGTCCATCGCGCGACGAGCGTGGACGAGGCGGTCGAGCTGCGCCGCCGCTACGGCGACGATGCCGCCGTCTACGCGGGCGGCACGGAGCTGCTCCTCGCGATGAAGCTCGGCGTCGCGCGCTACGCGCACCTCATCGACGTGAAGCCGATCGCGGCTATATCCGGCGTGACCCGGACCGACGGCATCGTGCGCGTCGGCGCGACGACGACGCACTGGGAACTCGAGCGCGATCCGCTCCTGCGGCGCGCGCTCCCCGCGTTCGCGCGCATGGAGGCGAACGTCGCGAACGTCCGCGTGCGCGCGGCCGGGACGCTCGCCGGCAACCTCGCGTTCGCCGAGCCGCACGCGGATCCGCCCGCCCTCCTCGTCGCCCTCGGCGCGCGCGTGACGCTGCAGGGGTCGAACGGCGCGCGCATGGTGGCGGTCGCGGACCTCATCACCGGCGTGTACGAGACCGCGATCGGGCCCGACGAGATCCTCACGCACATCGAGATCCCCGTCCCGCCGGAAGACGCGCGCGTCGCGTACGTGAAGTTCCAGATCCTCGAGCGGCCGAGCGTCGGCGTCGCCGCGATCGCGACGCTGCGCGAGGGTCGCTTCGTCGGCGCCCCGACCCTCGTCGTCGGCGCCGTCGACGAGGTTCCGCGGCGCGTCGCGACGCCCCGGCTCGCCGGCGCGAGCGCGCGCGCGGCGGAGACGCGCGACGCGATCGCCGAGGCCGCGCGCGCCGCCGTCGAGCCGATCCCGGACCTCGCCGGGGGCGTGGAGTACAAGCGGCACCTCGTCGGCGTGTTCACGCTCAGGGCGCTCGACGAGCTCGTGGCGGAGGCGGCCTAGATGCCGGCGCGCGAGATCCGCTTCCGCCTCAACGGCAGCGAGCGACGTGCGGAGGTCGAGGACCAGGTCCTCCTCCTCGAGCTCGTCCGCGGGCTCGGCCTCGCCGGCACGAAGCTGTCGTGCGACATGCAGGTCTGTGGCGCGTGCACGGTGCTCCTCGATGGACGGCCGGTGAGCTCGTGCACGACGCTCGCGATCGAGGCGGATGGGCGAGCCATCGAGACGATCGAGGGTCTGGCCGACGGCACCGCGCTGCACCCGCTGCAGCAGGCGTTCATCGACAAGTTCGCGTTCCAGTGCGGCTACTGCACGCCGGGAATGATCGTCGCGGCGAAGGCGCTCCTCGACGAACTGCCGCGACCCGATCGTGCGACCGTGCGCCGCTGGATGGACGGCAACATCTGCCGCTGCACCGGCTACGAGACGATCGTCGACGCCGTCGTCGCCGCGTCCGAGCGGATGGGCGGAGCGAAGTGAACGCCGATCGCGACGCGCGCGGCGACCGCGTCGCGAGCACGGACAGCGACGTGCGACCCGAGCGCGACGTGAGCGCCGGCATCGACGTCGAGCGCGCCGGGACGGGCGGTCCCGCGGGCACGTCCGCGCCGCGCGCCGACGGCGTCGCCAAGGTGACCGGCGCCGCGCGCTACGCCATCGACCTCGCCCTTCCCGGGATGGCGCACGCCGTCGTCGTCCGCTCGACGCGACCGCATGCGCGCATCGTGTCGATCGACCGCGAGTCGGCGGCGGCGAGCCCGGGCGTGCTCCGCGTCATCACCGGCGCGGACCTGCTCGCCGCGGGCCTCTGGCCGTACTACGGGCACATCGTCCTCGACCACCCCGTCCTCGCGATCGAGCGCGTCCGCTACCAGGGCGAGCCGGTCGTCGCCGTCGTCGCGGAGAGCAAGCGCGAGGCCGCGGAGGCGGCGGACCTCGTGTCGATCGAGTACGAGGACCTCCCCATCGTCGTCGACGCCGACGAAGCGCTCGCGCCGGACGCGCCGATCGTGCACGAGCAGCGCGGCGAGCGCGTCGGCGACGAGGGCATGGACCAGGGCGAGGCCGAGCTCGTCGGCAACGTGTGCGCCATTGCGCGCGTCGGCTGGGGCGACGTCGACGCCGCCTTCGCGACGGCGGACGTCGTCGTCGAGGGCGAGTACCGCTACCCGATGCTCTACGGCTACGCGATGGAGCCCTACAACGCGCTCGCGTTCTTCGACCAGGGCGACCTCACCGTGTACTCGAGCGCGCAGCACGTGTACATGGTCCGGCGCGACCTCGCGCGGATGTTCCACCTCCCGCATGCGCGGGTGCGCGTGATCGCGCCGTACGTCGGCGGCGGCTACGGCACGAAGTCGTACACGAAGATCGAGGGCATCGCGTCCTCGGCGGCGTACCTCACCGGACGCGCGGTGAAGCTCGACCTCAGCGTCGAGGAGGCGATGCTCACCACACGCTCCGACTCGTCGCACATCCGCGCGCGCTCCGCGTTCACGAAGGACGGGCGGCTCCTCGCGCGCGACTTCGACATCGTCATGAATTCCGGCGCGTACACGGACAACAGCCCGATCGTGAACTCGAAGACGGCGAACCGCGTCTTCGGTCCGTACAAGATCCCGGCGCTGCGCGTCGTGTCGCGATCGGTGTTCACGAATACCGTGCCCGGGAGCTCGCTGCGCGGCTTCGGTGCGCCGCAGGGCAACATCGCCGGGGAGCTCCAGATGGACGAGGCCGCGGCGAAGCTCGGCATCGATGCCGTCGAGCTGCGGCTCCGCAATCTCGTCGGCCCAGGCGAGGAGATCATTCCGGGGAAGCGGCCCATCGACGCGGACCTGCGCGATGACCTCCGCTGCCTCGCGACGGCGCTCGATTGGCCGGGGGCGGAGGGCCACGCCGTCGGCCTCGGCGTATCGGCCTCGGACGCCGGCGCGTACCCGACCTCGACCGCGGCGGTCCGCATCCACGCGGACACATCCGTGACGCTGTTCACCGGGTCGAGCGAGCTCGGGCAGGGCTCGCGAACGGTGCTTGGGCAGATCGTCGCGACGGAGCTCGGCGTCCCGCTCTCCGCCGTGAGCGTCGTGTCGAGCGACACCGGCGTCGTCACGTACGAGCGCACCACCGGCGCGAGCCGCACCACGACCGTGACCGGCAAGGCGGTGCAGGAGGCCTGTCGCGAGGCGCGCCGTCGCGTGCGCCAGCTCGCCGCCGACGTGCTCGGCGTGCCGCTCGGGTCGGTGCAGGACGGGCCCGGCGGCGTGCGCGCGAAGGGGGAGACCCTGACGTACGGCGAGGTCATCGAGCGCTGGTTCGGCGCCGGCGGCGAGGTACTCGCGCACGGCGCGGTACGGCGCGCCGAGCACTTCCAGAAGATGCCGCCGTTCTGGGAGATCGGCTGCAGCGGCGTGCGGCTCTCGATCGATCGCGACACGGGACTCGTGCACGTCGACCGGCTCACCACCGTGGGCGACGTCGGCTTCGCGATCAATCCCGCGCTCGTGCACGGACAGGACGCGGGAGCGGCGATGATGGGCCTCGGCGCCGCGGTGCGCGAGGAGCTCGTGTACGAGGGCGGGCAGCTCGTGAATCCCAACGTCGTCGACTATCGCGTCCCGCGCTTCAGCGACGTCCCCGACGAGATGGTGCACCTGCTCGCCGAGCGCCACGACGGCGCGGGGCCGTACGGCGCGAAGGGAGCGGGCGAGGGCGCGGGCAACACGATCGGCGCGTCTGTCGCGTCCGCGCTCGGACGCATCCTCGGCGTCTTCCCGCACGAGCTGCCGGTGACGCCGGAGCGCGTGTGGCGCCTCCTCCGCTCTCGTGCGTGAATGGTCAGACCATTCTATATTTCGCTCGAGCGACAACCGTAGAGGAACCGTGGAGGGACGGGCGTGCGAAGGATCAGCATTCTCGCGACCGCGCTCGCGCTCATCGTCGCCGCGTGCGGCGGGACGGCCGCGCCGAGCGCGTCGCCGGCCGCGTCGGCGAGCGCGGCGAAGACGAATCCGCCGGTCGCGAAGCTCGCGGTCTCGTACAGCAACATCATCGGCGACGAGCTGCCGCTGTGGATCGCGAAGGAAGGCGGCTACTTCGACAAGAACTTCATCGACGCCGGCGAGCTGCAGAACATCTCGAGCTCCAACGGCGTCCCGGCGCTGCTCTCGGGCCAGATCCAGGTCGCCCAGCTCGGCGGCTCGGAGGTGCTCTCGGCGAACGCGCAGGGCGGCGACCTGATGGTCATCGGGATGCTCGCGGGCGTGTACCCGTTCGTGTTCATGGCCAGGCCGGAGATCAAGAAGATCGCCGACCTGAAGGGCAAGAGCGTGGGCGTCTCGTCGGCGGGATCGTCTTCGGACATCGCCACCCGCGTCGGGTTGAAGGCGCAGGGCCTCGATCCGGACAAGGACGTGACCATCGTCGCGGTCGGCTCGGCCGCGAACCGGGCCGCGGCGCTCAAGGCGGGCTCGATCCAGGGCGCGGTCGTGAACCCGCCCGACACGGTCGAGTTCGAGAAGCTCGGCTTCAACACGCTCTTCGACATGGCCGCGCAGAAGCTGCCCTCGGCGAATACCGCCGTGGTGGTGAAGAAGACTTGGCTCGACCAGAACAAGGACGTCGCGCAGCGCTACATCGATGCGATCGTCCAGGCCTGGGCGCGGGAGAAGAAGGACAAGGAGTTCTCGGTCACGGTGCTGAAGAAGTACTACAAGTCGACCGACGACCAGGCGATGACCGAGGCGTACGAGTTCTTCTCCGGCCGCGTGGCGTCGCAGCCGCCACTCGCGTCGCCGGCGAACTTCAAGGACGCGCAGGAGACGCTCGGCGCGAAGGATCCGAAGGTGAAGGCGTTCGACGTGAGCAAGATGATCGACAACTCGTTCGTGCAGAACGCGCTCGATCGCGGGCTGGACAAGCAGTAGCGATCGTTGACGCTCCGTCGCGAATGGTCATACCATTCACTCTCGCGCCGGATCGGGCGACACCGGAGTCGAGGAGGCACGCATGGCCACCGCGCAAGCTGAGCTGACCCGCGCCAAGACGGCGCTCCGCGACCCGAAGGGTCCGCCGGCGCCGAAGGACGCGCTCCGCTCGCTGCCCGCCACGGTCGAGTGGCTTCGCGACTCGGGTCTTCTGCTCGAGACGGACGTGGAGGTCGACGGCGACCTCCAGCTCACCGGGATCCAGAAGCACTTCGACGGCAGCTACCCGATCCTGTTCAACCGCGTCAAGGGCTATCCGCACCTCCGCGCGATCACGAACCTCTTCGCGAACATGGACATCGTCGATCGGTTCTTCGGATGGAAGGACGCCACCGATCGCACGCGACGCCTCGCCCACGCGATCACGCATCCGATCCAGAGCGAGGTCGTCGACCAGGACGAGGCTCCCTGCCAGGAAGAGGTCATCACCAGCGACATCGACGTGAACAAGTACGTGATGGCGATCCGTCACACGCACCTCGAGACCGAGGTGACCGTCGGGAGCGGGAACTCAGTCGTCGTCGGCGAGCACTTCTGGGGCGGGAGCCACATCGGCTACAACCGCATGAACTTCCGCTGGGGCAACGTCGGCACCTTCCAGATATCGCCCGGGTCGCACATGTGGCAGGTCATGACCAAGTACTACAAGGACGATCCGGTGCCGCTCACGGTCTGCTTCGGTCTGCCGGTCGCCGCGACGCTGCTCGCGGGAGGCGGCTTCGACTACGTCGTGCTGCCGCGCGGTGGCGATGAGCTCGGCGCCGCCGGCGCGGTGCAGGGCTTCCCGATGCGGCTGGTCAAGGCGCGCACCGTCGACGCCTACGCCGTGGCGGACTGCGAGCTCGTGCTCGAGGGCTACCTGCACACGCGCGATAAGCGCTACGAGACGCGCGAGGCCGAGGACCACGACACGCAGGGCCGCTACCACTTCCACCCCGAGTGGGCGGGCTACATGGGCAAGGCGTACAAGGCGCCGACGTTCCACGTCACGGCGATCACGATGCGCGAGCGCGCGAAGCGGCCGTTCATCTACCCGATGGGCGTGCACATGTACGACTGCAACAACATCGACACGACCGTCCGCGAGGCCGCGTTCTTCGAGCTGTGCGAGCGCATCCAGCCGGGACTCATCCACGACGTCAACATCCCGTTCCCGATGACCGACTGGGCCGGCTGCATCCTGCAGGTGAAGAAGCGGCTCAAGACCGACGACGGGTGGGTGCGCAACTTCATCGCCGCCGCGGTCGCGTGCAGCGCCGGGCTTCGACTCTGCATCGCCGTCGACAGCGACGTCGACATCTACTCGATGGACGACATCATCTGGGCCCTGACGACGCGCATGAACCCGCGCGTCGACATCCTCAACCCGGTGCCCGGCGGCGCGGGACAGACGTTCATCCCCGAGGAGCGGCTCACCGCCGGGAACGCGCAGTGGACCGCGATGAACACGCGCTTCGAGGGCGGCACCGGCATCGATGCGACGGTCCCGTTCGGGTTCGAGAACGACTTCATGCGGCCGGTGTACCCGATCGATCGCGTCGATCCGGCGCGGTGGTTCGCCGGAGGCGACATCGAGCAGGCGAAATCGATCATGAAGGGCTGGGCGGAAGTCCTCTCGCGCACCGGACGCTAGTGCCGTGAGCGCGATGCTCGACGGCGTCCGCGTTCTCGAGCTCGCCGCCTGCGCCGACGCCGCGCCGGCCGCGGCCTACTGCGCGCGCACGCTCGCCGACCTCGGCGCCGACGTGATCAAGATCGAGCCGCCGGAAGGCGATCCGCTGCGCGGCACCCCGCCGTTCGTCGACGGCGTGCCCGGCCCCGACCGCGGCCTGACGTGGATCGCGCTGAACGCGAACAAACGCGGCGTCGTCCTGGACCGTTCGTCGCGGGACGGCGAGCGTCGGTTCCGCGCGCTGGTGGAACGCAGCGACGCGGTGATCACCGCCGACCCGAGCCTCGATCGTTCGCGCCTTGAGGCATGGAACGAGCGCGCGATCGTCAGCATCGTGACGCCGTTCGGCGCATCGGGGCCGCTCGCCGCCGCCCGCGCCTCCGACCTCGAGGTCACCGCGGCGAGCGGCAGCCTGTGGCTCGCGGGCGAGCCCGGCGAAGCGCCCGTGCGCACGACGCTGCCGCAGGCGTGGTCATGGACCGGGATGTACGCCGCCGCGGGGACGCTCCTCGCGCTGCTCGCGCGCGAGCGCATCGGTACGGGGCAGACCGTCGACACCTCGGGGCAGGCGAGCATGGCGACGGTGCATCCGCCGGCCTGCGTGTTCTGGGACGTCATGCGCGAGGAGCACGTGCGGCTGGGGGCGCACCTCCTCGGTCGCAGCATCGTCGGCGCGCGATTCCGCAACGTGTGGCCCTGCGCGGACGGGCACGTCGCGTTCGCGATCCAGGGTGGACCGATCGGCCGGCACACCATGCGCGAGCTCGTGTCGTGGATGCGCGAGCGCGGCGTCGTCGCGCCGCGCCTCGACGCCGTCGACTGGGATCGCTTCGACAACCGCACGCTCACGCAGGACGAGGTCGACGCGCTCGAGGCCGAGGTCGGCACGTTCCTGCGGACGCTCACAAAACGGGAGTTCTTCGCCGGCGTCGTCGCACGGAACATGCTCGGCTACCCCGCGTCCGCGGCGCCCGACGTCTACGCCGACGAGCAGCTTCGTGCGCGCGAGTTCTGGCAGCGCGTGCCGGTGCCGGCCGCGGGGTGCGAGCTGCCGTTCCCGGGCGGATTCGCGACATTCGACGGCGAGCGGCCCCCGATCCGCCGGCCGCCGCCGCGTCTCGGCGAGCACGACGCCGAGATCTTCGCGGAGATCGAAGCGCGTGTCCGGTAGGCCGCTCGAGCGCGTTCGCGTCATCGAGTTCGGTTGGGCGGCGGCCGGTCCGCTCATCGGCAAGCACCTCGCGAACGCCGGCGCGGAGGTCATCCACGTCGAGTCGGCGTCGACGCTCGACCCGTTCCGCTCCACGTATCCGCCGTTCAAGGAGAACGTGCCCGGGCCGGACCGCGCCGCGATGTTCGCCTTCTACAACGACGGCAAGCGCGGGATCACGCTCAACCTCAAGCACCCGCGCGCGGCGGAGGTCGCGCTGCGGCTCATCGCCACCGCCGACGTCGTCATCGAGAGCTTCCCCGCGGGGACGCTCGCCCGGCGCGGCCTCGGCGTCGCCGCGATGCGCGCGGCGAAGCCGGACCTCATCGTGCTCTCGAGCTGCAATCAGGGGCAGACCGGTCCGCATGCCCAGCACCCCGGATACGGCAGCCAGCTCACGGCGCTCGCCGGCTTCACGGAGCTGCTCGGCGAGCCGGAGCGGACTCCGGTCATCCTGTACGGCCCGTACATCGACTACATCGCCGTGGGCTACGGCGTCATCGCCGTCCTCGCCGCGCTCGCTCGTCGCGCGCGGACCGGCGAGGGCTGCGTCATCGACCTCTCGCAGTACGAAGCGGGACTGCAGTTCATGGCGCCGGCGCTCCTCGAGTACGCCGCGAGCGGCACGGTGCCGACGCGCGCGGGCAACCGCGATCTCGTCGCGGTGCCGCACGGCGTCTACCCCGCGAAGGGAGACGACCGCTGGGTCGCGCTCTCGGTCTGGGACGACGAGGAGTGGACGCGCCTCCGCGACGCGATGGGCGATCCGGCGTGGGCGCGCGATGCGGCGCTTGCGAACGCGAGCGGGCGGCGGGGGCGTGAGGCGGAGATCGACGCGTGCATCGCGGAGTGGACGCGCGAGCGCACCCGCGAGGAGATCGTCGCCGCGTTGCGCGCGCGCGGCCTGCGTACCGCCGCGGTAGAGATGGTGAGCGAGCTCTTCGACGATCCGCAGCTTCGCCACCGCGGGTTCTGGCGCCGCGTGCCGCATCCGGTGCTCGGCGAGATCACCGCGATGTCCGCGCCGTACGTCCTCTCCGCGACGCCGGTCCGGCTCGAGCGCGCCGGGCCGGTGCTCGGCGCGGACAACGACTACGTCTACGGCACACTCCTCGAGATCTCGCCCTCGGAGTACCGCTCGCTCGAGGCCGAGGGGCTCTTTGCCTGAGCCCGATCCCGCGATCGCGCGCCGCAAGGCCGAGCACCTCTCGCTGGCCGCCGAGGCGGACGTCGACACGCGAACGCGCGCCGGGTGGGACGACGTGCACCTCGTGCACGACGCGCTGCCCGAGATCGACGCGAAGGACGTCGACGTCTCGGCGACCTTCCTCGGACGGAAGCTCCGCCTGCCGCTCGTGATCTCAGGGATGACCGGCGGGCACGAGGCGGCGCGCAAGGTGAACGAGACGCTGGCGCGCGTCGCGGAACGCGAGGGCGTCGCGATCGGCGTCGGCAGCCAGCGCGCGGCGCTCGCCGATGCGCGCCTCGAGTCCACGTACGCGGTCGTGCGCGATGCGGCGCCGACCGCCTTCGTCATCGGCAACATCGGCATCTCGCAGCTCGTCGCGCAGGACGGCGAGGCCGCGCTGACGCTCGCCGACGCGCAGCGCGCGGTCGCGATGGTCCGCGCGAACGCGCTCGCGGTGCACCTCAACTACCTCGAGGAGTCGGTGCAGCCGGAGGGGCAGACGCGCGCGGCCGGCGCCTCCGGCGCGCTCCGCTCGCTCGCGCGACGGCTCGGGGTGCCCGTCATCGCCAAGGAGACCGGCGCGGGCATCGCTGGCGCGACCGCGCGCCGGCTCGCCGCACTCGGCGTGGCCGCGCTCGACGTCGGCGGCGTGGGCGGGACGTCGTTCGCCGCGGTCGAGGGCCTTCGCGCCGGCGCGCGCGGCGAGCGCGGCCGCGAGCTCCTCGGCGAGCGCTTCCGCGACTGGGGCGTGCCGACCGCGGCGGCGGTCGCGTCGGCGGCGCCGACGCGAGTGCCGGTCATCGCGACCGGAGGCGTGCGCAGCGGCCTCGATGCCGCGAAGGCGCTCGCGCTCGGCGCGACGCTCGTCGGCGTCGGCCGCCCGATGCTCCGCGCCGCGCTCGACGGCGAGGACGCGGTGCGGGCGTGGATCGCGCAGTTCGAGCTCGAGCTCCGCACCGCGGTGTTCCTGTCCGGGCTGCGCCGCGCCCGCGAGCTGCGCGTGGCGACCGTCGTCGTCACCGGCGACACGCGCGCGTGGCTCGACGCGCTCGGGTGGCGGCGGCGACCCACGGAGCGGCGGCGGACGTAGCGCTGCGTATCCTTTCTATCCGTGCGCGTGGCGTCTCGCTCGGACAAGCCGCTCGGCGACGTCATCCCCGGCGTGCGGCGCGCGATCTTCGTCGACGCGGCCGACGGCGCGCGGCAGCTCTCGTTCGGCGCGGCCGAGATCGATCCCGGCAAGGAGATCCCGGTGCACCGGCACCGGGTCGACGACCGCTACGTCGAGGAGGGCTTCTACGTGCTCGAAGGCTCGGGCGAGGTGCGCGTCGGCGACGAAGTGCGACCGATCTCGGCCGGGTCCTTCTGCGTCATGTCGCCCGCGGACGGCTTCCACAGCATCCGCAATACCGGGACGACGACGATGCGGTTCGTGATGTGCTTCGCCGGCACCGGCGTGCAGATGGAGCGCAAGCCGTGAGGGCGCTGCTCCGCGGTGCGATCCTCGCCGGCTCGGCGACGCTCGGATTCGCGCTGCCCGCGCTCACGCTGCATGCCGGCCCCGCGACGGCGGTATCGGGCGTGGCGGCGGGCCGCGCGAGGATCACGCTCAGCGTTCCCGCGCTCCTCTGACAGGCATGTGCGCCACGGGTCGTGGCGAAAGCGCAGAAGGCGTCGGGCGTCGAACGGATGCTCGTCGACCGGGAGGCCTGGACCGTGACGATCTGGTACGACCCGGCCGTGACGGATCGCGAGCGGCTCGAGCGCGCGATCGCCGACGCGGCCAAAGCGGTCGACGAGAACGAGCACTGATCCCGAAGTGAACGCCGGCCGCGTCTATGACGCCGTCGGCCACGCGTTCGGGCTGCTCTCGCTCGCCCGGCCGCGGCGCGAGCGCGGCATCACGCACTACGTGAGCGCGCCGCCGCGCGGCCTGGCGTACCTGTTTCTCGCGCGGCGCGGCTACTACGCGATCACCTTCAGTCACGTCGTCGTCAGCGTCGGCACGATGACGGAGCACAACTGGCGTCACGAGCTCGCGCACACGGCGCAGTACGACCGTCTCGGCATCGCCTTCATCCCGCTGTATCTGTGGCATTACGCGCGCATCGGCTACGCACGGCATCCCTTCGAGGTCGAGGCCGAAGCGATCGCATCGCGCGCGAGCGCATGAGCGGAGGGCAATCCATACACTCGGCGTCGTGAGCGACGGCGACTTCGACATCGCCATCCTCGGCGGCGGACCGGGCGGCTACGTCGCCGCGCTCTACGCCGGCGCGAAGGGCGCGCGCGTCGCGCTCGTCGAGCGCGAACGCGTCGGCGGCACGTGCGTCCTCGTCGGGTGCATCCCGAAGGTGGCGCTCGCGGACTCGGGAGCGGCGTTCCGCCTCGTGCGCGAGGGCGAGGCCTTCGGCGTCAAGACGGCCGATGCGGGATTCGAGATGGCGAAGGCGGTCGCGCGCAAGGACAAGGTCGTCGATCAGCTCGTCGGCGGCATCGAGACGCTCCTCCGTGCCCGCAAGGTCGAGCTCATCAAGGGCGAGGGGATCGTGCGCGGCCCAGGCGGCATCGCGGTGAAGACGAGGGAGGGCGCCCGCGACCTGCGCGCGAAGGCGGTCATCGTCGCGACCGGCTCGTATGGCCCGCTCATGCCGCCGATCCAGGGCTTGAAGGATGCCAAGCCGCTCGACAACGTGACGGCGATGCAGCTCGATCGCGTGCCGAAGCGGATCGTCATCATCGGCGCCGGCGTCATCGGCATGGAGTTCGCCTCGTTCTTCGGCGAGGTCGGCGCGCAGGTCACTGTGCTCGAGCTGCTGCCGACGGCGATGGTCCAGATCGACGCGGAGCTCACCCGCATGGCCGTCCGCGTCCTCGAGAAGAAGGGCGTGAAACTGATCACGAACGCGAAGATCACCGAGGTCGCCGCGGGAGACGGGCGCAAGCCGCACCAGGTGAGGGCGGAGATCGGCGGCAAGACCGAGACGTTCGAGGCCGACGAGATCATGGTCGCAACGGGTCGGGGACCGCTGCTCGACGCCGTCAAGGACGCCGGCCTCAAGGCGTCCAAGCGCGGCATCGAGACCGACGAGGCGATGCGCACGAATGTCGCCGGCATCTACGCGATCGGCGACTGCGTCGGCATGTTCCAGCTCGCGCACGTCGCGTCGACGGAGGGCGAGGTCGCGGTTGACAACATCCTCGGCGACGCGCGGGCGATGGACTACAGCGTCACGCCGCAGGTCGTGTACACGCACCCGGAGATCGCGCAGGTGGGGCTCTCCGAGGCGCAGGCCAAAGAGCAGCACGGCGAGGCGGTGAAGGTCGCGCGCTTCCGGTTCGGCGCATCCGGCCGGGCGCTCGCGCTCGGCGAGACCGACGGGCTCGTGAAGCTCGTGACCGTCGGCCCGCAGCGGCTCATCGTGGGCGTCCAGATCGTCGGTCCCGAAGCGAGCGAGCTGATCGCCGAAGCGGCTTTAGCGGTGCGGCTCGAGGCGACGGCGGAGGATCTCGCCGTGACGATGCACGCGCATCCGACGCTCATGGAGACGCTGCGCGAAGCCGCGCTCGTGGCCCTCGGCACCGGCGTACACACCGCCGCGTAGGACTAGCCCGCTACCGTCGCCTCGATCTGATCGCCCGCGACCGTGTCGACGGTGATCTGCGGCCGCTCGCTGCGCGCGAGCTCGGCCGCGAACGCGTCGCTTGCGACCTGCGGCTCGAGCTGAACGGTGAGCGTCGCGGATCCGTCGACGCCGGTGCGGTGCATGTACACGCGCGAGACGCCGGGGAAGGACTGGATCCGGTTCTCGATGGCGATGAGCTGCGGGAACGAGCGCACCGAGCGAAGGACGAGCTCGATCTGGTGCGGCTCGTTCTCGAGCGCAGCGAACACCGGTGCTCGCTGCGGTGTGCCGCGCGGCGCGAGCTCCTCGACGTCCTCGACGAACTCGCGCGACGGCTCCGGCGCCGGAGCGGCGGGCGGCCGCGCGACGGGCGCCGCCGGCGCGGTGTGCGTCGGTGGCGCTACGGTCGGCGGCGTCGGCGCAGCGACGGTCGCCGGCGTCGGCGCAGCAACGGTCGGCGGCGGCGCGGCCGGGCGCGGCTCGCGCGGGCGCTCCACGGATGCAAGCTCCTTGCGCATCTCGGCGACGACCTCAGTGAGGATCCCGCGGAGATGCTCGGCCGAAGCGCGGCGCAACGCGTTCTGCTCGGGACGGAGCTCCGAGACCGTGCGCTCGAGCGAGCTGCGCTCGTCGCGCAGCTTGCCGACCTCCGCGCGGAGCGCGTCGCGTTCGAGTTCGGTGCGCGCGAGTTCGTCCCGGAGCGCGGTGAGCTTCGGCAGCAACTCTTCCTGCGCCTTCGCGACCGCCGCCGCGATCGTCTCGCGCAGGCCTGCGTCGAACCCCTCGTATGAGGCGAGCTTGCGTCGCGCTTCGTCGAGCTCCGCCCTCGTGCGATGAAGCTCAGCCTCGATCGCGCTGAAGCGCGCCGAGATCTCGGCGACGAGGTCGCGGACGTCGGGCATTGGGAAGAAGTCTGATGGGCCGACGCAAGAGCACGCAGCCCCGATCGGGGGAACGGATGTTCGGCAGCGGGCCGTGCGAGACTCGAACTCGCGGCCACCTACTTAGAAGGTAGGCGCTCTATCCACTGAGCTAACGGCCCGAGGCCTCAATTATCTCAGCAAGATGCATGAGGCCGTTGTCCGCCGCATCACTGAACCGCCACGCGCGTACGATCGAGCCGATGGAGTTCGCGTTCATGCTCTTGCTCGCGTTCGTCGCCGGCGCGGGCCTGGCGGTCGGGCTCGTGATCGCGCGCCAGGGCAACAAGCCGCGTCCGGCGCGACCGCTGAACTGTGGCGACTGCGCGTTCATGGTGCCGCGCGCGAAGATCTACCGGCGAGACACGATCGAGGACGCCCGCGACGGGACGATCCACTACCTCTGCCAGAAACGCTGGATCGAGGTGACGCCGGTGTCGCCGTGGTGCGAGCTCGGTCGCAGCAAGAGCCGCGTCGTCGTGAACGGGAAGACGGTGCCGCTGGTATCGTCGGGAGCCCGTGCGAGCGATCGTTCCTGAAGATCTCTTCCGCTTCACCTTCATCACCGACGTTCAGCTCTCACCCGACGGCGAGCTCGTCGCGTACGTCGCGCGCTCCGTCGATCGCGAGCGCGACCGGTATCGCTCGGCGATCTGGATCGTGCCGAGCGCCGGCGGCGCGCCGCGCCAGCTGACGCGCGGCGACAACGAGGACCTGCTGCCGCGCTGGTCGCCCGACGGCCGCCATCTCGCCTTCGTCACGGATCGCGGCGACATTCCGCCGGGCAAGGAGCGCGCGCCGCGGAACCTATGGATCGTCGACCTCGCGCTTCGCGCAGAGGGGCCCCTGCCCCTGGGCAACGAGCGTCAGCGCACCCGCTTCGACAACGACGTGAAGGACGCCTCGTGGTCGCCGGATGGCCGGCGCATCGTCATCGTGGCGAAGCCGAACCGGCCCGAAGGCGCTAAGGAGCCGACGGTGCGCGTCTACGAGCGGCTTCGCTACAAGAGCGACGAAGAGGGTCTCCTCGACCTGCGGCGGCGTCACCTGTGGCTCCTCGACGCGACCGACGGCGAACCGGCGCAAGTGACCGACGGCGACTGGGACGACCTCGAGCCCTCGTGGTCGCCGAAGGGGGACCGCATCGCGTTCATCTCGAACCGCTCGGACGATCGCGATCGGAACACGATCCGCGACGTGTACGTGCTCGATGTCGCCGGCGGCACGCCGCGCCGGCTCACCGGATCGGACGGGCCGCAGGAGCATCCCGCGTTCTCGCCGGACGGCGCGGCGGTGGCGTACTTCGGGCATCGCGATCCGCGCGCCTCGAACGCGGTGAACCACCACGTCTGGATCGTCCCCGCGGCCGGCGGGACGCCGCGCGCGCTCGACGAGTGGGATCGGACGGTCGGCAGCGTCGTCATCACCGACATGCGCGGCCTCGTCGCGCTGCCGAACCCCGCGTGGACTGCCGACGGCGCGCGCATTTACTTCGTCGGCAGTGACTCCGGAACGGCGAACGTGTACGCGGCAAGCACCACAGGCGGCCCGCCGCAGCCGGTGACGCGCGGCGAGCATCAGATCGTGACGGCGTCGTTCGACCGCGAGCGCCGCCGCTTCGCCGCGCTCGTCGCCACGGCGACGGAGCCGGGCGACGTGTACGTCGGCGACGCGGCGTCCGGCGAGCTGCGCCGGCTCACCCGCGTCAACGACGCGGTGCTCCGCGACGCGTACGTCGCGAGGCCGGAGCGCATCCGCTTCCAGGGCGCGGACGGCTTGGAGATCGAGGGGTGGATGCTGAAGCCCGAGCGCTTCGATCGCCGCGAGCGCTACCCGCTGATCCTGCAGATCCACGGCGGCCCGCACACGGCGTACGGACACTCGTTCTTCCACGAGTTCCAGGTCCTCGCCGGCAAGGGGTATGTCGTGCTCTACACGAACCCGCGTGGCAGCCAGTCGTACGGCGAACGCTTCGCGCACGCCTGCGTCGGTGATTGGGGCGGGAAGGACTACGACGATCTGATCGCCGCGGTGGACCACGTCGTGGCGCAGGGGTACATCGACACGTCGCGCATGGGCGTGACCGGCGGCTCGTACGGCGGGTTCATGACGAACTGGATCATCGGGCATACCGATCGCTTCGCCGCGGCCGTGAGCGCGCGGAGCATCTCGAACAACATGTCCTCGTTCGGCACGAGCGACATCGGCTGGCACTTCTGGGATTACGAGATGGGCGACGCCGATCCGTACGCCGATCCGGCGCGCTACCTGCGCTTCTCGCCGCTCAGCTATGTCCGGAACGTGCGCACGCCGCTCCTGATCCTCCACGCCGAGAACGATCACCGCTGTCCGATCGAGCAGGCCGAGCAGTTCTTCGCCGCCCTCCAGTACCTCCGCCGGCCGGCGCGCATGATCCGCTACGCCAAGGATTCGCACGAGCTCACCCGCGGTGGAAAGCCCTCGCACCGCGCGCACCACATGGCGTCGCTCGTCGAGTGGTTCGACGCCCACCTGCAGCGCGCCCGCGAGCAGCAGGCCGAAGCCGCGAAGTAGTGCGCGCGGATCCGTTCGACGCTCGCGTGCGCGAACGCGAGCGCGCGTTCGTCGACGAGCTGCGCGAGCTCGTCGCGCTGCCGACCGTCTCCGCCGAGCGTCGCGCGATCGACGAGACGGCCGACTGGGTCCTCGCGCGGCTGCGCCGTCTCGGCGCGCACGCGGAGGCGCTCCACGTCGAGGGCGGACCGCCGACGATCGTCGGCGAGATCGGCGACGGCGCGCGCACGCTCCTCGTCTACGACCACTTCGACGTGCAGCCGCCGGATCCCCTCGACGAGTGGCGCTCGGATCCGTTCGCGCTGACCGAGCGCGACGGGGCGCTCTTCGGCCGCGGCGTCGCGGACAACAAGGGCAACCTGCTCGCGCGCGTGCAGGCGCTGGAGACGTACCTCGAGACCGTCGGTTCGCTGCCGCTGCGGGTGCGCTTCCTCTTCGAGGGCGAGGAGGAGATCGGATCGGAACATCTCGCCGCGTTCGTGTCGCGGCATCGTGACCGGCTTCAGGCCGATGGCTGTATCTGGGAGGCCGGGTACCGCGATCCCGACGGCCGTCACGTCGTCAGCCTCGGTCTGAAAGGGATCGCGTACTTCGACCTCCACGTCCGTGGCACGGCATCGGATGCGCACTCGTCCTTCGCGACGGTCCTCCCGAACGCTGCCTGGCGCCTGGTGTGGGCGCTCTCGACGTTGAAGTCGACGGACGACGAGATCCTCGTCGACGGCCTGATGGAGCACGTCGCTCCGGTGACCGAGGGCGACCGCCGGCTGCTCGACGCGCTCCCGTTCGACGAGGCGGGATGGCGCCGCACGTGGCAGGTGCGCGCGCTCCTCGGGGGGAGCGGCCTCGCCCGCAAGATCAAACATTTCCTGATGCCGACGTGCACGATCTGCGGCATCAGCTCGGGGTATTCCGGTCCCGGATCGAAGACCGTGCTCCCCGCCGTCGCGTCCGCGAAGCTCGACTTCCGGCTCGTCCCGAACCTCACGCCCGAGCTCGTGCATCGCCTCCTCCGCGAGCACCTCGATCGCCGCGGATTCGCCGACGTCGAGGTCCGTCCCGCGCACGGTGAGCTGCCGTTCCGTTCGTCTCCGGACAGCGACGTGGCGAAAGCGGCCGTCGCCGCGGGCCGGGCGATCTACCGCGAGACCGTCGTGCATCCGCTGCTCGCCGGGTCGGGTCCGATGGCGCAGGTCTGCGGTGCGCTCGGGATCCCCGGCGTGGGCTTCGGCGTGGGAAATGCCGGTTCGCGCCAGCATGCCCCGAACGAGAACATCGCCGTCGCCGATTACCTCGACCACATCCGCTGCTTCGCGCGCTTCATCGACGCCTTCGCGGGTCAGCACGCCGGCTAGCCTCGGCTCTCGCGGCACGCTGCTCGCGACGCTCGGCTTCCTCTCGTTCGCGAGCGTCTACACGAACGTCGTCGTATCGCCGGTCCTCGTCGAGGTCGGCCGCGAGTTCGACGTCTCGACCGGCACCGCGGGCCTGCTCGTCGCGGGATACGGGCTGCCCGGCATCGTCGTCGCGCTCCTCGCCGGACCGCTATCGGATCGTCGCGGTCGGAAGCGCTTCCTGTTCTGGGGCACAGTGGCGATGGCGATCGCGACCGCCGTCGGCGCCGCGATGCCGTCGTTCGCCACGCTGCTCGCGACCCGTGTCCTCGCCGGCATCGGCTCGAGCGTCATCTTTCCGAATTCGAACGCGACGGTCGGCGACGCGTTCCCGTATCGCGAACGCGGTCGCGCGATGAGCACGATCATCGGCGCGAACACGATGGCGACGATCGTCGGCGTGCCACTGGCTGGGCTCATCGCCGACTCGATCACCTGGCGCGCGTCGCTGCTGCTCGTCGGCGTGCTGGGACTCGCCGCCGCGCTGCTGCTCTGGCGCGTGCTTCCAGAGACGCGGCCCGCGGCGGAACACTTGCGCTCGCGTGATCTCTACGCGCAGATCGCGAACGATCCCTCGGCGCGAGGCGCGATCGCGTCGTCGCTGCTCGGCGCGGTGTTCTGGTTCACCTGGGCGACGTACCTCGTCGCGTTCTTCCAGGAGGAGTTCGCGCTCTCGGCGTCGGTCGCCTCACTCGTCGCGCTGACGTCGGGGGTCGGCGTCCTCGCCGGCAGCCAGCTTGGCGGCAGGCTCGGCGACCGGATCGGACATCGTCCGGTAGTGGGCTGGAGCATCGCGCTCGCGGGTTGCCTGTTGCTGCTCGAGACGAACCTCATGGCGGGCCTCGTCGTCGCAGCGCTGCTAAACCTGCTCGTCGCCGGGGCGAGCGGCGCGCGCTTCGCGACGAACACGGCGATGCTGTCCGAGCTCGCCCCGAACGCGCGCGGCACGATGATGGCGGTGAACTCGTCGATCGTCAGTGTCGGGATCGTGCTCGGCACGACGGCGGGCGGGATCATCGTCGACGCGGCGGGCTTCGGGGCACTCGGCGCGATGTCGTTCGCCGCGGGCACCGCTTCCGCGTTCGTCGTCTGGCGCTTCGTCACCGAGCGGACGGCCGAGATGGCTGCGGGCGAAGCGATCGAGTGACGCCACGCATCGCGTCCCGGATGTCTCCGTGGTCGGCGACTAATGGCATGTCATCTGCAACCCTAACGAGCGACCCAGTGATCATGCGTCATGGGGGAAACCGATCGTGACGAGAAAAAGAGGCGGTCAGATGACCGTCACCGAGGCCGGTCGGATGGGCGGCCGCCTGGTGAGCGAGCGCTACGGTCCCGAGTTCTACGAGAAGATCGGGAAGAAGGGCGGCTCGTCCACCGCCAAGAAGTACGGGCGCGACTTCTTCGGGAAGATCGGAAAGAAGGGCGGACGGGCCGTGTCCCAGAAGTACGGCCCCGGCCACTTCGAGAAGATCGGCCGAAAGGGCGGCCAGAAAGTCGCCGACCTCATCGAACGCGCGAAGGCACTTGAGATCGGATCCGGTCAGGAGCGCGAGGGCATCGAAGAGCTCGAGCGCGCCGAGGCCGAGGTCGGAACGGAAACGCCAGCCGGCGACGGCCTCCCCGCGGGGCCCGAGCGCTAGAGAATCCCACGCGCTCGACGCGCCGCATCCCGGGATCCCGCCTGATGTCCGCGTCCCCGCTTCTCGCTTGGTCCTAACCTCATCCGCATGACGGCGGAGCGCCGCCTCGCGACACGCCTGGTGCGATCGGCGCGCGTCCTCCCGGGAGGCGCCGGCGCTCCCGTCGTTCCAGCGCTGGTGCAGAGCGTCGCGTTCGACTACTCGTCCGCGGCCGAGCAAGACGCGGTGTTCGGCAACGAGCGGCCGGGATACGTGTACGGCCGGTACGGCACGCCCACGACCGCCGCGCTGGAGGAGGCACTCGCGGATCTCGACGGAACGGAGGCGGCGGTCTGCTTCGTCTCCGGGATGTCGGCGATCCACGCGCTCGTCACCGCCTGCGCGCTCGCGCAGCGACGCGCGATCGTGGCGCAGGAGGACTGTTACGGACAGGTGCGCGCGCTCCTCGAGCGGCTCGCGCGCGAGGAGGGCGCGGCCGTCCGCTTCGTGGACCCGACGGACGCGGCCGCCGTCGAGCGCGCGCTCGCCGAGACGAACGCCGTCCTGCTGCTCGTCGAGGCCATCGCGAATCCGTTGCTGCGCGTCGTCGACGTCGCTCGCCTCGCCGCGCTCGCGCACGGGCGCGGTGCGTCCCTGGCCGTCGACGCTTCGTTCGCGACGCCGGTGCTCTTGCGCCCCGCGGCGCTGGGGGCCGACGTCGTCGTCCACTCGCTCACGAAGTACATCAACGGTCACGGCGACGCTATGGGCGGCGTCGTCGCGGGGTCGCGCTCGCTCGCGGCCGGGATGCGCGACCGCGCGATCCTCGACGGCGCGTACCTCCCGCCGCACGAGGCGTGGCAGATCATCCGCGGGATGCGCACGCTCGCGCTGCGGATGGAGCGGCACTGCGCGAACGCGCGATCGGTCGCGACGCACCTCGCGTCGCACCCGAAGGTCGCGCGCGTGCACTACCCGGGGCTGCCGTCACACGCGCAGCACGAGCTCGCGAAACGGCAGTTCGGCGGCAAATACGGGGGCGTCGTGTCGTTCGCGCTGAAGAACGACGATCGCGAGGCCGCATTCCGTTTCCTCGATGCGCTGGAGCTCGCCGCCTCGGCGACGACGATGGGCGACCTATTCACCGAGGTCCTCTATCCGCCGATCTCGTCGCACCGGCGCATCGATCCCGCGGAGCGACGGCGTCTCGGCATCACCGACGGCTTCATCCGGTTGAACGTGGGCATCGAGGACGTCGACGACATCATCGCGGACCTCGATCGCGCGCTCGATCGCGTCTAGTCGCGATCGATTTCTACGTAAAGCGCGCGCGGGCCCCCCGTCACTTCGCGGGCGCGGAGCGTCGCGATACCTTTGCTTATGAGAGAGCAGAGGATGTCCTCTCCCAAAGGAGGGATGCGCATGGACATCGGAACCTTTCTCCTGATGCTCGCGGTCTCTTACGCGCTCGGCGTTCTCTGGTACGACCTGCTGCCGGGTAGGCTCCCAATGGCGGTGTGGCGCGTCGCCGGATACCCCTTCCTGGGTATCTTCGTGGCGAACATGTTCCTGCCGCACTTCTCGGCTGATCCGAAGTTCGGTGGCCTGGGTCTCATCAGCACCTTCGTGGGCTCCC
>DASQXO010000016.1:0-2411 GCA_035639655.1 Candidatus Dormiibacterota bacterium
ACCTTGCGATCAGACACGTGGAGACTCCGCGAGCGCGACGGCGGCGCCGAGCGGGCGCGCTTCAGGCGAGGGTTCGGCGCTGCGTCGCCGGCTGACCCGGATCGCTCCCCGCGTGGCTGAAGCGAGGACGCGCGAAGCGCGCCCGAGCGCATGCAACGCGCGGGGTAGGCGCCGCGGAGCCGGAAGCGCGTCCCGCGTCAGGCGCCACGCCGTCGCGCTCATTTTGCGCGCCCGCTCGGCGCCGCCGACGCGATCACTTGTTGGCCTCCTCAGCGACGATCGCTGCCATCCGCTCTTTGAACAGTGAAATGTCGAACCGCTCGGCGCTCCGGCGCAGCTCGCGCGAGTCAAAGCGCGTCGCCTCGGCGCGCCGGACCGCGTCGATGATCGCCTCGGGCGTCGGGGCGTCGAAGACGATGCCGGTGCGTCCGTCGTCGACGATCTCCGGGACGCCGCCACGTCCGAGCGCGAGCACCGGACGGCCGCTCGCGAGCGACTCGACGCAGACGATCCCGAAGTCGTCCTCGGCCGGAAAGATGAGTCCGCGCGACGCGGCGAGCAGCTCGCGGAGCTTGTCGTCGCGCTGGCGACCGAGGAACTCGACGTTGTCGCGCGCCATCCGCTCGAGCCGGCGGCGATCGCGTCCCTCGCCGACGATCTTCAGGCGCGTGCCGAGCTCGTTGAACGCGCGGATCGCGGCATCGACGTGCTTGTACGCGACGAGGCGCGAGACGACCAGGTAGAAGTCCTCGCGTTCGGCGGCGACGGCGAACGAGGCGACGTCGACGGGCGGATGAACGACCTCGGCGTCGCGCTCGTAGTAGCGACGGATCCGCGCGCGGACGGCGTCAGAGTTCGCGACAAAGCGGTGTACGCGCGCGGCGGCGGCGCGGTCCCAGGCGCGGAGCGGGTCGAGCACGGAGCGGACGACGCCGCGCAGCGCGCGCGGGACCTCCTCGCGCAGGTAATCCGCGCTCCAGTCCCACAGGTACCGCGTCGGCGAGTGGCAGTAGCAGACGTGCCGCGATCCGGCCGGCACGGCGACGCCTTTGATGAACGCGCTCGACGACGAGACGAGCACGTCGACCGCGTCCACGCGAAGCGACTCGACCGCCCGCGGCAGCAGGGGCAGCAGCAGGCGGTGCAGTCCGTGCGCGCGCGCGACCGACTGCAGCCACGAGCTGCGGATGTCCCAGCCGCCCAGCGCGCGGCGGTATCGGGACTCGACGAACAGCGTGTAGACCGGCGCCGCCGGCCACATGTCGTGCAGCACCTCGGTCACGCGCTCGGCGCCGCCCCACTGCGAGAAGTACTCGTGCGCGAGCGCGACCCTCATCAACGCGCGGCGCGCTCGCGCAGGACGAGGAGCAGGAACAGCGGCAGCGCGAGCTGCCGTCGCCAGCGCCACGGCTGACGGACGAGCCGCCACAGCCACTCGAGGCCGAGCCGGGCGACCCACGCCGGCGGGAGCGCCGCGGTCCCGGCGAGGTAATCGAAGGCGCCGCCCACGCCGACGGCGATGCGCACCCCCGCGAGCCGCGGCAGGTTTCGCGCGATCCAGCGCTCCTGCTTCGGCATGCCGTACGCGACGAGCAGGATGTCCGGTCGCGCGGCGTCGACGCGCGCGGCGGCGTCGTCGTCCTCAGCCGATCCCGCGTACGTTCCGGCGATCCGCAGACGGGGGACGCGGGCGCGCAGCGCGTCGGCCGCGCGAGCCGCGACGCCGTCGGGAGCGCCGAGGAGGAAGAGCGACAGGCCGCGACGGGAGGCGATGTCGGCAAGGCGGACGATGAGGTCGCGGCCGCGCGCCCGCCCGGGAAGCGCCGCCGTCCCGAGCACGCGCGCTGCGAGCACGAGGCCGACGCCGTCCGGAAGGACGAGCAGGCGGACACCGGGCGGCGCCGCGAGCAGCGCGCGGTCGCTTCTCGCATACATCACGAATTCGGGATTCGCGGTGACGACGAAAACGCGCTCGCCGTCGTCGAGCGACCGCTCGAGATGCTGGACCGCGCGTTCGAGATCGAGCGGGGCGACCGGGACGCCGAGGACATCGAGCGGGCGCTCCGCGGTCGGCATGCGAAAGAGCCTAACCGCCGCGAGCGCTAACCGACCGAGACGAGGCTCCGACGGAAGAAGTCGAGGTGCTCGAGCGCGATGCCCGTCCCCTTGGCCACGCAGTAGAGCGGATTCTCCGCGACATAGCACGCGACGCCGGTCACCTGCGTGAGGAGCTTGTCCATGTTCCGCAGGAGCGCGCCCCCGCCGGAGAGCACCATGCCCTTGTCGATGACGTCGCTCGCGAGCTCCGGCGGCGTCTCCTCGAGCACCGACTTCACCGCGCCGATGATCTGCAGGAGGACCGGCTCCATCGCCTCGGTCACCTCGTTCGAACCGATCGTGATCGTGCGCGG
>DASQXO010000017.1:0-14371 GCA_035639655.1 Candidatus Dormiibacterota bacterium
GACCTTGAACGACGAGCCCGGCTGCCGCTCGCCGAGGCCGGCGGCGTCGAACTGCCCGCGCACGCGTGGGTCGGAGGTGTTGTAGTAGTCGACGCTGCCGACGTACGCGAGGACCTCGCCGGTCTTCGGATCGATCGTCACCAGCGAGGCGTTGTAGACGAGGTGCTTATGGAGCTCGTCCACCCAGGCCTTGACCTGCTTCTCGGCCTCCTGCTGCTTCGAGAAGTCGAGCGACGTGATGATCGTGTAGCCGCCGCGCGAGATCGCCGACTCGTCGCCGAGGATCTGGACGAGCTGGTCCTTCACGCGGAACACGAAGTGCGGCGCCCGGATGTCGATGAGCGGTCGTCCGGTGATCTTGATCGGCTCGTTGCGCGCCGCATCGGCTTGATCCTCGGTGATGTAGCCGTTCTCGGCCATCTGATCGAGCACGTACGAGCGACGCTCCAGGGCGCGCGAGAGGTTGCCCTCCTTGGTCGGGTCGAGCTGCGACGGCGCCTGCGGCAATCCGGCGAGGAGCGCCTGCTGCGCGAGCGTGAGCTTCGCGAGGTCGCTCGTGCCGAAGTAGGCGAGCGCCGCGGCCTTCACGCCGTAGGCCTGGCTGCCGTAGTAGATCTGGTTGAAGTAGAGCTCGAGGATCTCCTTCTTCGAGTAGGTGCGCGTGACCTCGATCGCCAGGAGCGCCTCCTTGATCTTGCGGTCGATCGAGACCTCGTCGCCGACGAGGCGCAGCTTCACCAGCTGCTGCGTCAGCGTCGACGCGCCCTGCGGACGCGCGTCGCCGCGGCGGAAGAGGTCGTAGAACACGGCGCGCGCGATGCCGCTGATGTCGACGCCGGGGTTCGTCCAGAACGTCTTGTCTTCGGCGGAGATCGTCGCGTCGATGAGCGTCTGGGGCAGCTCGTCGTAGCGGACGGGCTCGCGCCGTTCCTCGGCGAACTCGTACAGGAGCGTCGTACCGTCGCGCGCGTACACCTTCGTCGACAGCGGCAGCGGGTCCTTCGAGAAGTCCGCGGCGGCGGGCAGGTCCTGCGCGAAGTACGCGTAGGCCGTGCCGGCGCCGATGAAGCCGAGACCGAGCACGAGTGCGAACACGAAGAAGGGCGCCGGCGCGGCAGCGATGAGGCCGCGTGCGAGGCGACTCTCGCGAGGCCGGTTGATCCCGCGCTTCAGGGCTCGGTCACGCGCACGACGGTTCTTGATGGCGACCTCCTGCTTGCTCATTGTACGAACAGGCGTTCGCTATGGTGCACGGCCGACCGGATCTGACGCGCGCTCGACACGAAAACGACAGGCCGGGCAGGCCCGGTTGACATACTTCAAACGTATGAGCGACGCCGAACGCACGGAGTTCTTCGAGCGCGCCGTGGCCGAGGTGATCGAGCGGACCGCGTTCGAGCAGTTGCTGCGCTCCGGCCGCCGCCTCCGGTGGAAGCTGGGCCTGGACCCGACGCGCCCGGACCTGCACCTCGGCCACGCCGTCGTGCTGCGGAAGCTGCGGCAGGGGGCGTTATGGGGTCACGAGGTCGTGCTCATCGTCGGCGATTACACCGCGCAGATCGGCGATCCGACGGACAAGGACGAGACGCGCCCGGTCCTCTCCCACGACGAGGTGCTGCGGAACGCAGAGACGTACCTGCAGCAGTTCTACCGCATCGTTCCGCGCGAGAACGTCCGCATCGTCATGCAGAGCGAGTGGTACGCGTCGCTCTCGCTCAAGCAGACCATCGAGCTCGCGTCGCGCTTCACCGTGCAGCAGATGCTCGCCCGCGAGGAGTTCCGCAAGCGTCAGACGGAGGGCCGGCCGATCCCGATCAAAGATTTGCTGTACCCGCTGATGCAGGCGTACGACTCCGTCGCGATCCAGTCCGACATCGAGTTCGGTGGCACCGACCAGAAGTTCAACAACCTCCTTGGCCGCGAGCTGCAGGCGCAGGTGGGGCAGCCAGCGCAGCAGGTCTTCCTCGTCCACCTCCTTCCCGGCCTCGACGGCGAGAAGATGTCGAAGTCCAAGCGCGAGACTGGCATCTGGCTCACCGATCCGCCGAACGAGATGTACGGCAAGGTCATGTCGCTGCGCGACGAGCTGATGCCGATGTACTTCGACTGGGCCACCGCCGTGCCCTGGGACGAGGCGAAGCGCACGATCGCGGCGCTCGAGGCCGGATCGTTGAAGCCACGCGACGCGAAGCGCCTCCTCGCGCGCACGATCGTCGACGACCTGTGGGGCGCCGGCAGCGGCGACGAGGCCGAGCGCGCCTTCGACCTCGTGCACCGGCAGGGCGAGGCGCCGCCGGACGCGCCGCGCGTGAAGGTCCGGGAGCGCGCGCTCCTCGACGTGCTCGTGTCGACGAAACTCGCGTCGAGTCGCGGCGATGCGCGCCGCAAGATCCAGGGACGCGGCGTGCGCGTGAACGGCGAGATCGTCACCGACGCGAACTACACCTTCAGCCCGAACGGCGACGTCGTTCTCTCCGTCGGTCCGCGCAAGTTCGTGCGCGTGGAGTTCGCCTGACGATCGAGCGCCCGGTCCTCGCGGTCATCCCCTTCGGCGCTCGCGACGCGGACCTGGTCGCCGCGGCAATGGCACGCCAGATCTCACGTCGCGTCGTCGATCGCTTCGAGCGGAGCGCGGTGCTGGAGGCGAAGCCGGTCTACCTCGTCGCGGTCGACGAGAAGGCGGGCGGGGGAGCCGTCATCTTCGGCTCCGCGCCCGACGCGAAGCTCGCCGCCGAATACGCGCGCGGCGTGTCCGCGACGCACGCGCTGTTCGGCTCGCTCGAGGGCGAGAGCATCCGCTGGCAGCTCGTCCGCGCGAGCGACGGCGCGGTCGTGGCCGAGCGCGAGACGCGCGTCGCCGACGACCGCCTCGTGTACGCCGAGGGCGAGATCGCGGTCGGCGCGGCGGAGGCGATCGGCGTCGACCCGAGCGACGAGACGCTCGGGCGGCTGCGCACGCCGCCGACCGAGGACGCGCCCGCGTACCGCGCCTTCCTGATCGGGCTGGATCTGGAGATGACTGCGGCGGTGCTGCGCCGCGATCACGGCAGTGACGCCGACGCGCGGCTGCGCGAGGCGGAGGGCTCGTTCCTCGCGGCGCTTCGCGCGGATCCGACGCTCGAGGCCGCCGAGGAGCGGCTCCTCTACATCGCGGCCGAACACGTCGAGCGCGGCGAGCGCGAGCGCGCGACGAACGTGCTCGAAGACCTCATCGGTGTAGTGCCGCGTTCGTGGCGCGCGCACTACATGCTCGGCGAGCTGCGGCGCGAGGCCGGCCTCGGGCCACAGGCCGTCGTCGCGTTCGAGCTGTCCGACTCGCTGCATCCGCTGTCGGACGCCGATCAGATCCGGCTGGCCGAGCTCTACGCCGAGAGCGAGGCGTTCGACTCGGCTGCGGCACGCCTTCGCCGCGTGAAGCCGGCGTCGGCGCAGTTCGCGAAGGCGCAGTCCGAGCTCGGCGCGGTGCTCTTGCGCAAGGGTGACCCCGCGGGGGCGGTCGCCGCGCTCGAGCGCGCACAAGGTGCCGGAGACGCGGCGGCGACGACACTCGCGCGCCTCGGACAGGCGCGCGCGGCCGCCGGCGACGATCGCGCCGCGCGGGTGGCGTTCGAGGAGTCGGTCGCGCGCGATGACCCGTCGTGGACGGCGCCCGCGTCGTACGCGACGTACCTGCACGGCCACGGCGAGCTCGAGCGCGCCATCGAGCTGTACCGCCGAGCGGTCGATCGCGGCGCGCCGCCGGCGACGCGGCTCAATCTCACGCGCGCGCTCATCCTCACCGACCGCCGCGACGAGGCGCTCGCCGAGCTCGACGGGCTCCTGTCGTCGTCGCCCGACGCGGAGACCGCGGCGCAGGCCCGCCGTCTTCGTTTCGGGCTCGCGCGACCGGGCGACGAGCATCGCCTCGAGGAGGCCGGCCAGGTCGCGGTCGGCGCGCGGGAGGGCGATCTCGATGTCGCGCGCGAGACCCTGCGACAGATCGCCGCCGAGGCCGACGAGCTGTGGGAGGCGCACTTCGGGCTCGGCCTCGTGGCGCGGCGGCAGGGCGACGCGACCGCGGCCGAAGGCGCGTTCCGGCGTGCGCTCACGCTCCTGCCGGATCAGCCGGACGCGGAGCACGAGCTCGGTGTCGCGCTCCTCATGCAGGGCAAGGTCGACGAGGCGGTCGTCGCGCTCGAGGAGGCGGCGCACCATCGGCCTGAAGATGCGGGCTACCTCGCCGACGCGGGCTTCGCCTACATGGTGGCGGGGAATCTGCACAGCGCGCGCAATCGACTGGAGCACGCGCGCGAGCTCGATCCAGACGACGAGATCACCGGGCAGTACCTCGAAGAGCTCGAGAAGCGCGAGCGGGAGGAGCGACACGGGTCGTCGTGAGGCGGACGCTTCGGCTGCGGCGAGCCGCCGCCGGATGAGCGCGCTGATCGAACGTCTCAGCGACGCGGACCTACGCCGGACGACGCCGGACGGATGGGAAGTGTCGGCCGTGTTCGCGCACATCGCCTTTTGGGATCGCTGCACGCTCGCGCGGTGGGAGCGCTATGGCGACGAGGCGGCGTTCCGCGACGTCGATGTCGACATCGCGAATGCCGCCGCGCTGCCGCAGTGGCGCGCGCTCGCGCCACGCGAGGCATTGCGCGACGCGCTCGCGGCGGCCGAGGCGACCGACGCGAAGATCGCGTCCATGCCGGACTCGGCGATCGCGCTGATGCTCGGGCACGATCGCCGGTGGATGACCGACCGTTCGCGCCACCGCAACGCGCACCTCGACGAGGTCGAGCAGGCGATCGCGCGCTGACGCGCCGCGCCTGCGTTTCTAAGCCGCTTCCGGCTCCTCGCCAGGATCCGGCTCGTCGGGGGCGGGCTCTCGCGGGTCACGGGGCTCGTCCTCGCCCTCGTCGAGGAAGATACGGGTGCCGATCAGGCCGAACGCCGCCGAAACGTAGACGGTCGAATGCCGCACGCCCGGTACCACGGCCGGCGCTTGAGCAGAGGGCGTGCCAGGTCTCGATCGCCCGTGGAGCGCGCGAGGGGCGGCTACGCCTTCGCCGCGACCTCCTCCTTGGCGCTCTCGATGACCTTCTGCGCGATGTGCGCGGGGACCTCCTCGTACTGGTGGAACTTCGTGGAGAACCGGCCGCGACCGCCGGTCATCGAACGCAGGTCCGTGGCGTAGCGGAAGATCTCCGCGAGCGGAACGTACGCGCGCACCCGCTGCAGACCAGGGCCGGCCGAGTCCATTCCAAGGATCCGGCCGCGCCGCGAGTTGAGGTCGCCCATGATGTCGCCCATCTGCTCCTCCGGCATCACGACCTCGATCTCGTAGATCGGTTCGAGGAGCACCGGATTCGCGTCCCTCACCACGTTATGCAGTCCCATCGACGCGGCGATCTTGAACGACATCTCGTTCGAATCGACGCTGTGGTAGGAGCCGTCGTACAGGGTCACCTTGACGTCGACGAGCGGGAAACCGGCGAGGATGCCCTTCGTCGCCGCCTCCTTCACGCCCTTCTCGACGGCAGGGAAGTAGTTCCGCGGGACCGATCCGCCGACGACGCGCTCGTCGAACACGACGCCGCTGCCCGCGGCGAGGGGCTCGATCTCGAGCCAGACGTCGCCGTACTGCCCGTGCCCGCCGGTCTGCTTCTTGTACTTGCCCTGCGCCTGCGCCTTGGCCCGGACCGTCTCGCGGTAGGGGACGGTCGGCGTCTTCGTCGTCACGGCGACGCCGAACTTGTCCTTCAGGCGGTGGACGATGACGTCGACGTGCGATTCGCCGATGCCCGAGAGGAGTAGCTCGCCGGTCGACTCCTCGCGCAGGAGGTGTGCCGAGGGATCCTCGTCGAGGAGCCGGTGCAGCGAGGTCGAGAGCTTATCCAGGTCCTGCTTCGACACCGGCTCGATCGCGACCGAGAACGACGGCTCCGGGAAGGTGATCGGCGCGTAGGCGATGGGCGCCTCGCGGTCGGCGAGCGTGTCGTTCGTCGAGGTGTGCGCGAGCTTCGGCACGGCGACGATCTCGCCCGCGACCGCCTCGGTCAGCTGCTCCTGCTCCTTCCCGCGCAGGGACAGGACGCTGCCGACGCGTTCGGCCTCGCGGCGCGTCGCGTTGTAGGCGTGCCCGTTCGCGTGCAGGCGTCCGGAGTAGACGCGCACGTAGGAGAGCTTGCCGACGAACGGGTCGGCGAGCGTCTTGAAGACGAATGCGCTGAACCGCTCCTCGGCGGCGGGCTTGCGCACGATCTCCTCGCCCGACGGCGCCGTACCGATCACGGCGCCCTTCTCGTCCGGTGAGGGCAGGAGCTCGACGATGTCGTCCAGCAGCGCCGAGAGCCCGACCTCGAGGGCCGCAGAGCCGGCGATGACGGGGATCACCTTCGCGTCGCGCACCGCGGCGTGGAGCGCCTTCACCAGCTCCTCGTCGGAGAGCTCCTGATCGGCGAGGTACTTCTCGAGGAGCCCGTCGTCCGTCTCGGCGACGTCCTCCACGAGTGCGGTGCGGTACTCCTCGAGGAGGTTCTTCGCCTCGGCGGGCACCGGCTCGGGTTTGGCTTTGCCGCGTCCGCGGTAGGTGCGATGCAGCACGTTCACCGTCCCCTTGAGGCCATGCTCTTCCCCGACGGGCACCTCGAGCCCGACGACCTTCGAGCCGTAGTGGTCGCGCAGCTGGTCGAGGACCTGCCGGAAGTTCGTGCGCTCGCGGTCGAGCCGCGAGATGAAGACGAGCCGCGGGAGTGAGCGCTCTTCGGCGTAGTCCCACGCGGTCTGCGTGCCGACCTGCAGTCCGGCTGCGCCCTCCACGACGACGATCGCGCCGTCGACGACGCGGAGCGCCGCCTTCACGTCGCCCTGGAAGTCGGCGTAGCCGGGCGTGTCAACAATGTTGATCTTCGTCCGCTCGTGCGGCACCGCGGCGAGCGCGAGGTTGATCGAGATCTTGCGCTTCTGCTCCTCCGGATCTGAATCGAGGAGCGACGTGCCCTCGTCGACCTTGCCCTGGCGCCCCGTCGCGCCGACGAGGTGCAGGAGCGTCTCGGCAAGCGTGGTCTTGCCCGATCCGCCGTGGCCGATGAACGCGACGTTGCGGATCTCCGCGGGCGACGTGACGTTCATGAAGGTCTCCCCTTATTAGCGATTGGATGCTCTCGTGAAACAGTAGCGCGACATCCGGCGGCTTATCATGCGCACCGAGCAAGCGTCGCACGAGAGGCGGTGGTCAATGTCCGGGCATTCGAAGTGGAGCACCATCAAGCGGCAGAAGGCCGCCGGTGACGCCAAGAAAGGACAGGCGTTCACCCGCGCGACGCGCGACATCATGCTCGCCGCGCGCCAGGGGGGCGCGAACCCCGACGCGAACTTCCGTCTGCGTATGGCGATCGAGAAGGCCCGTGCCGTGGGGATGCCGAAGGACAACATCCAGCGCGCCGTCGAGCGCGCGAGCGGCTCGGGCGACGGCGCCACGCTGGAGGAGATCCTCTACGAGGGCTACGGTCCCGGCGGCGTGTCGATCATGGTCGAGGCCGCGACGGACAACCGGAACCGCACCGCGGGCGAGATCCGCTCGGTGTTCACGAAGCACGGCGCGAAGCTCGGCGAGAGCGGCAGCGTGCAGTGGATGTTCGAGCAGAAGGGCGTCCTCGACGTCGACACCAGCGGCAAGAAGGTCGAGGACATCGAGCTTCGCGCGATCGACGCCGGGGCCGAGGACGTCGTCGTCAACGACGGCATGAACACCCTGACCATCTACACGGCGCCCGGCGAGATCGAACGCGTGAAGCGAGAGCTGGAGCGGCTAGGGGAGCGTGTGATCAGCGCGGAAGTCAGCATGCGTCCGAACCAGTCCGTACGGGTGGAGGGACCGGCGGCGGATCGAGTCCTTCGTCTGGTCGACGCATTGGAGGAGCTTGACGACGTCCAGCGCGTCCACGCGAACTTCGACATCCCCGACGAGATCCTCGCGAAGGTCAGCTAGACCTCCGTCGATCCTCGGCGTGGATCCCGGCACGACCGGGATGGGCTATGCCGTCCTGTGCGGCGACGATCCCGAGCACCTCGTGATCCTCGAGCGGGGCGTGTTCGCCACGCCGAAGGCCGCGACCGCCGCGGAGCGGCTCGTCGCGCTCTCCGACGCGCTCGACGCGACCATCGCTCGACACGGCCCGCGCGCCGTCGCGATCGAGCGCCTCTTCTTCAACAAGAACGTGCGTACCGCCATGGCGGTCTCGGAGGCGCGCGGCGTCGCGCTCGTGTGCGCCGCGCGCGCGGGCGTCCCGGTGTTCGAGTACACGCCGCATCAGGTGAAGCTCGCGGTCACGGGATATGGCAACGCCGACAAGAAGCAGGTGCAGCAGATGCTCACGATCCTGCTGCGCCTCGCCGAGCCCATCCGCCAGGACGACACTGCCGACGCGGTCGCGGTGGCGCTCTGCCACGCGCAAGGCGTGCGCATCTCCGCCGCGGTGGAGCGGGCGCGATGATCGCGTGGCTCGAAGGGCGTGTCGTATCGCGCGGCGTGGATCATGTCGTCGTCGACGTGCGCGGCGTCGGGTACAAGGTGTACGTCGCGCGGCAGCCCGAGCGGGAGGCGGTGACGCTGCACATCCATCACGTCTTCCAGCAGGACGGGCAACGTCTCTTCGGATTCGAGACGCGCGAGGAGAAGGCCCTGTTCGAGATGCTGATCGCCGTGTCGAACGTCGGGCCGAAGGCGGCCGTGTCGCTGCTGTCGGTATCGGCGCCGGCGGAGCTCGCCTCGGCGATCGCGACCGGCGACGTCAGCGCGCTCGCGCGCGCGCCGGGGGTCGGCAAGAAGACGGCTGAGCGGCTCGTCGTGGAGCTCCGCTCCAAGGTCGATCGCATGGCGCCCGCGATCACCGCCGTCGCCGTCGGTGATGACGAGGCGGTCGCGGCGCTCGTCGCGCTCGGTTACTCGAGCGCGGAGGCGGCGCGCGCCCTTCGCGGCGTATCAGGCGGGAGCACCGCTGAGCGCGTGGGCGCTGCGCTCCGCGGCATGGCGCGATGACGCCGTGAGCCGAAAGCGCCGTCGCCACGCCGACCCGGCACTTGCGCCGCGGCGCGAGCCGGGCGGCCGCGAGCAGCGAGCCGAGCGCGAGCGGCTGAACGTCGAGCGCGAGAAGGCGAAGCGTGAGCTCGACCGCGTCCACGATGGGCTCGCGCGCGCGATCGCGATCGCCCTCGCCGCGATCGTGTACTTCGGCGTCTCGGTCGCGAACGTGTTCTTCGGATTCTTTCCGCCGCCCGAGGGCCTCGACCTCGCGAGCCCGCTGCTCCTCATCGGGATCGCGAGCCTTGTCGGCGCGACGATCCTCGGCCGCTACCTCGTGGGAGCGAAGACGGTCCGACAGCTCGCGAGGATGGGCGTGTTCGCCATCGCGGGCCTCGGGGTGGTGCTCGCGTTCTTCATGCTGCTGTTCCTCGCGAGCGGGGCGACGTCGGCGGCGCTCGTCGGCGTCATCGTCGGACTCGGACTCTCGTGGCTGATGGCGAGCCTCTGGATCACGCTTCTCACGCGTCGCGCCCTGCGCTTGCTACGCTCGACCGAGACCGCGACGTAACCGCGCCCAAGCGATCTTCCGCGGGTTCGAGAGCGGGACGCGATGGTATACTCATGTTGACCATATTCCTGCGCGACTAGTGGAGAAGTGGGTCTTGACCCACTTTTCTTCATCTTGAGCGGCAGTACTCGGGAGGGGAGCACGTGAACCGGGAACTCGTCACCGGTCTGGCCCAGCTGTCCGCCGAGAAGGGACTCCCCAAGGAGATCGTCGCCGACATCGTCGGCAAGGCGATCAAGCGCGCCTACGGCCCCGAGGAGAACCTCGACGTGAAGGTCGACCCGCAGACGGGCGCGATGCGCATTTACGTGCTGAAGACGGCCGTCGAAAAGGTCGAGGACCCGAAGACGCAGCTCACGCTCGCCGAGGCGCAGAGCCTGCGGAAGGACGCTGTCCTCGGCGAGATCATCCCGATCGAACAGAGCGCGCAGATCCTCGGCCGCATCGGCGCGCAGGCGGTGAAGCAGGTGATCCAGCAGAGTCTGCGGGAGGCCGAGCGCGAGCACGTCTTCAGCGAGTACGCCGAGCGCGAGGGCGACATCATCAACGGCGAGATCATCCGCTTCGAGATGGGCACGGCCATCGTCGACCTCGGCCGCGCCGAGGGCGTGCTGCCGCGATCGGAGCAGGCGCCGCACGAGCGCTACGCCATCAAGCAGCACCGCCGCTTCCTCGTGCTCGAGGTGCGGCGCACGCCGAAGGGCCCGCAGATCGTGCTCACGCGGACGCACAAGAACCTCGTGAAGCGCCTGTTCGAGCTCGAGGTGCCCGAGATCTTCCACGGGCAGGTCGAGATCATGGCCATCGCGCGCGAGGTCGGCTCGCGGACGAAGGTCGCTGTGCGCTCGCGCCAGGCCGGCATCGATCCCGTCGGCGCGTCCGTCGGCCAGCGCGGCCTCCGACACCAGGCCGTCGTGAACGAGCTCGGCGGCGAGAAGATCGACATCATCACGTGGTCCGCGGATCCGGCCGAGTACGTGAAGAACGCGCTCGCGCCGGCGCAGGTGATCCACGTCGACATCGTTCCCGAGGAGAAGACCGCGTACGTCGTCGTCCCGGACAAGCAGCTGTCGCTCGCCATCGGCAAGGAAGGTCAGAACGCTCGTCTCGCGGCGAAGCTGACCAGCTGGCGCATCGACATCCGTAGCGAGTCCGAGGCGGCGGCCGAGGCGGCTGCCGCCGAGGAGCCGCAGGCGGCGGAGGGCGCGCCGGCACCGGCTGCTGCCGTGGCGGCGCCCGAGCCTGAGGACCCTGAGGCGCTCATGGCGCAGGCGATGGCGGAGTCGCTGGCCGCCGACGAGGAGGCCGACGAAGAGGAAGCGCTCACCAGCACGAAGAAACGGAAGGCCAAGCGCTGATGCCGGCGGTGAAGCACACGCCGATCCGCACCTGCGTCGGGTGCGGCACCGAGCGCTCGAAGCGCGAGCTCGTCCGCATCGTGCGCACGCCCGACGGCGCGATCGTCGCCGACGCGACGGGGAAGCGCTCGGGTCGTGGCGCATACCTCGATCCGTCGCCAGACTGTCTCGCGAAGGGCCTCGCGGCCGGCACGCTCGAGCGGGCGCTGGACCTCGACTCCGCCATCTCGCCCGAAGATCGCGGCCGCCTGGAGGACGACGTGCGCCGGCTCGCGGAAGAGCGTAAGAAGGTATTGGAGATGCGTCGCTAGATGCCGAAGGCACGAGAGCCACGATTCCGGCCGTCGCACGGGCAGCGTCCGGTCGCGCGCGGTCCGCGCCGCAACCTCGAGAAGAAGGCCGCCATCCGCGCCGCGCTCGAGGGTCGCGGACCGGCGGAGCCGCCCGAGAAGCTACGCGAGCTCGAGGTCCCGGAAGCGGCAATCGCCGTCCAGGACGCGCCGCAGGCGCCGGTCCAGAGCGGTGTCGCGCTGCCGAAGACGATCGTCGTGTCCGAGCTCGCACAGCGCCTGGGCGTAGGCCCGGTCGACGTGCTGAAGGAGCTCGTGCAGATGGGTGTGATGGTCTCGATCAACCAGAGCGTCGACTACGAGACCGCCACGCTTGTCGCATCCGAGCTCGGCGTGGAGACGCGACCCGAGGAAGAGGCCGCGCCCGTCGTGGAGGAAGAGGTCGCAGCCGAGGTCCCCGCCGGACCCGCGGCGAAGGTCGCGCTGTGGGAGGAGGAGGACGAGAGCCTGCTCCGGACCCGGCCTCCCGTGGTCGTGATCATGGGCCACGTCGATCACGGCAAGACGAGCCTCCTCGACGCGATCCGTCAGACGAACGTCACGGCGCAGGAGGCGGGCGGCATCACGCAGCACATCGGCGCGTACCAGGTGGAGAAGAACGGCCGCAAGATCACGTTCCTCGACACGCCGGGCCACGAGGCGTTCACGGCGATGCGCGCACGCGGGGCTCGCGTCACCGACGTGGCGGTGCTCGTCGTGGCGGCCGACGACGGCGTGCAGCCGCAGACCATCGAGGCGATCTCGCACGCCCGCGCGGCGAACGTGCCGATCGTCGTTGCGCTGAACAAGATCGACAAGGCCGACGCGAACCCGGACAACGTGAAGGCGCAGCTCGCCGATCAGGGCGTGACGATCGAGGAGTACGGCGGCGACGTGCCGCTCGTCGCGGTCTCGGCGAAGACGAAGCAGGGCATCGATGACCTGCTCGACGTGATCCTGCTCGTCGCCGACATCCAGAACCTGCGCGCGAATCCGGATCGCGCGGCGATCGGGACCGTCATCGAGGCGCACCTCGACAAGGGCCGCGGTCCCGTCGCGACGGTCCTGGTGCAGAACGGATCGCTCGATCGCGGCGACATCGTCGTCGCCGGCAAGACCTTCGGAAAGGTCCGCGCGATGATCGACGACAAGGGCCGCAAGGCCGGGCGCGCCGAGCCGTCGCGCCCGGTCGAGATCCTCGGCCTGCCCGAGGTCCCCGAGGCCGGCGACATCTTCCGCGTCGTCGCCGACGAGAAGTCCGCGCGCGCGGCGACGGTCGCGAATGAGCGCGCCATGCGCGCGCGAGCAGCGGGCGCCGAGGCGCCGGCAAGCCTCGAGGACCTGTTCGCGGCCGTGAAGGAAGGCAAGGCCAAGGAGCTGAAGCTCGTCCTGAAGGCCGACGTGCAGGGATCGCTCGAGGCTATCCGCAACGCCCTCGCGAAGCTGCCGCAGGACGAGGTCGCGGTGAACGTGATCCATGCCGCGGTCGGCGAGATCACGGAGTCCGACGTCAACCTCGCCGCGACGGCCGGCGCGGTCGTCATCGGATTCAACAACCGCATCGACGTGGCTGGCCGGCGCGCGGCCGAGGCGGGCGGCGTCGAAGTGCGCCTCTACAAAGTGATCTACGAGCTGCTCGACGACGTCCAGAAGGCGCTCACGGGCATGCTCGAGCCGGAGATGGTCGAGGCCGTCCTCGGCCACGCCGAGGTGCGGCAACTGTTCCGCGCCGGGAAGACGACGATCGCCGGCTGCATGGTCGTCGACGGCGTCGTGCAGCGAAGCGCACGCGCCCGCGCGCTGCGCGGCGGCGAGCGCGTGTTCGACGGCCTCATCGCGTCGCTTCGCAGGGTGAAGGACGACGTTCGTGAGGTCCGCGCCGGCCTCGAGTGCGGCATCGTGCTCGAAGGGTTCAACGACGTCGCGGTCGGCGACATCATCGAGGGGTACGCGCTCCAGCCGAAGCCCCGCGGCTAAGGAGTCCGGCCATGCCATACAAGCGAACGGATCGCGTCAACGCGCTCATTCGGCACGAGCTACAGCAGCTCATCCAGCAAGAGGTCAAGGATCCGCGCGTCGGCTTCGCCACGGTGACCGACGTCGAGACGTCGCCGGATCTCCGTCACGCGCGGGTCTACGTGAGCGTGATGGGAGACGACGCCGAAGCGGATGCGACGGTGAAGGCGCTGCAGGAAGCGAAGGCGTTCCTCCGCCACGAGCTCGCCGGCCGGATCACGATGCGCCGCGTGCCGGACCTCGACTTCATGCGCGATACGACGCTCGACCGCGCGATGCGGATCGAGGCGCTCCTGCGCGAGGCGAAGGGTCGCGAGCAGGAGTGAGCGCGGCCGATCGACGCGACGCCATCGACGCACTCACGCGCGCCCGCTCCGTCGCGATCGTGTCGCACCGCGATCCGGACGGCGACACGATCGGCTCGGCGCTCGCGCTCGGCCTCGGGCTCGAGGCGGCGGGAAAGCGGGTCTCGTTCCACTGCGCCGACCCGGTCCCGGAGGCGTTCCGGTTCCTGCCCTCGACGAGCCGCTTCGCGACCACGCCGCCCGACGGCGTCGACCTGGTGACGACCGTCGACTTCGGCGACGCGGCGCGAGCGAAGTTCGATCTGCCGCGCGGCATCCCGCTGCTGAACATCGACCACCACGCCTCGAACGACCACTTCGGTTCGTACAACGTCGTCGAGCCGGAAGTGCCCGCGACCGCGCAGATCGTCACCGAGCTCGTCGATGAGGCGGAGCTGCCATGGTCCGGCGAGATGGCGACGGCGGCGCTGCTCGGCGTCATGACCGACACCGGCTCGTTCCAGTTCCCCTCTACGAACCCCGCGTCGCATCGCGCGGCAGCGCGGCTCCTCGAGGCCGGCGCGGACCTTCCGGCGATCAGCCTCAACGTCTTCCGCACGCGGCCGTACGCGACGCTGAAGCTTTTCGGCATCGCCTTCGACCGCCTACAGCGGGAGTTCGACGGCCGCCTCGTGCACACCTGGGTCCGCGAGCAGGACTTCATCACCGTCGGCGCGAAGCCCGAGGACGTCTCCGGCCTCGTCGAGCAGGTCGCGCGCAGCGCCGGCATGCGCGTCGCGATCCTCTTC
>DASQXO010000018.1:0-4279 GCA_035639655.1 Candidatus Dormiibacterota bacterium
CGGAACGCGCTGACCCGCGGGTCCATCAGCGAGCCCGCGCTCTCCGGCGGGTAGGCCATGAGCTCGCGGATCTCGCGCGCGAGCTCACGATTGATCGCGCCGAGGACGCGGTGCCGCTCGGCGCCGTCGAGCCGTGCGACGAGCGCCGCCGCGCGCGCCGGTTCGAGGGCGGATAGAGCGCGCTGCAGCGCGGCATCGGAGAGCTGCGCGATGACGCGCGACGCGACGTCCGGCGCGAGGCGCCCGATGAGCGTCGCCGCCTGCGCGTCGTGCTCGACGAGCCCGACGAGCTCGTCGAGCGGCAGCGTCTCGAGCACGTGCGCCGCCTCGGTCGGGTAGCGCTCGAGGTACTCGCGCCGCAGCGCGGCGACGACGCTATCCACCGTTGCGCCGCGCGGCGAGGTCGCCGACCCCGGTCACGACGCCGCGCAGCGAGAACCAGTACAGCTCGCCGAGCGACATCGCGGTCGTGAGCAGCGGATTGGTCGTGCGCACGCTCGACCGGCCCTGCTCGAGGCGGCGGAGCGTCTCGTAGCGGATCGCGCCGACGAGCCGGCCGTCGGCGTCGACGACCGGGAGGGCGTGGTACTCGCGCCACCCCGGATGCGCGAGGATCTCGTCCTCGCCGGCGTCGGAGCGCACGCGCGAGACCGTCGCGTGCATCGCGTTCGCGAGCGGCGCCTCGCCGTTGGCGAGCATGAGCTCGCGGAGGTTCAGCACGCCGACCAGGCGCTGCTCGCGGTCGACCACATAGATGTAGTAGATCGCGTTCTTCGGCTCGCGCCGGACGCGCTCGAGCGCCTCGTCGCAGGCGAGGTCCACCGGGAGCGAGAGGATCGTCGGGTCGACGAGGGCGCCGGCGGTCCCCTCCGGGTACGCGACGAGCATGCGCAGCGCCGCGGTGACGACGTTGCGCGGCGCGCGCTCGATGATGCGCTCGGCGACCTCAGGCGGCACGCGGCGCAGGAGCGCCGCGGACTGATCGAGGGACATGTCGGCGAGCACCTCGGCGGCGCGGTCCTCGTCGAACGCGGCGATGCAGGCGGCGGCGTTCGTGAGGACCATGTGGCCGACGATCGCGGCAGCGTTGTGCGACGGGAGCGCCGCGAGGAGCGTCGCGGACTCGCGCGGGTGGAACCGCTCGAGGACTCGCGCCGCGTCTTCGGGATGCGTGCGGAGGAACTCGAGGCCGAGCAGATCCTCGGCGATCATTCCCGATTTCCCCGTGGAACTTCAGTCTTCAAATCGGGAATGATCGGCGATCATCTTCAGTCCTCCGCGAGCATGACCGCGCTGCGCTCGCCGAACTCCTTGGCCGGCACGAGCACCTGGCCGGCGCGGGTCGCGATGATCACGGAGGTCGGCGTGAAGTCGAGGATGCGTCCCTCGACGTCGCCGATGCGCACGCTCTGCCCGACGCGGAAGAGCTTCATCACGTAGTAGGAGGCGATGATGTTCGACACCGTCGTGCGCGCGCCGAGGCCGAACGCGAGCGCGGCACCGCCGAGCCCGGCAGCGAGCGCGATGCCGACGATGACGACGATGAAGAGCGTCTGGACGCCCAGCTCTTCGAACGCGACCACCGCGGTGACAAGCAGGATCGAGAACTGCGCGATCCGTCCGAGCCGCGAGGCACCGACGACGCGCGCCGATGCCGCCGCGCCCGCGACCGCGTTCCGCGCGAGGTCGGCGATGAGGAAGCCGAGCATCACGATCAGCACCGTCGCCGCGACGCGCGGCAGGAACCCGGCGACGGCCGAGAGCGCGGCGCCGGCGATCGGGAGGCCGAGCCGCTCGGTGGCGCCGGCGATCGCGAAGATGAAGACCGCCCAGAAGACGAGGCTCGAGATGAGCACGGTCGCGGGGCCGTCGGCGTTGCGGTTCACGAAGAGCGACGCGAGCGTGCCGGAGACGCGCCTGCCCCACGTGCGCAGGAGTCGCGCGCTGAGGTCGCGCAGCAACAGGCCGAGAATGAGTCCGCTGACGACGAGGACGGCCGCCTCGACGGCGAGGATGACGTCGACGTTCATCGCGCCGTCACCGCGGAGAGCGGCGCGCGCCGAAGGATCTCGGCGCGGAAGGCGAGGAACAGCGGCACCGTGAGCATCGCGTTGTAGAGGAAGTGCAGGTCCGGACGCGTGATCGGCAGACCACCGCCGATGAGGCCGCCGGACGCGAGCAGTCCCGGGGCTCCGGAGACGCCGGTCGTGAGATATGTGCCGATGAGCGTGACGTGCTCGAGCTCGTGCCACGTCGCGAGCACGAGCGTCAGGAGCAGCCAGCGGTTGTGCGGCAACTCCCGGACGAGCAGGACCGTCGCGGCGAAGACGAAGGTGCTCCACAGGAAGTGCACCCACTCGATGTCGAGCGACCCGACGATCCCGTGCGCGCTCGCGGCCGGCATGCGCAGCACGTGCAGCTGGATCATCTGCGCGACGTGCTCGCCGACGTGCCCGAGCTGGAACGCGAGCACCGCCGTGAAGAAGAACCGCCAGCGCTCGGTCAGCAGCAGTCCGCGGCGCGGGTCGCGCGGTGTCTCGGGGAGCACGACGAGGGAGACGACCGCGAGGACCGCCATCCCACTCGCTGCGACGAGCCAGCGCGCCTGAGCATCGACCATCCCTTCCCGGCTAACGCATCAGCTCCACGCGGTTACGCAGCACGCCGATCTTTTCGATCTCCATCTCCATGACGTCGCCGGGCCGCAGGTACTCCGGTGGCGTGCGCGCGTAGCCGACGCCCGGCGGCGTTCCGGTGAGCACGAGATCGCCCGGCTCGAGCGCGAGCCCCGCCGCGAGCTCGCTCAGGATGCGCGCGACGGTGAAGACCATCTGCCGCGTCGACGAATCCTGCTTCGTGACGCCGTTCACGCGCGAGGTGATGCGGAGCGCCTGCGGATCGCCGATCTCGTCGGGCGTCACGATCCACGGGCCGAGCGGCAGGTGCGTGTCGAAGTTCTTCCCCTTGAACCACTGCCCGCCGTGCCGCTTCTGCTGGACGTCGCGGACCGACACGTCGTTCGCGATCGTGTAGCCGAACACGTGCGACGCCGCGTCGGACTCGCGCACGTCGCGGCCGCGCGTGCCGACGACGGCGACGAGCTCGACCTCCCAGTCGAGCTGCTCGGAGTACGGCGCGGGAAAGCGCACCGCGGCGTCCGGGCCGACGACGGTCGCCGGATTCTTGGTGAAGAACGCCGGCGCCTCCGGCAGCTGGTCGCCGCGTGCGAGCCGCGCCTTGTCCTCCGCGAAGTGCTCGGCGTAGTTCCAGCCGACACAGAACGCGTTTCGCCGCGGCCGCGGGATCGGCGCCGCCAGTCGCGCGCCGTCGCGCGCGCCGCGTCTGTCGCGCGAGCCCTCGGCGAGCCGCGCCCAAAGCGTCGGGCCTGCGTCGATGACGCCGAGCACGTCGCGCGGCGCGCCGGGAACGACCTCGTCCGTCGCCGCGAACGTGCCGTCGGCGAGGACGACCGCGGCGGCGGAACGCCCGCCTTGCTCGATGGTCGCGAGCCTCATTCCCCGAGCGTCCGGCGCGCGCGGGCGACCACGGGCGGATCGACGAGCTGACCGTCGACGGCGATCGCCGCGCGACCGTCGTGCTCCGCCGCCTCGGCCGCCGCGACGACGCGGCGCGCCCAGGCCAGCTCATCCGGCCCCGGCGAGAACACCTCGTTGACGATCGCGACGTGCGATGGATGAATGAGCGACTTCCCGCGGAAGCCGAGCCGCCGCGCCGCCTCGGCGTCGCGGCGCAGCCCGTCGAGATCGCGCACGTCCGTCCACACGCCGTCGATCGCGTCGATGCCCGCCGCCGCGGCAGCGACGACGATCGCGGATCGCGCGTACAGCATCTCGCGGCTCGCGGCGTCGAGCGCGGTCGGGAGGCCGATGTCGTTGGCGAAATCCTCGGCGCCGAACATCAGCGCGAGCAGATATGCCGGCGACGCCGCGGCGATCGCCGGTGCGGCGAGAAGACCTCTGGCCGATTCGATGCCGGCGACGATCGCCACGTCGGGCAGCGTGCGGACGATGTCGGCGATCTCCTCGGGCCGCTCGACCTTCGGGAGCAGCACGCCGTCGGGCCGGTGCGCCGAGATCGCGGCGAGGTCGCGATCGCACGCCGGGGTGCCGGTGCGGTTCACGCGGACGAAGAGGCGCGGCCGATCGGCCGGCCGCCGGTCCAGCGCGGCGGCGACGATCTCGCGCGCGCGTTCGCGCTCGGGCGCGGGCACGCCGTCTTCGAGATCGAGCAGCGCGACGTCGAGGTCGGCCATCGCGAG
>DASQXO010000019.1:0-26213 GCA_035639655.1 Candidatus Dormiibacterota bacterium
ACTCTCGCGTGCCCGATCCGCGCTTCAGCGAGCGCATCCGCCGAGGGTATCTGGAGGCCCGCGCCGCGGAACGCGGCTAGCGAACGTGCGGTTCACCAAGATGCACGGGCTCGGGAACGATTTCGTCGTCGTCGATCGCGACGCGCTGCCACGAGACGTCGCGCTCGCCGATCTCGCGCGGCGCGCGTGCGATCGCCACCGCGGCATCGGCGCGGATGGCCTCCTCGTCGTCGGTCCGCGCGAAAGCGATGGCGCATGGCGGCTTGGAATCGCGAACGCCGACGGATCGCCCGCGTCGGCATGCGGCAACGGCGCGCGGTGCGTGGCGCGCTACCTCGGCGCGCGGGAGTCGTACCTCCGCACCGACGCGGAGCGCGTCCGCTGCACCTGGGATGGCCGCGTCGCGACAGTCACGCTCGCCGCGCCGCGCCTCGGACGGCGACACATCGTGCCGCTCGGTCCGGGCGATACGCCGGTCCGCCTCGTCGATGTGGGCAACCCACATGCGGTCGTGCTCGGGGTGGATCCGGAGTCCGTCGATCTCGTCGCGGTCGCGCGCGCCGTTCGCGAGCGTCTCGGCGACGCGAACGTCGGCGTCGTCGCGCTCGACGGTCGCGGCACGCTTCGCCTGCGCGTCGACGAGCGCGGGGTGGGGGAGACCCTCGCGTGCGGAACCGGCGCCTGCGCAGCGGTGGCGGCGGCGCACGTCGAGGGCTGGATCGGCGACGACGCGCGCGTGCTCCTGCCGGGCGGCGAGCTCGGCGTCCGTCTCGCGAACGAGCACGTCGTCCTCGCCGGGCCGGCGGAGGAAGTGTTCCGCGGAGAATGGATCGCATGATCGAGACGCAACGCGCTCCGGAGCGGGCGTTCCTCGTCGCGGTAGAGGACGGACGGGCGGCGTTCGACGTCGATCGCTCGCTCGATGAGCTCGCCACGCTCGTGCGCACCGCGGGCGCGGAGGTCGTCGGACGCTCCGCGCAGCGGCGCTCGCGTCCGGATCCGGCGACGTACCTCGGCAAAGGCAAAGTCTCCGAACTCCTCGCCGAGAAGGCTCGCGCGCGATTCGACCTGCTCGTCGCCGACGACGAGCTGTCACCCTCGCAGCGGAAGAAGCTCGAGGAGCGCCTCGATGTGCGCGTCATCGACCGCAGCGCCGTGATCCTCGACATCTTCGCGAAGCACGCGCAGAGCCATGAGGGACGGCTCCAGGTCGAGCTCGCGCAGCTCCAGTACCGGCTGCCGCGGCTCGCGGGGATCGGACGCGAGCTGTCGCGGCTCGGCGGTGGCATCAACACCCGCGGCCCGGGCGAGACGAAGCTCGAGAGCGATCGCCAGATCATCCGCAGGCGCATCACCGACATCCGCCGACGCATCGAGGACGTGCGCGCGCACCGAGAGCGCGCGCGGCGCTCGCGAGACGAGGAGCGACTGTTCCTCGCCTCGCTGGTCGGCTACACGAACGCGGGGAAGTCCACGCTCATGAACGCGCTCACGGGGGCGGATGTCCTCGTCGCCGATCAGCCGTTCGCAACGCTCGATCCGACGACGCGCCGTCTCGAGCTCGGCAACGGCCGCGTCATGCTGCTGTCCGATACCGTCGGCTTCATCCAGAAGCTGCCGCCGGCGCTCGTCGCGGCATTCCGCGCGACGCTCGAGGAGCTCGGACTGGCCGACGTGCTCGTACACGTCGCCGACGTCGCCTCTCCGGAGCTGCACGCCGAGATGCGGACCGTCGATGCGGTGCTCGCCGAGCTCGGGCTCGCGGAGCGGCCGCGCCTCGTCGTGTTCAACAAGCTCGACCTGCTCTCCGACGACCCGGCCAAACGTCAGGCGCTCGCCTCCGAGTTCCCCGCCGCGCACTTCGCGTCGGCGCGGACCGGCGAGGGTCTCATGGAGCTGCGAGACGCTCTCCGTCGCGAGGCGTCGGCCGGCTGGCGACGCGTGCGCGTGACCATCCCGTACGAGCTGTCGGCGCTCCTGCAGCGCGTTCGCGAGCGTGGCGCGCTGCTCCGTGAGGAGTACGGCGAAGCGGGCATCACGCTGGAGGCGAACGTGCCTTCCGATCTCGCCGGGGAGCTGCGCGAACGGAGCGTCGCGGGACGCCGCGCCTGAGGCGCCTCGAACACGCGCAGTGTTGCCCGGTACACGGTGCCGCGTCGGCGCATCCGCATAATCCGTAACCGGATGGTTACGCCAATCCGACGGCGGTCGCGTACCCGCGTCGACGCGTTCGGCGCTCTCGCGGACCCGACGCGGCGCGCGATCGTCGAGCTGCTCTGGTTCGGTGGTGAGGCGACGGCGGGCGCCATCGCCGCCGCGTTCCCTCGCATCAGCCGTCCGGCGGTCTCGCGTCACCTGCGCAGGCTCCGCGAAGCGCGCGTGCTCCGCGCCCGCGGCGAGGGTCGGCGGCGGCTCTATTCGCTCGACGCTCGCGGCATCGACGATCTCGACGCGTGGGTCGAGCGCTACCGCGCCACCTGGCAGCGGCGATTCACCGTCCTGCGCGGTGCGGCGTGAGTCAGGTGACGGTCCTCCTCCGCGGCGCGTACCGCGACTTCGCCGGCCGCTCGCGGGTGCCGGTCGAAGCGGCGACCGTCGGCGAGGCCCTGGATCGGCTCGCCGAGGCATGTCCCGCCGTGCGCGAGCGCCTGCGCGACGAGCACGGCCGTCTGCGCGAGCACCTCAACGTCTTCGCGAACGAAGAGGACATCCGTCGACTCGATGGGGAGCGCACCGCGCTCCGCGAGGGCGACGTGGTGCACATCATCCCGGCGGTGTCGGGTGGATAGGAGAAGGACATGAAGAAGGGCGTCGTGGTCATGGTCGGCACGCGCAAGGGCGCGTACCTGCTGCGCTCGAACGGCGAGCGCGACAAGTGGAGTGAGGAAGGGCCGCTGTTCCCGGGCGAGCCCGTGTACCACCTCTCGTTCGATCCGCGCGACGGCGAGTCGCTGTTCGCCGCGTGCAACCAGACGTGGGGCGGCCCGAAGGTGCAGGTCAGCCGCGACCTCGGGAAGACGTGGACGGTCGCGAGCAACCCGGCGTTCCCGAAGGGTCACCGCAACACGTTCCGCCGGACGTGGCACATCGAGCCCGGTCACGGCAAGACGCCGAACGTCATGTGGGCCGGCGTCGCGCCGGCAGGCCTCTTCAAGAGCAGCGACCGCGGCATGACCTGGGAGCCGGTGCTCTCGCTCATCGACCATCCGACGAGCGATCAGTGGCAGCCCGGCGGGGCCGGCGAGACCGCGCTGCACTCGATCGGCGTCGATGCGGGCGATCCGAACCGGATCGTCATCGCGATCAGCGCGGGCGGCGCGTACATCACCACCGACGGCGGCGCGTCGTGGCGTCCGTGGAACGAGGGCACGCGCGCCGAGTTCCAGCCGAATCCGGAGCCGGAGGTCGGCCAGTGCGTGCACCACCTCGTCTCGCATCCGGCGAAGGGCGGCGTCTTCTTCCAGCGGAATCACAACCGCGTGTACTTCCGCAACGCTGACGAGCAGCGGTGGATCGACCGGCAGGAGGGACTGCCCACCAACTTCGGGTTTGCCGGCGCGATCGATCCGCACGATCCGGATACCGCGTACGTGATTCCGCTCGACGAGCGCGTACGCCTCGCGCCGAAGGACGGCATTGCCGTGTGGCGCACGACCGATCGCGGCAAGACGTGGAAGCGCCTGGACAAAGGCTTGCCCGAGGGCGCGCAGGCGGAAGTGATGCGCGAGGGGATGGCGACGGACCGGCGCGATCCGGTGGGTATCTACTTCGGGACCGTCAACGGCGAGGTGTGGGCGTCAGCCGACGGCGGCAAGCGCTTCGAGCGGATCGCGGCGTACCTTCCGCCGATCCTCTCGGTGTCCACCGCGACCCTAGAGTGACGACAGGGTCAGGATGCAGCGGGTCTCAGCGCTCGATCGGTAGATCGGGATCGTTGCCCCACTCCTCCCACGAGCCGTCGTACACCCGCACGCGGTCGTTGCCGAGCAGCGAGAGCACCCACGCGGAATGCGCCGCGCGAACGCCACCCTGGCAGTAGGTGACGACGGGCGTCTCGACGTTGACGCCACGCGCCGCGAACTGCGCCCGCAACTGGTCCGCCGGCTTCAGCCGCAGCGACGCGTCGAGCGCCTCCTTCCACTCGAGGTTCCGAGCGCCGGGGATGCGCCCACCGCGCTTGGCGCGCACCTCGGTGCCCTCGTACTCGGACGGGCGGCGCACGTCGAGGAGGATCGGCGCCGGCTTGCCGAGCACGGCGAGGACGTCCTCCTTCGTGGCGCGCAGCTCGGGACGCACGCGGGGCGTGAACCGCGCCGGAGGAGGGGAGACCTCGCCGCCCTCCAAGCGGTGGCCCGCCGCGACCCATGCCTGCAAACCGCCGTGGAGGACCGCGACGTCGTCGTGCCCGTAGTAGCGCAGCGCCCACCATAGCCGCGCCGCCTGATGGCCGCCGTCGGCGTCGTACGCGACGACCGAGGTGTCGTCGCCGATGCCGAAGCGCGACATCACGCGCGCGAAACGAGGTGGCGACGCGATCATCCACCGCACCGGCGCGGGCGGATCCGAGAGGTCCTCGGCCCAGTTGCAGTACACCGCGCCCGGGATGTGCCCCTCGCGGTACGCGGCGCGAAGGTCGGCGTCGAAGCTGAAGCGGCAGTCGACCACGCGTACCCGCGGCTCGGCAAGCCGACGGGCGAGTTCGTCGACCTCTACCTTGCCGGGCGAACGCCAGGCCATCACGCCGAGCGTAATACTCGTCAGCGCCGCATGCGCTCGACGTCGACGTTCGACGCTCTCTGCGCGCCACTCGACGAGGTCGTCGAGATCATGTCGTCGCGTGGCGGCGACGTCTCCGCGCTTGCGACCGAGCAGTCGGGGCTCGCGATCTCGGTCGATGACCGCAAGCAGGAGGTCAGCGAGACGCCGCTCCTGCGCGGCGTCGTGCTGCGCGCGTTCGACGGCGACGGCTTCGTCGAGTTCGCGGCCGACGGCGAACGGCGGGCCGGCATGCTGCGCGCCGCGCGGCGCCTCGCTCGCCTTGCGAAGCGCGGCGGGACCCAGCGGGAGCCGGCGACCGGCCGCTTCGAGACGGCCTGCGCGATCGATCCGGCGACGGTGACGCCGGAGGAGAAGTTCGCGCGCGTTCGCGCGCTGCACGCGAGGGTGCGCGTGCTCCATCCGAAGGCGGTGAACGCGCGCGCGACCTACCGCGAGACGATCTCGCTCCAGCGGTTCCGCTCCCCGGAGCGCGACCTCGTGCAGCGCGTCGTGCGCGTCGTCGCCACGGCGATCCTCTTCGTCGCCGAGGACGGCCGGACCGAGTACGCGTACGAGCCGCACGGCGGCACGAAGGGCGTCGAGTTGCTCGAGTTCTCTGACGACGAGCTCGCGACGATGCGCGACACGGCGAGCGCGATGCTCACCGCGGAGCGGATCGACCCCCGCACCTACGACGTCGTCACGTCGCCGGAGGCGAGCGGCCTCATCGCGCACGAGGCGTTCGGCCACGGCGTGGAGATGGACATGTACCCGAAGGAACGCGCGCGGTCGCAGCTGTACCTCGGGCAGCGCGTCGCCTCGCCGCTGACGACGATGTACGACGACCCGAGCCTCGGCGGCGAGTACGGGTCGTTCTTCTTCGACGACGAGGGCCACCTCGCGGACCGCACGACCATCATCCGCGACGGCATCTACGTCGGCGGGCTCGCCGACGAGGCGGCCTCGCTCGCGCTCGGGTACCCTGCGACGCCGAACGGGCGGCGCGAGTCCTACCGCCGCAAGGCGTACGCGCGGATGACGAACACGTTCTTCGCCGCGAACGGTGCGACGCGCGACGAGCTCATCGCCGGCGTCGATCGCGGCATGTACCTCGACCGCGGCTCGAGCGGCATGGAGGACCCCAAGTCCTGGGGCATCCAGGTCACGATGCGCGACGCGCGCGAGATCCGCGCCGGCAGGCTGACCGACCGCTACTTCAAGGAGGTCGGCGTCACCGGGTACGTGCCCGACGTGCTCGGCAGCATCAGCGGCGTCGGCAACGACCTCGCCTTCGACGCCGGCATGTGCGGCAAGGGCCACAAGGAATTCGTCCCGGTCAGCTCCGGCGGTCCGCACCTCCGCCTCGTCGCGCGGCTCTCGTAGATGCCGCGAGATCCGTTCGAGCGGCTCGTCACGCTGCTCGGCTCGATGCCGGAGGTCGCCGACTGGAAGCTGCGGCAGCGCGTCGATCGCGAGACGCAGCTCTACCTCGTCGGCGAACGGCGCGAGGCGCTCCGCACCGTCGACGGCGATCGGTATGACGTCACGGTGTACGTGGATCAGGACGGCAAGCGCGGCACCTCCAGCGCGACGCTGCTGCCCGAGCATCATGAGGAGTGGGCCGATCGGGTCCGCGCGGCCGTCTTCCGCGCGAAGCTCCAGTCCAACCCGCCTTTCGATCTCCCCGGACGGGCGCGCTACCGCGCCGTCGCGCTCGTCGACGCGACGATCCGGGACCACCCCGACGAGCGCGCGAACGAGGTAGCGGAGCGGCTCCGGCGCCACGTGCGCCGCGAGCGCGGCGTCCGGCTCTCGAGCGCGGAGGTCTTCCTCACGTACGCGCGCACGCGCTTCGCGAACAGCCGCGGCGCGGCGGGCGCGTATGACGAGACGGCGGCCGACGTCGAGTTCGTCGTGCTCGCGGGCGACGGCGTGAGCGGCACCGAGGCGCTGGAGCAGTACGGCCGCCGTCGCGTCGCCGATCTCGCGCTCGAGGAGTCGGTCGCGGATGCGGCGCGCGCGGCGCGGGACGCGATCACCGCGACGCCGCCGCGCGCGCTGAAGGCCGGCGCGGTCGTGTTCAACGGCGAGCCGCTCCGCGACGGCACGCTCTCGGACTTCTGGCAGCCGTTCCGCTTTCACCTTTCGGCCGAAGCCGCGTACCGTAAGCTCTCGCGGTTCGCCCCGGGGCGTTCGATCACGAGCGGGCGTCTTGCGGGCGAGCCGCTTTTGCTCGCCGCGGATCCGACGCTGCGCTACGGCGTGGCGAGCGCGCCGTTCGATCGCGATGGCGTGCCGCTGCACCGCGTGCCGCTCGTCGACGGCGGGCGGCTCGCGCGGTACTGGGCGACCAAGGAGTACGCCGACTACCTCGGCGTCGAGCCGACCGGCGCCCTGACGAACATCGACGTGCGTCCCGGCCGCACATCCGCTCGCGATCTCCTCTCCGACGGTCCGGTCCTCGAGGTCGTGTCGTTCTCGTGGTTCAATCCGGACTTCGTCACCGGCGACTTCGCCTGCGAGATCCGGCTCGGGTACGAGCGGCGCGGCCGCACGGTGCGACCGGTGCGTGGCGGCGCGGTGCAGGGAAATCTCTTCGCCGCGTTCGCGCGCGCGCACTTCGCGCGCGAGGTCGGGTGGATGGGCACCTACCACGGGCCGCGGAGCATCCGCTTCGACCGCCTCACGATCGCGGGCAGTTGATGCGCCGCGGGAACCTGCGGCGCGCGCTGTCGCTCGCGTTCCGTCGCACGCCGCGCGGACCGGCCCGCCGCGTCGTCCTGTACGAGACGCCGGGCTGCGGGCTGTGTGCCGAGACCTTCCGCATCCTCGCCCGCGTCGCCCTCGACAGCGCGATCGAGATCGAGCGCGTCGACGTCGCCGCTAATCCGGACCTCTTCCGTCGCTACGGTCTGCGGGTGCCGGTCATCGCCGTCGACGGCCGAGAACTGGACGCGGCGGGTGTCGGCGAGGCGGGGCTCCGCGCGTTCCTTACCGGCCCGTCGTAGGACGGGCGCGCCTGGAGATCAGCCACGACGCATTCAAGTAGGTCGCGCGCAGACCCTTAGCCGCAGCCTGCCGTAAGCCCCCCCGCGGGGGTGAGCCCGCCGCTGACCAATACTGAAAGACTCGCCGCCGTGGGCGCGGAAAGCACCACGGCGGCGCACGCGCCGGCCCGAACGCACGCGAGGCCGGCGCTGACCGGACGCCCCTGGCGGCCCTGGCTCATCTCGATCGCGGTCACGCTCGCGTACCTCTTCGCCCTGCCGGTCCTGCACGACGCGTGGGGCGCGGGGGCGACGTCGCTGTCGGTGCTCTCGGTGGCGGCGATCGCGTGGTCGTTCGGTCAGCGTGCCGGGATCGCCGCCGGCGCGTCCGCGATCGTCATCGACGCCGTCATCCTCGGGCTCCTCGGGGAGCCGGACCGCCTCGATGTGGTGATGGCCGGCGGCGGCCTCGTGTCGATCGCCGACGTCCTCGTCGGCGCGACGTTCGGGTGGATGGGCGAGGTGACCGGCCGTCTCGCCGATCAGTCGCGGCAGCTCGAGGTGCTGACCGACGAGGCGATGCGCCGGCGCATCGAGTCCGAAACGCTCGGCGAGGCCGCGCGCCTCGTCGCCGAGAGCCCGCTCAGCGGCGAGACGCTGCAGACCATCCTCGAGGCCGCGATGCGCGTCGTGCCGGCGCGGCTCGCGGCGCTCGCGCTGCCGGTCGACGCGAACACGCTCGAGATCGCGGCCGTGTCCGGTGCGCCCGGGCGGTGGCTCGGCACGCGCTACGCGACGACGCAGGGCATCGCCGGGCGCGCCTTCCGCACGCGCGCGCCGCAGGTCGTCCATGACGTCGCGACGGACCCGGACTACGTGCGCTGGGTCGACGGCATCCGCGCGGCGCTCTCCGTTCCGATCGTCTCGCGCGGCGCGGTCGCGGGCGTGCTGCACCTCGAGGCGAACGAGTTCGCGCGCTTCAACACCCGCGAGGCCCAGCTGCTGCAAGCGTTCGCCGCCTTCGCCGCGATCGCGATCGAGAGCGAGCGGCTGCTGCGCGACTCGGCGTCGCGCACGCAGGAGCTCACGGCCGCAAACGCGCGCCTGCGCGCGAGCGAGGTTCGCCTGCAGGCCGTCGTGGGCAACGCGCCCGTCGCGCTCTTCGCACTCGACGCGGAGGGACGGTTCAGCCTCGCCGAGGGCAAGGCGCTCAAGGCACTCGGCCTCCGTTCCGGCGACGTCTTCGGGCGCGCGGTCTCCGAGGTGTATCGCGACAACCCCGACATCCTGCTGAACGTGCGGCTCGCGCTCGAAGGCCAGGAGACGCGCGCGATCGTGCGCGTCGGCGGCAGCGCGTTCGAGGTGCTGTGCATCCCGCAGCGCGACCACGACGCGGTGACGGGCGTCATCGGCGTCGCGCTCGACGTGAGCGAGCGCGTCCGTCAGGAGACGCAGCTCAAGGAGCAGCTCGCGCTGTACGACGCGGTGATGCGCTCGCAGAGCGACCTCGGCGAGATCCTCATCGTGAGCGAAGGGTCGCGCCCGGTGTTCTGGAACCAGGCCTTCCTCGACCTCTCCGGCTACAGCGGCGAGGAGCTCGCGACGATGACGTCGCTCTTCGAGCTCGTCGTCCCCGAGGAACGAGAGGCGCTGATGGCACGCGTTCGCGCGAACAGCGGGTCGCGGATGAAGTTCGAGATCGGCATCCGCGCGAAGGACGGCCGCCGCGTCGATCTCGAGGTCGCGATGCAGCCGTTCCGGAGTCCCGATCGGACCGGGACGGTCACCGTCGCGCGGGACATCAGCGAGCGCAAGCGCGCGCAGAGCACGCTCGAGCACCAGGCGCTGCACGACGTCCTGACCTCGCTGCCGAACCGGATGCTGCTGCGCGACCGGCTCGAGCAGGCGGTCAGCCTGGCGCGCCGGCAGCGCTCCTCGGTGAGCCTGCTGATGATGGACCTCGACCACTTCAAGGAGATCAACGACACGTTCGGCCACCACGTCGGCGACGCGCTCCTCCAGCAAGTCGGTCCACGGCTCCGCACGCAGATCCGCGAGACGGACACCGTCGCGCGCCTCGGCGGCGACGAGTTCGCGCTCGTGCTCGTGGGCGCCGACGCCGCCGGCGCGGAGCTCGCAGCGCGGCACGTCCTCGAGCAGCTCGAGCGCCCGTTCCTGCTCGAGGGGCAGTCGCTCGACATCGGCGCCTCCATCGGCATCGCGATCTTCCCGGACCACGGCGACGACGCCGACATGCTCCTTCGACGCGCGGACATCGCGATGTACGCGGCGAAGCGATCGCGCGTCGGCTACGCGCGCTACGCGGCCGAGCAGGACGAGTACAGCCCGAGCCGGCTCGCGCTGATGAGCGACCTCCGCGCGGGGATCGAGCGGTCCGAGCTCGTGCTGCACTTCCAGCCTGTCGTGGCCGTGCCGAGCGGCGCCGTGATGGGCCTCGAGGCGCTCGTGCGGTGGCAGCATTCCGAGCGCGGTCTCGTGCCGCCGGCGGACTTCGTGCCGCTGGCCGAGCGCAGCGGCCTGATCCGGCCGCTCACGCAGTGGGTGCTCACCGCCGCCCTCCGCGAGGCGCGCACGTTGCGCCAGAACGGCATGCCGGTCGGCGTGAGCGTGAACCTCTCGACGCGCAACCTGCTCGATCCCGAGCTTGCCGACCTCGTGCAGAAGCTGCTCGAGACCTGGCAGGTCGATCCGAAATGCCTGTCGCTCGAGATCACCGAGTCGAACATGGTGACCGAGCCGCAGCGGACGCTCGACGTGCTCGCGCAGCTCCGGCGCATCGGCGTGCGGCTCGCAGTGGACGACTTCGGCACCGGCTACTCGTCGCTGCAGTACCTGAACCGGCTCCCCGTCGACGCGATCAAGATCGACAAGACGTTCGTGCGCGCCATGACCGGCAGCGAATCGAGTGCGGCGATCGTGCGCGCGACCGTCGATCTCGGACACAACCTCGGTTTCACCGTCGTCGCCGAGGGCGTCGAGGACCGCGCGACGTGGGATGCGCTCGCGGCCGCGACCTGCGACGAGGTCCAGGGATTCTTCATCGCGCGCGCGATGCCGGCGGATGATCTCCGCACCTGGCTCCGCGCCCGCGCAGCCGCGAGCGCGGCAATCGGTGACTAGCGTGACAATGCACGCGTGCCGATCTATCGGTGCGCTCGCTGCCTCGCGACGGACATCTCCGCCGACGCGCATCCCGCGCGAACGCTGCGCGGCGACGCGGTCGTCGACGTCTTCGTCTGCCGCGGCTGCTATCGCGCCGCGGAGCTCGAGTTCCGCATCGCCTGTGACGCGAGCGGGCTCCCGTACGCGCCGCTCGCGATCCGCGACGGCCTTCGCCGCCTCGCGTTCTTCTACCGCGATCGGATCGACGCCTGGTCCGATCCGGACCTGCCGCTCGACGCGCCGGCACGCGAGCACGCGGTCCGGCCGATCCGCGAAGCCCTCGACGAGGTCGAGCGCCGGCTGCGCCTCACGCCGCTGCGAGAGTCCTGAGCCGCGCGACGTAGCCGCGGCTCGGCGCGATGGCTAACCCGCCGACGCTGCGGCTGCCGCGTGCGATCACGGCGCTGCCGCGCCGCCCGCGTCGCGTGCAGCTCCTCTACGCGCTCGCCGGCACCATCCTCTACGCGGCGCTGCTCGTACCGGCCGAACGCGTAGTCGGCGACGAGTACGCCGCGCTTGTCGTCCTTCCGGTCGCGCTCATCGCGTGGTTGTGGGGCTGGCGCGTCGGCCTCCTCGCCGGCCTCCTCGGGGGGCCGCTGAACCAGTTCGTGTACGAGGTGACGCAGTTCTCGCAGCTGAGCAGCCTGCTGCCGGCAGAGATCGCGAGCGTCGCGGTCGGCATGGCCGTGGGCGGGCTCAGCGAGCTCGCGGTCCGGCTGCACTCGAGCCAGCAGCGCCTCGACACGATCCTCGCCAACGCGCCGGTGCTGCTCTTCGCCGTGGATCAGAACGGGACGATCACGATGGAGCGGGGCAAGGCGCTGGCGCGCATCGGCCTCGTGCCCGGCGGCAACGTCGGGCGGAACTTCTTCGAGCTGTACCGCGACCGACCCGAGGTCGTCGGGTTGCTGCGGCGCGCGCTCGCCGGCGAGGACGCCTCGCAGGCGTTCGCGGAGCGCGGCGTTGCCGTCGACGTGCACTACTCGCCGGTCCGCGACGGCCGGCGCGTCGTCGGGGCCATCGGCGTCGGCTTCGACGTCAGCGAGCGGCACCGCGCCGAGCTCGCCGCGCGCGGCTCCGAGGAGCGCTTCCGCCGGCTGTTCGAGCTGAGCCCCGTAGCATCGATCGTGACGCGGCGCGACGGCGGCGCGATCGTCGACGCGAACCCGGCGTTCCTCCAGCTGACCGGCTTCGCGCGCGACGAGGTGCTCGGGAAGACCACGGTGGACCTCGGCTTCTGGAGCGAGGAGCAGCGCCGCGCGTTCTCCGGCGGCGGCGCGGTCGATCGTGGTCGGAACGTCGAGGTGACGCTCCGCACGCGCGGTGGCGACGCGCGCACGCTCCTCGTGTCGTGGGACGCGGTCGAGCTCGACGGCGAGCGCTACGTCGTCGCCACCGGCACGGACCTCACCGAGCACCTCCGCGCCGAGGAGGCGCTGCGACGCAGCGAGGAGCGGTTCGCGCGGCTCTTCCGGGAGAATCCGGCCGGGCTGCTCGTCAGCAGGCTGTCCGACGGCGTGGTGCTCGACGCGAACGACGCGTGGCTCGGCATGACCGGGTTCGCGCGCGAGGAGACGATCGGGAAGACGGTGGTCGAGCTCGGGCTGTGGGTCGAGCCGGGAGCGCGGCGCGCGCTCGCCGACCGGCTGCAGCGCGAGGGACAGATCCGCGACTACGAGTTCAAGTCACGTGTGCGCTCGGGCGAGGTGCGCGAGGCGCTCGCGTCGTTCGAGATGGTCGACTTCGGCGGCGAGCGCTGCGTGCTCACGAGCGCGATCGACATCACCGACCGCAAGCGCGCCGAGCGCGCGCTGGAGCATCGCGCCCTGCACGACGACCTGACCGGATTGCCGAACCGCGTGCTGCTCCTCGACCGCCTCGAGCAGTCGATCCTCACGGCGCGGCGGCACCACGGCACGTTCGCGCTCCTCGTCATGGACCTCGACCACTTCAAGGAGGTCAACGACACGTTCGGCCACCACGCCGGCGATCAGCTGCTGGCCCAGGTCGGCCCGCGCCTGCGCGAGCTCCTCCGCGAGAGCGACACCGTCGCGCGGCTCGGCGGCGACGAGTTCGCGCTCATCCTCTCCGGGGCGGGGGACACGGCGGCGCAGCGCGTCGCGCGCGGCGTCCTGGATGCGCTCGCGGAGCCGTTCGTCGTCGAGGGCCAGGCGCTGCGCATCGAGGCGAGCATGGGCATCGTCGTGTATCCGCAGCACGGCGACGACGCCGACACGCTGCTGCGCCGCGCGGACATCGCGATGTACGTGGCGAAGCGCTCGGGCTCGAGCGCCGTCGAGTACGACCCGGCCGCCGACGAGCACACGCCGGCGCGGCTCGCGCTCCTCGGCGAGCTCGGCGCGGCGATCGAACGCGGCGAGCTCGTCCTCCACTTCCACCCGGAGGTGAGCCTTCGCACGGGCAAGGTCGTGGCGATGGAGGCGCTCGTGCGCTGGAAGCACCCCGAGCGCGGGCTTATCCCGCCGGACGAGTTCATCCCGATCGCCGAGCGGAGCGGGCTCATGAAGCCGCTCACGCTGTGGGTGCTGCGCCACGCGCTCGCGGAGTGCGCGACCTGGCAGGCGGCGGGGCTCGCGCTCGGCGTCGCCGTGAACCTCTCGCCGCGCAGCCTCGTCGACCCGGAGCTGCCGCAGATCGTCGGCGCGCTGCTCGACGCGAGCCGCGTGTCGCCGCTGTGGCTGTCGCTCGAGATCACCGAGAGCGTCCTCATGACCGACCCGAAGCGCGCGACCGAGACGCTCGCGCGGCTGCGGCGCATGGGCGCGCGCCTCTCGATCGACGACTTCGGCACGGGCTACTCGTCGCTCGGCTACCTGCACGAACTCGCGGTGCATCAGGTCAAGATCGACAAGTCCTTCGTCAAGGGTGTGCGCATCGATCGTGGGAGCGCCGCGATCGTGCGCGCCACGGTCGAGCTCGGGCACAACCTCGGGTTCGAGGTCGTCGCCGAGGGCGTCGAGGACGAGGCCACCACGGAGCTCCTCGGCCGAGTCGGCTGCGACCTCATCCAGGGCTACTACGTCGCGATGCCGATGCCTTCGGATGAGGTCCTCGGCTGGATCGAGCGCTACGGCAAAGACCCGCGCATCGCCGCGCGGGTCACCGTCTAGCGGCAGAGAACGCGCCGCGGATCGGCGGCCCACGCGAAGTGCTGGGCTCGCCCGACCCGATGGCGCGAACGGGTAGGCATCCGGTCCGGCAGGCACAATCGCGTCGTGGCTGAGCCCGCGGCGACGACGCCTTCGGCGGAAGTTCGGATGAGCCTGCGCGACGCGCACTGGCGCGGGCTGACGATCGCGCTCGTGCTCAACGTCACGTTCGTCGCGTTCGAGGCGCTCGCGATCGCGACGGTCATGCCGGTCGTCGCGCAGGACCTCGGCGGGCTCGAGCTGTACGGCTGGGTGTTCAGCGCGTTCCTGCTCGCCGATCTCGTCGGCATCGTCGTCGCCGGCGAATTCGCCGATCGCTACGGGCCCGCGGTCCCGTTCGCGGCCGGCCTCGCGCTCTTCGCCGGCGGATTGCTCGCCGGCGGGCTCGCGCCGGCGATGCCGGTCCTCGTCGCCGCGCGCGCGGTGCAGGGTCTCGGCGCGGGGACGATCCCGGCGGTCGCGTACGTCGTGATCGGCCGCACCTACCCGGACGAGCTCCGCCCGCGCATGTTCGCCGTGCTCTCGACGGCATGGGTCGCACCGGGTATCGCCGGCCCCGCGCTCGCGGTCATCATCGCGCAGCAGCTCTCCTGGCGCTTCGTCTTCCTCGGACTCCTGCCGGTCGCGCTCGTCGCCGGCGGATTCGCGCTGCGGGAGATCCGCCGGATGCCGGCGCGGACGGGTCGCGCCGCGCGGCACGTCGTGCCGGACGCTCTCGCCGTCGCGGCGGGCGCCGCCCTCGTGCTCGGCGGGCTGCAGGCGCTCGACGTCGTGCGCACGGCGATCCTCGTCGCCGTGGGGCTCGCCCTCGGCCTGCCGGCGTTCCGACGGCTCGTGCCGCCGGGGACGCTCACCGCGCGCGGCGCGCTGCCGGCCGCGGTCCTCGCGCGCGGCCTGCTGACGTTCGCGTTCTTCGCCGCGGACGTCTACGTGCCGCTCACGATCACGGTCATCCGCGGCGAGGGGATCGCGCTGTCGGGGATCGCGCTCACCGCCGCGACGGTCGCGTGGACGGTCGGGGCGTGGATCCAGGAGCGCACGGTCCTGCGCGTCGGCGCCGTGCCGCTCGTGCAGAACGGGTTCCTCCTGCTCACCGCGGGGATCGTCGGGATGGCACTCGTGCTCGTCGGGGTGCTGCCGGCTGCGCTGTCGATCCTCGCCTGGGGCCTCGGCGGCCTCGGGATCGGTATGGCCTACAGCTCGATATCGCTCACCGTCCTGCGGCACGCCCCCTCCGGGCATGAGGGCGCGACCGCGTCGGGAATGCAGCTCTCCGATGCGCTTGGCACCGCACTCGGGACCGGGTTCGGCGCCGTCGGAGTGGCGATCTCGGTGGCCTCGACGACGACGCCGCTCGGTGGCGTCGCGTTCGCCGATGCGATCGCGGCGGCGAGCGCGGTCGCCGGAGCGGTCATCGCCGGACGTCTACGCGCCTGACCTTATGGCGTGCGAGCGGGCGTCGGCTCGACGGCTCTCGTTGCTCGGCGCGGCGTAGGGGGCTTGACTGACGCACTAGCGTTCTGCACGGGGGAGACGCCTGACGCGGGCCGGTCCGCTTCCGTACCGGCTCGACGCCGTCGCGCGCGAGAACTCAAAAAGCAGGGTCGTCAGGCAGTTGTCGGTGTGGAGGTCCAGCGTCGCGTCAACGTCCAGCTCACGCGCGCGATCGCGCTCTTCGATCACGATGCGCGCGCGCGTGAGGAGTTCCGTCGGGCACTCGAGGGCGCCGGCTACCGCGTCGACAGCTTCGGCGAGCACCGGGCCCTCTTGCGTGCGCTCCGCGCGCGCCGGTACGACGTGCTCGTGGCTGACCTCTTCAGCAGAAGCGGCCGTCGCTTGCGCGAGCAGCTTCGTGGTGGCGCGGACGCTGCGACCATCGTGGCGATCGTGCACGACGCGCCGCTGCAATCGGTCCTGCGCGTGATGGCCGACCTCGCGAGCGATTTCGTGCACGTGGCGGATCCGGCCGACGAGAGCGTGGGCGTGGTGCGGCGCGCGCTTGCGGCCGCCGATCTCCGGCGCGAGCTCCGCGCGTTCGAGCTCTCCGGCGGCGTGCAGAACACGGCGCGGTACGCGCGCGTCCGCGGTCACGTCGCGGCCGCGCTCGCCGATCTCCGTCGCGCGAAGCAGACGCTCCGCGCGCGGGCGCGCGATCGCAAAGCGTCGGCCTGAGCACTCATTCGCCACGCTCCGCTCGATACGCCTGATCGAAGGCGCGCTTGAGGTGTTCGTCCGTCACCTTGAGGTACTTCGACGTCGTGCTGAGCGACGCGTGTCCGGCCACTCGCTGCGCGAGATGGACGCCGCCGAAGCGAGTGAGGAGCAGCAGCCGTGAATGTCTGAAGAAGTGCGGGCTGACCCTGAACGGGATACCGGCGCGGTGCGCCGCTCGATCGACGATCCGCTGCACCTGGCGCACGGTCAGCGCGCGGAAGCCTCCGTCGTCGTCACGGCGCCGTGAGATGAACAGCCAGGACGAATCGTCCGAGCGGGTCTCCACGTACCGCTTGATCCAGTACGCGGCCTCGTCGGTGAGGACGACGAGACGCGCCTTGCCGCCTTTGCCCACGACCTCGGCCTCGCGTCGCTCCCAGCTGACCTGACGGATCGTCATCGAGACCAGCTCGGAAACGCGCACACCCGTTCCGAACAGCGTTTCGACGATCGCTCGGTCCCGGAGGCCGTTCTCGGCATCGAGCTCGATCGCGCCCGCGATCCGGAGCGCCTCCTCGCGTTCGAGGTGCTTGACGGTGGCGTCGCGCTGCTTGGCGAGCTCGAGGACGTCGTCGGGGTCCGGCAGCGTGAGGATCTTCCGACGCCGACGGCAGTAACGGAGGAACGTTCTGAGCCCGATGAGATGAAGATTTCTCGTCGCCGCCGTGATGATCTGGCCGCTGCGCGGGTCGCGGCGCCGCGCCAGGAACAGCCGGAACTGGCGCAGTCGCTCTTCGTCGACGTCGGCTGGCGCGAGATCCGGCTCGTCCTTTCCGGTGGCGCTCGCGAGCCAACCCGCAAACGTCCGCAGGTATCTGCCGTAGTTCCGCGCTGTGAGCGCGGAGCGTCCACGGATCTCAAGGTCCTCGAGGTAGTCCCAGATGAGCTTGTCGAGGCTCGGCTCGGTCACGGTGTCCTCCGCTATGTCGCGAAATAGGCGAAGTGCGACCTAACGCTCAATCTACCGAGCGCTTGTCCGGTGTCAAGCGGCGACGTCCAGCCCGGGTTGCGACCACTCCCCTGACAACGGCGTACAAAAGCGCTCATGCACATCCAGCCCTTCGAACACGCCTCGCTCGGCGATCGCTCGTACCTGGTTGCGGATCGGGGGTCGGGACTCGCAGCGGTCATCGACCCGCAGCGCGACATCGAGCCGTACCTGCGCGCGGCGGAGCTCCTCGGCTGCCAGATCGTGCAGGTGCTCGAGACGCACCTGCACAACGACTTCATCTCCGGCGCGCGCCGGCTCCACGACGAGCACGGGGCCGAGGTCGTCGCCTCGCGCCGGGCCGAGCTCGCGTTCGCGCACCGTACCGTCGACGGCGGCGAGCTGCTCCGGCTCGGTGGACTTGAGATCGAGGTGCTCGCGACGCCGGGACACACGGCCGAGCACGTCGCCTACCGCGTGCACGCGGACCCGCCGGTGCTCTTCTCCGGCGGCGCACTGCTGCCCGGCGGCGCGGCGCGGATCGACCTCTTCGGCGCCGCGCTCGCGCCGGCGCTGGCGGCGTCGGCGTTCGAGACGATCCGGAGCATCCTCGCCCTCGACGACGCGACGCGCGTCCTCGCGACGCACGGTGCCGGCTCGTTCTGCTCGTCGGGCGTGCAGCGGCGGGACGAGACGACTGTGGCCGAGGAGCGCGCGCGCAACCGCTTCGCCAACGTCGCCGATCCGACGACGCTGCTGCACGAGGCGACCCGCGACGTCCCGCCGGTGCCGCGCTACTACCCGCGCGTGCGCGCGCGCAACCGCGACGGCGCGGGCGCGATGCCGCCGTCGACGCGCCTCGCTGCCGCGGCGTTCGCCGCGCTCGCGCGCTCGGGCCGCGCGACGGTCCTCGACACCCGCGACGAGCGCGCGTATTCCGACGCGCATCTCCGCGGGTCGCTGGCGGTCCCGCTCGGCGGCGCGTTCGGCCCGTGGGTGGCGTGGCTCGCGCCCGAGGAGCTGCCGCTCGCGCTCGTCGTCGCGAGCGAGGACGCCGCACAACGCGCGTGGACCGAGCTCGGCGCCGTCGGCCGCGACGATCTCGCCGGGTACGTCACCGCGATCCGCGATCTCGGGCTCGAGCTGGCGCACGTCGGCCGGGCCGACCCGGACCTCCTGCAGGCCGACTACGACGCGAACGTCGTCGACGTCCGCTGGGACGCCGAGTGGCACGAGGGCCACATCCCGTACGCGCTCCACGTGCCGCTCCCCGACCTCGCCGCCCGCGCGAGCGAGGTCCCGCGCGCCGGTCGCGTCGCCGTCCACTGCCGCTCCGGGTATCGCTCGGTCATCGGTGTGTCGATCCTCGAGCGCGCCGGTGTGCCGGACCTCGCGCACCTACCGGGCGGCATCGAGGCGTGGGGCGACGCCGGCGGGATCGTGACGAGCTGACCTTACGCGCGCGACGCGAGCGCCTGCTGCACCGCGGCGAGGAGCTCCTCGAGGTCGAAGGGCTTCGTCAGCCCGCGGATGCCGAGGCGGGTGAGCTGGTCCTCGCGCCCGCGCAGCGCGTCGACCGCCGCGGTGCACACGATGACCGGGACGCGTCGCGTGCGCGGGTCGAGCGTGAGGAGCTCGAGCAGCTCCCAGCCCTTCGTCTCGCCGCCGATGACGATGTCGAGCACGATGAGGTCCGGCCGGTCGTCGACGATCTTCTCGTACACGCCCTTCACTTCGCGATGCGACGCGACCTCGTAGCCCTCCTCCTCGAGGAGATCGTGCATCAGCTGAAGGAAGGCGGTGTCCTCATTGATCACCGCGATCCGCCGCTTCGACGTGTCGCTCAGACGACTCTGCCGCGCTCGACGGTCTCGAACTCGCTGCCGAACCGCGCGCCGCCGTAGCGCTTGCCGATCGCGTGGTGGTACGGGACGCCGGAGAAGACGTGGTGGCTCCTCGTCGGGACGTCGCCGTCGCCGGACCACTCCGCCCGCTGCAGTTCGAGGTAGCCGCGCTGCTCGCCCTCGTCCATCGCCGCGAGCAGCTTCGTGAAGCCGTAGCCCATCGCGTGCTGCGCCGCGAGCGTGATGAAGATGAAGCGGCAGCCCATCTCGCCGAGCTCCGCGAACGACAGCGGATCCGCGTCGGCGAACCAGCGGAACGAGCTCGAGTAGTTGAACGCGAAGAGCGCCGCCGGGAAGCGCTTCCGCACCTCGGCCACGTACGTCTCGAGCGGGCCGCGCTCGGAGGTGGGGAACTCGCACCACACGAGGTCCGGCGCGCCCGAGTCGAGGTAGCGCAGCGTCCGTTCGATCGCGAGCTCCATCCCGCGCGTCGACTCGGGCGCATCGACGGCGGAGAGAGCGTCGGTGCGCGCGATGATGACGAAGTCGGGATTGCCATTGTCGTCGGCGACGGCGCGCGCCATGCGCAGCTTGCCGACGAATTCGTCCGCGGGCACGAGCGCCTTCCCGCCGATATGCCCGCAGCGCTTCGGCATGACCTGGTCCTCGAGGTGCGCCGCAGCGACGCCGGCGTTCACGTACAGCTCGGCGGTGCGCATGACGTTGAACGCGTTGCCGTACCCGGTGTCCATGTCCACGACGAGAGGCGGGATCTCGAGATGCCGCGGCGGTGTGCCGTTGTCCGGGTCGCCGACGGCCTGCGTGAGCTGGAACTTCCGGAGCGCCGATACGGTGCGGCGCGCGCCGTCGGCGATCTCGACGCTCGTGTAGAGGTCCATGTCCGTCGAGCCGAGATGCCCGATCGCGAACGAGTAGCCGCTGAAGTACACGGCCTTGAAGCGGTGGTACATCGCGAGCTCGGCGCCGAACGGGTCGTACACGCCGGGCGCGAACACGTACGGCTCCGTCTTCAGAAGCTCGCGGAAGCGAACGCTCGGATGGATCCAGCGCGAGGTCGGGACGTAGTAGCCGTCGGGAAGGAGCGGCGACGGCGCGAGGTCGAGGGCGCGTTCCCGTGCGAGCACTTCGGCGCTCGCCGTCTCCGTCATCCGTCCCGTCCCAATCTAGTTGTCGTGATCGACGAGGCACTCATCGGGGCAGCAGCATTCCGCCACCTCGCACGCGCTCAGGACGCGCGGAGGCCGGGCGGATTGCCGCTCGCCTTCCGGCTTGCTCTGCTTCTGGAGCCTCGGGTACTGCCGCGCCGTGAAGCTTTCGGGTTGTGTGGCCATGGCCGGATTCGAGTTGCAAGTGCGGTTCCAATCGATGGCCGACCGCCCTGGCCATAGAAGTGCTGTATGCCTGGCGTGCTCCTCGTCCAGCTCGAGGGGTTCGTGGCCGTCGCCTCGCGCGGCAACGTGACGCGGGCGGCGCGAGACCTCGGCATCTCGCAACCGGCCTTGACCGCCCGGGTCCGGACGCTCGAGCGCGAGCTCGGCGTCGCGCTGCTCGCCCGCGGGTCGCGCGGCGTGCGGCTCACCGACGAGGGACGCGCGCTGCTCCCCTACGCCGAGCGCGTCGTCGGCGCGGCCGGCGAGGCGGCCCGCGCGATCGCGCGCGTGCGGGGCGGAGCGGCCGGCGTCATCGACATCGGCGCCGCGCCGTCCGTCGGCACGTACGTGCTGCCTGGCGTGCTCGAGCGCTTTCGCACGGCGAATCCGGGCGTGCAGATCAACGTCCGGACGGGACATTCCGAGGAGATCCTGGACATGGTCCTGCGCGAGCGCGTTCAGGTCGGCGTCGTGCGCGCGCTCCGCCATCCGGACATCGACGCGTGGCCGCTGTATGAGGACGAGCTCGCGCTCGTCGTCAATCTCGCCCATCCCTTCGCGCGGCGCGCTGACGTGCGCATCGAGGACCTCGGTGAGCAGCAGCTCATCCTCTTCGATCGGGCTTCGTCGTATCACGACCTCACCTCGGCATTCATCCGTGAGGCGGGCGTTCGGCCGCGTGGGGTGATGGAGCTCGACAACATCGACGCGGCGAAGAAGATGGTCGAGCACGGCCTCGGCGTGGCGCTGCTGCCGCGCACGGCGATCGCGGACGAGATCACAAGCGGCTCGATGCGCACCGTCGCGATCCGCGACTCGGCGCCGCTGCGCCGTCAGATCGTCGTCATCCGCCGCGCCGACGCCGGCGCGCCCTCCCCCACCCTCGCGAGCTTCTTGGAGACGCTCCGGGCGGTAACGCAGTCGAGATCGCGGCAGACTTAAGGAAGCTTTCCTAATTCGCTTCGCGACGCGCTAATTCGCGTGGCCGACGCGAAATAACGTCGTAGAGCGTCCTAACTTGCTTAAGCCGCTTTCTGGGCCCTCTTGACAGCGCCGATATACTTCGGGCAAGCCCGAAGCGCAAGCGAGCTGTAGCCAGGCCGACTTGCTAGGGCTGCGGTGGAGGTTCGGTGCCTGCGATGAATCGCGTTGCGCTCTGTCCGTGGTGCGAACAGCCGCTGGTCGATCGGGACGCGGCGGCCCGCGTCGCGCGAAAGGGGCGCGAAGACGAGCGTCGCATCGCGACGATGGCTGAGGCGCGCGCCAAGGAGTTGTCGGCGCGACTCCTCGAGCAGGCGGATAGGGAGCGAGAACGACGCGACGCCGAGCTCGAGCAGCTGCGCAAAGAGCTCGCCGCGGTCCGCGAAGAGCATCAGCGCACGATCAAGTCTCGCGCCGCACAAGTCGCCGCGATCGAGAAGAAGGCAGACGAGCGCGCAGAGAGCAAGCTCGCGACGAAGATGCGTTCGCTGAATCAGACCGTCGAGGTGCTACGACAGCAGAAGGAGGCGCTCGAGCGTCGCGTCGAGCGGCTTACGGCCGACGAGCGTGGGAACTTCAGCGAGGAAGATCTGCTCCGAGGTCTGCGCGCCGCATTCCCAGGTGACCGCATCGAGAAGCTCGGACGCAGCGGCGACGTCCACCAGCACGTGATCGATACCGTCGAGGGGGCGCCCGCCAAGGTCGCTCTGCTCGTGTACGAATGCAAGGACACGCTGCACTGGAGCAACGCCTTCCTCGAGCAGGCGCTGCAGACGGCTCGAGACCAGAAGACGCCCTACGTCGTCGTCGTCAGCAGCGCGATGCCGCCGAAGCAGCGCGACCTTGCGGTCCGCGGAGACGTCGTTGTCGTCAGCCCGAGCAAGGCGATCGAGCTTGCACGCATCCTTCGGCGGATGGCCGTCGAGATCCACCGTTCCGGTGTCGCCGGCGAGGGCAAGGCCGAGAAAGCCGACCAGCTGTACCGGTATCTGGCGAGCGACGAGTTCCGCGCGGACTTCTCGGCGCTGGCGGGGTCGTTGGAGCGTGTGAAGGGATTCCTGCACGATGAGCGGCAAGCGCACCAAAAGGTCTGGGAAAAGCGCCAACTCGCGTACGACGAGATCGCCGACAAGTCGTCAGCGATCGACGGACGGATCCGGGAGATCGTGGAGCGCCGTTCCGTGCGTGCGAAGCTGGTCCGGCTCCCCTCGGCTTGACGTAGCCGGCGCCTAGACGAGCTCCTCCGCGACCGCGAGCTCCGCGTTCAGCACTGACGCGCCGGCGGCGCCGCGCACGGTGTTGTGCGACAGCGCGACGAACTTCACTCCGAGCACCGGATCCTCCCGAACGCGCCCGACCGTGACGGCCATGCCGCGCTCGCTGTCGCGATCGAGGAACGGTTGCGGACGGTCCGGCTCGTCGCGCACGAGGATCGGGCACCGCGGCGCGGTCGGCAGACCGAGTTCCTGCGGCTTGCCGCGGAATCCGCGCAGCGCCGCGATCACGTCGACGATCGCGGGCGCGCCGCGCAGCGTGAGGCCGACGACCTCGGTGTGGCCGTCGCGGACGGCGACGCGGTTGCAGCTCGCCGACATCGCGAAGGCGGCGGGCGCGAAGCGCGCGCCGTCCCAGCGGCCGAGGAACTTGTGCGACTCCTCGACGAGCTTCTCCTCCTCCTCGCGGATGAAGGGAACGACGTTGTCGAGGCCGTCGAGCGACGCGACGCCCGGATAGCCGGCGCCCGAGAGCGCCTGCAGCGTCGTCACGACTGCGCGCTCGATCCCAAAGGCGCGCTGCAGCGGCGCCGTCGCGAGGCTGAAGCCGATCGCCGAGCAGTTCCCGTTCGCGACGATCGAGCCGCTGTACCCGCGCCGCTTGCGCTGCGCGCGCAGCGCGTCGAGGTGGTCGCCGTTGACCTCGGCGATGACGAGCGGAACGTCGTCGTCCATCCGGTGCGTCTTCACGTTGGAGAAGACGTGATGCCCGGACTTCGCGAGCGCGGCCTCCCACTCGAGCGCGGCCTCGTGCGGGAGCGCGGAGAAGCAGAGTTCGGCGTCGAGGTCGTCGGTCGTCGGCACGAGCGCGAGATCGCGCGCGACGTCGGGGATCGGTTGCGGCAGGTGCCAGTGAGCGGCGTCGGCGTAACGCTTGCCGGCGCTGCGCTCCGAGGTCGTCAGCGCCGCGAGCTCGAACCACGGGTGGTCCGCGAGCAGGCTCACGAAGCGCTGCCCGACGGTGCCCGTCGCGCCGAGGACCGCGACCTTCCGTCTGCGCACGTTCGTCATGACGCGGCCGCGGCCCGCGCGTTGCGCCCGTGGAACTCCTCGTGAATGGCGCGGACGGCCGCATCGCGCTGCGCCTCGTCGACGACGAGCGAGATGTTGAGCTCGCTGGAGCCCTGCGCGATGGCGACGACGTTGATCTTGGCGCGCCCGAGCGCGGTGAAGACGCGCGCCGCGACGCCCGGCGTCCCCTTCATCCCCTCCCCTACCGCCGCCACGATCGCCACAGGTTGTTCAGCGTACACGCGGCCGACGTCGTGACGGCCGAGCTCGGCGGCGAACGCGCGCTGCAGATCGCGGATGAGCCGCTCGGTGTGCTCCGCGCCGACGACGAAGCAGATGTTATGTTCGCTGCTCGACTGGCTGATCATCAGCACCGAGACGCCGTCGGCCGCGACCGTGTCGAAGACGCGCGCGGCCATCCCCGGCACACCGGACATGCCCGCACCTTCGACCGTCACGAGGCCGAGTCCACCGAGCGACGTGGTCGCCTTCACGATCGTGCCGTCCGCCGCCTCCGCCTTGGCGGTGATGAGCGTCCCGCGGAACGTCGGCTCGAACGTATTCAGGATCCGCACCGGGATGCCGGCCTCGATCGCCGGCAGCACGGTCCGGGGGTGCAGCACCTTCGCCCCGAAGAACGACAGCTCCTGCGCCTCTTCGTACGACACGCGCTCCAGCGGTCGCGCGCCCGGGACGCTCCGCGGGTCAGCGCTCATGATCCCGTTCACGTCGGTGTAGATGGCGAGCTCGTCCGCCGGGAACGCCGCGGCGAGGATGCTCGCGGAATAGTCCGAACCGCCGCGGCCCAGGGTGGTCGTGACACCGTCCCGGGTCGCGCCGATGAACCCCGTGACGACCGGAACGACGCCGGACCCGACGCGTGGCGCGAGCTGCTTCGCGACGCGCTCGCGCGTGTCGGGCAGCAGTGGCGCGGCCTCGCCGAAGCGCTCGTCGGTCACGACGACGCCCTCGGCGGAGAGCGCCTCGGCGCGGATGCCGGCGGTGTCGAGCGCCGCCGCGACGATCGGCGCCGAGACCCGCTCGCCGTAGGAGACGATGGCGTCGAGCGAGCGCCGCGTGAGCTCACGGAGGATCGCCACGCTCGACACGAGCGCGGCGGCGCGCTCGGTGAGTTCGCCGATCTCACGCAGGACCGTGTCGCCCTTCACGCCGAGGAGATCGGCGACGAGGACCTGGTGTCGGTGCGCGATCTCGGCGAGCGCGGACTGCGCCCCGCTCGCGTCGCCGCTCTCGGCGCGCCGGGCCGCGCGGATGAGCGCGTCGGTCGTGCCCGACGTCGCCGACACGACGACGACCGGCGAGCGATCCCGCCGCGCGGCGACGATCTGCACCACGCTGCGGATCGCCTCCGCCGTTCCGACGGAGGTGCCGCCGAACTTCAGGACGATCATCGTTTCGCCGCCGCGATCGCGAGCAGGTCGCCGAGGATCGCCGTCGCCGTCGCGTCGCCGCCCGCGCCCGGACCGCGGAGCTGCAGCGTGCCCGCGTCGGCGGTCGCGATCTCGGCGGCGTTCTCCGGACCGCGCGGCGCTGCGAGGATGGACGACTCGTCGACCTCCTCGAGACCGACGCGCGCCTTCACCGCCTTCTCGCCGAAGGTGGCGGCCGCGACGTAGCGGAGTCGCTTCCCGCGCCGCTTCGCCTCGGCGAGCCGCTGCGTCGTCACGCCACGGATCGACTCGCGTCGCACGAGGCGCGGCTCGAACGCCCGGCGCTCGATGGTCGACACGCAGATCGCGACCTTGTATGCGGGATCGAGCCCGTCGACGTCCATCGACGCGTCGGCCTCGGCGTAGCCGGCGCGCTGCGCGGCGCCGAGCGCGTCCTCGAAGAACGTCGACTCCGACTCCATCTTCGTGAGGATGTAGTTCGTGGTGCCGTTGAGGATCGCGCGAAGCGAGACGATCTTCGTCCCGGCGAGCGCGCGCAGCGCCGCGATGATCGGCATGGCCGCGCCCACGGACGCCTCATAGCGCAGCTCGCGTCGCGCCGCGCGCGCCCCGTCCTGCAGCTCGGCCCAGTGGCTCGCGAGCACGAGCTTGTTCGCGGTGACCACGTGCTTGCCGCGCTCGAACGCGGCGAGGATCAGCGAGCGCGCCGGTTCCTCGCCGCCGAGCACCTCGACGACCGCGTCGATCGAGGGATCGTCGAGCAGCTCGAAGGCCTCTGCCGTGGTGCGCGGCACGTCCTCGCGCGCGCGCTTCGGCTCGCGCACGAACGCGCCGGCGACCTCGATGCGGAGCGCCGGACGGCGGCTGACGAGCCGGGCGACGGCGCCGCCGACGGTGCCGGCGCCGAGCAACGCGATCCTCATGCGAGCGCGTCCTCCAGCAGGTCGAGCGCGACGCCGACGCTGGCGCGGCGATTGCCGTCGCGGTCGAACCCGAACTGCGATTTCTTGACGACGCTCCGGCCGTCCTCGTCGATCGCGACGTACACGAGCCCGACTGG
>DASQXO010000020.1:0-5275 GCA_035639655.1 Candidatus Dormiibacterota bacterium
TGAGCTAGGCGACTTCTTCAGCGAGGAGCTTGCGCAGTCGGCCGAGTGCGCGGAACTGCAGAGCGCGGACCGCACCCTCGTTCTTGCCGAGCACCTTCGCGACTTCCTGCGAGGAGTAGTTCTCCATGAAGCGCAGCAGCAGCACTTCCTGCTGATCGCTCGTGAGCTTCGTCATCGCGCGACGCAGTGCGTCCGCGCGATCACGAGCCTCGACGTGCTCGTGCGCGGTCGGTGCTTGATCGGCGACACCGAACGCGTCTTCGAGATCGACGGTCGGGCGCGCGCGACGCATGCGGTCGGTGACGGCGTTGCGCGCGATCGTGTAGAGCCACGCAAGGAACGACTTGCCTTGCCAGCGGTAGCGCTTGATGTTCGCGAACGCTCGAGTGAAGACCTCGCTTGTCAGGTCCTCGGCGTCAGACGCGTCGCGCACGCGGTAGAGGAGGTACCGATAGACACGATCGACGTACTCGTCGTACAGCTCGGCGAACGCTTCACGATCGCCGCCCCGCGCCCTGGTGATGACGTCGGGCGCTTCGTCCGCCACGGCTTGCCGGATCGTTATCGAGATCTGAGCGATCGTCACTCGGTGATCCCCCTCGTTTATTCGTGCGGCGGTCACCATACGCGGTGATAAGCGTCGTGCGGAATAGCCCGTTCGTACCAATTCCGTAACTAGCACGAACGGTTTGTGAAACGAAACAGGCCTTGCTTAGCCGCTGACCATACGCATCTCGAAGCGGAATGTCGAGTGCGAACCGAACGGGTCGTCCGAAATGCAGCGCGCAAGCAGGCGTCGCGCGTGGGGCGCGCGACTGCCCTTGTTAGCTCAGTCGCCGACCGAGGCTACGGTCGCGTGCTCGCGAAGCCATGCCTGCGGCGACGCGCAGAACCCCTCGTAATCGATGTATCCGGTGATGGTCGGGTTGTCGCCGCACGCAGGGCACTTCGGATCGCGTCGCAGCTTGACCTCGCGGAACGTCGTGTCGAGCGCGTCGAAGAGCAGGAAGCGCCCGATGAGCGGTTCGCCGATGCCGAGTAGCAATTTCAGCGTCTCGTTCGCTTGGAGCGAACCGACGATGCCGGGCAGGACGCCGAGGACGCCCGCCTCTTCGCACGACGGCGCGAGCTCGGGGGGCGGCGGCTCGTGGAACAGGCAGCGGTAGCACGGGCCCTCGAACGGCTTGAACACCGTGATCTGACCCTCGAAGCGGAAGATCGAGCCGTGCACGACCGGCTTGTGGTGCTTCACCGACGCGTCGTTGACGAGGTAGCGCGTCGGGAAATTGTCCGCGCCGTCGACGACGACGTCGTAGTCCGGAAGGATGTCATCGATGTTCGCCGACGTAAGCCGCTCTTGATAGCCGACGACGTTCACGTCGGGATTGAGGCGTGTGATCGTCTGCCGCGCGGACTCGACCTTCGGCATTCCCACACGCGACGTGTCGTGCAGGATCTGCCGCTGCAGGTTCGTCCGATCGACGACGTCACTGTCGATGATGCCGAGCGTGCCGACGCCCGCCGCCGCGAGGTAGTACGCGGCGGGGGAACCGAGGCCTCCGGCGCCGATGAGCAGGACCTTCGAATCGAGCAGTCGCTGCTGGCCCGCGATGCCGACCTGCGGCATCAACAGGTGACGGCTGTAGCGCTCGATCTGCTCGCTCGAGAGTCTTGAGGGCACCTCGATCGGCAGACCCGCCTCTTCCCAGGCGAGGATGCCCCCAGCCATCGACGACACGTTCGTATAGCCGAGCTGCTTGAGCGCGAACGCCGCCTTGGCGGAGCGGACCCCTGAGCGGCAGTGCATCACGAGCGGCGTGCTCCGATCCGGGAAGCGCTGCGGGATCTCGCGCTCGACCGTCGCGAGTGGAACGTGCTCGGCGCCGCCGATGTGGCCGGCGTCCCACTCGTGCTGCTCGCGCACGTCGACGATCCGGAGGGCCGCGTCGCGGCCGCGCCGCGTGGCGACGTCCTTCGCGCCCTCCTCTTTGATCTGCCGGCGGATGTGTGCGATCGGATCCTGCGCCATTACCTCGAAGTATAACCCGACCATTTCAGTCGGAATTCCGGTCCGCGGGGAGCAGACGCTATCGATTTTGGCCGTTCTTCGATCGATGGGGGTCGAATCGAAAGGGTCTGGGTATGGTGGGACGGTGCCGGAGACATTCGGATACGACCTCGTCCATTTCTTCCACGTCGCGTCGCTCGCGGTGATCGTCGGCGGCGGACTGGCGCTCGGATCGGCCGCCGCGCCGACGCTGTTCCGTACCCTCGATCGCTCGCAGGCGGGCACGGTCTTCGGCGCGGTCCTCGAGCGCTGGGACGGCGTGGCGATCCTCGCCTCGCTCGTCCTCGTCGCGACGACCGCGATCCTCACGATCGCCTTCGAGACGGGCGAGCCGATCCTGCCGCGATGGGTGGCGGTCGGCGTCGTGCTGCTCGGCACGCTATACGCGAGCGCGTGGGCCAACCCGATCGCGCGCGGCCTGCGCCGCTCACGGCCCGACTTCGACGACCTGCCGTCCTCGGCGGACGAACGCCGCGAGTTCGCGCGGTACCACTCTCGATCGACGCGCGCGATGAGCGTCGCGATCCTCGCCGGACTCGTCGCGCTGTGGTTCTCGTGACCGGTCGATCGCTCGCGGCGAAGCTCGACGAGCACCGTCGCGCCCTCGTGCGGAAGCATCGCATCGCGACGGCGCGCGAGCTGTCGCGCTTCGTCGACGCCTGCGGCTTCTGCTACGCGTTCACCGCCGGCGACCTGCCGCTCCCAGCGTGCTTCGACCACCTGGCCACCCGCAGCGTCGATCGGATGTGGGGCTGGATGTGGGAGTGGAAGGACACGCTGCCCGAGGAGGGCAAGCTGTACTACGGCAGGCTCCTCAAGGGCAAGCCGACGTTCGTCTCTCGCGCGTTCCTACCTTATTTCTATGCCGTCCACGGCCGCGCCGGCGAGGACGACGACTACCTCGAGGACGCGCGCGCCGGGCGGATCACCGACGTCGGGCGGCGGATCTACGAGGCGCTCGCGGAGCGCGGCGAGACGCAGACGAAGCGCCTGCGCGCACAGCTCGGCATCGAGTCGAAGGAGGGACGGACCGAGTACGCGAAGGCGATGGAGTCGCTGCAGCGCCTGCTGTACGTCACGAGGGTCCGCGCGGTGGGCGAGGGCCGCGAGGACTACAACTACACGTACGACCTGTTCGCGCGCCGCTACCCCGACGCCGTCGAGCGCGCGGCGCTCCTCACGAGCGGCGAGGCCATGCGCGAGATCCTGCTGCGGGCGATCGCGCTCGCCGGCGCGCTGCCGAACGCGAAGGTCGCCGCCGTTTTCGGCTGGGACGCGGAACGGACCGACGCGCTCATCGCCGGACTCGAGCGCGAGCGCGGTGTGGTGCGCGACGGGATCGGTCGGGATCAGCAGATCGTGTGGCCGAGGCTCCTCTCGGGCGCGGCGAGCGGCCGCGCACGCGCGCGAACGTCCGTAGAGTAGGCGGCGGTGGATATCCAGCAGCTCCGCTCGTGGATCTTCGAGCTCTACGAGCCGATCCCGGAGGAGCGGACCTACGCGATCCTCACCGGCCACGACGGCGTGCTCATCGACCTCCCACCGTTCGAGCGGCGCGTCGCGCTGCAGATCCTCGGCGTGATGACGCCGCGACTCGTGTTCTTCACGCACGCGCGTCGCGCCGGTGACATCGCCCAGTGGCGCGACGCGCTCGCCGGCGCGCGCTTCGCGATCCACGAGGCCGACGCGTCGTCCGCGCTCGGCGAGATCGTGCCGGCGAAGGACGGCGACCTGCTGTGGCGCGTGCCCGAGACGCGGGTCGTCCACCTCGGGTCGCGCACGCCCGGCGAATCGATGGTGCTCGCGAAGGTCCCGGGCGGCGTGCTGTTCGTCGGCGATGCGCTCGTCGTGACCGCGGCGGGAAAGCTCGCGCTGCCGGACGAACGCTACGCACCGGACGAGCGGGTGCGCGCCGGGCTCGAGCCGCTGCGGGCGTACGAGTTCTCCGCCGCGCTCGCGGCGCATGGCCGGCCGATCTGGAGCGCCGCGAAGGAGCGCTACCTCCAGCTCCTGAACGAGCTGCCGCGTCCGCAGAAGCGTTTCGGGCACCTGCTCGACGCGCCGTGGGACCGTGCGTACCTGCGCGTCCGCACGCAGATGTCGCATAACCCCATCGTGCCGCAGGCGGAGACGATCGAAGCGGCCGCAGGTCACGGGCCGTCGACGCTCGTCCCGGCGTGGGAGCGCAAGCCGGCGCGAGAGGTGGTGTGGCGCGAGGCCGCCGCGGCGCCGCAGGGCGCGGCGACGGCGGGCGACAAGAAGAAGTGGTCGCTCGCGAAAGAGGCGCCGCGTGTCCTGCCGCCGCCGCCCGCCGCGCCGGTGCAGACCATGCCCTGGGAGCTGCTCGCGGCGCCGGTCGCGTTCCGCCGTCTCGGGGCCGCCGAGATCGTCGAGATCGCGCACGTCGACTGGCGCTACCGCTCGTTCGATCTGTCGCGCGACGGCCGGCAGATCGTGTTCGCGTGGGACCGCACCGGGCGATTCGAGATCTACCGTGCGCCGGTCTCGGGCGACGCGATCTACCAGCTCACCTCGAGCGACGCACGCGCCCGCGCGCTACAGCCGCGGATCTCGCCCGACGGCGCGCGCGTCGCGTTCCTCCGCGACCAGGACGGCGACGAGCGCTTCGACATCTACCTCGTCGACACGGCCGCCCGCGCCGAGCGCCGCCTCACCGATCGTCCCGCGGTCCGCCGCGAGCTCGCGTGGTCGCCCGACGGCGCCGCGATCGCGTTCGTCTCCGACGAGGACGGCGCGTTCGCGCTCCGCGTCCTCGACGTCGCGACCCGGCGCTCGCGCGTCATCGCGCGCGAGCTGCGCGCGATCGAGACCCTCGAGCATTCGCCGTCGTGGTCGCGCGACGGCCGCTCCATCGCGTACCACGCGGCGGATGACGCCGCGAACGTCGACGTGTACGTCGTGCCGGCGGATGGATCCGCGCCGCCGCGTCGCCTCGAGACGCGCGCGGGATCCGGTCAATCGCGTGAGCCGCGCTTCAGTCCCGACGGACGCTCCCTCGCGTTCGCGACCGACGCGCGTGGCCGCTGGGAGATCGCGGTGCTGCCCCTGCGGGAGGGGAATCCCGACGGCCCCGCGCGGTTCCTCCGCGAGGGGCACTTCGACGAGATCGAGCCGGTGTGGGACGCCGATCCGCGGCGCCTGCTCTACCGCCGGAGCGCGGACGCGCTCGTCAGCGTGCGTCGCTCG
>DASQXO010000021.1:0-7540 GCA_035639655.1 Candidatus Dormiibacterota bacterium
GCGTCGCCGCTCAGGATCGCGGCGACGAGGAACGCCGCGACGCGGAGCGCGATCGCCACGCCGGCGAGCGAGAGGATCGCGATCGAGACCCAGCCGAGCGCGACGATCGCCGGCGCGAGCGGCGCCTCGCGCTCCGCCGCGTGGCCGATGGTGTCCGCATTCAGCCGGCGCGGGCGCTCGTCGGCCTCCAGCCGCAGCGCCGCGCGCAGGACGCGCTCCTCGATCAGACGGTCGTCGTTCACGTCGCGCTCCCGAGCGACTTGCGCAGCATCGTGCGCGCGCGCAGCAGCTGGACGCCGACGGTGGCGCGCGGCCGTCCGGTGATGGCGGCGATCTCCTCGAGCGACAGGTCGTTGAAGTACCGCAGCACGACCGGCACGCGGTAGAGCTCGGGCAGCGCCGCGACGGCCTGACGGATCCGGTCGCGTTCCTCTCGCTCGACCGCGCGCTCCTCGGGCTCCTCGCGGGACGGCGCCGGGACGGCCGCCGCGGCCGCTTCGGGCCCGCGCCGCGCGAGCTCGCGCGAGGTGCGGCGCCCCTCGCTGATGGCCTCGCGCACGGCGATCGTGAGCAGCCAGTTGCGCAGCGGCCGTCCCGGCTCGTAGCGGTCGAAGGCGCGGAACGCCTTCAGGAACACGCGCGCGCTCACGTCGTCGGCCGCATCGCGATCGCCGGTGATGCGGAGCGCCAGGCCGAAGACCTCGTCGTGGAAGCCGTTGACGACGTCGTCGAACGTCACGGCGCCGCCCACCGCGGCCGCGGCTGGGCGGACGGCAAGGCGCAAGGCGGCGACACGTTCCATGCTTCGCTCTCGAATACGCCGGGCCGGCCCTCCATATTTCACTGCCCGCGCAGCGCCGCGACGACCGGCGCGAAACTCTCCATGTGCCGATCCGGGATCGGGTAATAGCTGATGCCGAGCCGTTCGCGGCGCCGCAGGAGATCGCCGGCGACCTGGCTCGCGCTCCCGTAGAGGACGTACGGGCAGTCGATGACGGCGAACGGGATGCGCTTCCCGAGCGCCGCGACGCCGCCAATGTCGGCGTCGACGACGAAGCCCTGGATCTCGAGGCGCTCGGCGCGCTCGCCCGCGGCGGCGCGGATCCAGGCGATCTTGCGCGCTGTCGCGTTGCCCGTGATGTCGGAGAGGCGATGACGGCCGCGCGCGTCGACCTGCGGCACGAGCGCGACGATGTCGGCCTCGCGAGCGGCGATGGAGAGGATGCGCTTGCCGCCGCCGCCGATCATGAGCGGCGGCATCGGCCGCTGGAGCGGCTTCGGCCACAGGCGCGCGCCTCTGGCGCGGTAGTGCGTGCCATCGAAGTCGACGCGATCGTCGCGGAACAGGCGCTTCAACAGGCGGATCGATTCGAGCATGCGGCCCACGCGCACGCCGGGGGGCTCGTACCGCATGCCCATCCGGTCGTAGTCCGGCGTCGACCAGCCCGCGCCGATGCCGAACTCCATCCGTCCCTCGGACAGCACGTCGAGGGTCGCGATCTCCTTCGCGAGCAGCAGCGGCTGCCGGTAGTCGTTCGCGAACACGAAGCTGCCGATGCGCACCGTCGTGGTCGCGGCGGCGACGGCCATCAGCGCGGGGACGGGTGCGAGCTGGTGGCCGGTGTGGTCGGGCATGAGGAAGACGTCGTAGCCGAGCGCCTCGGCGCGTCTCGCCTTCGCGACCCACTCTTCGCGCGTCGCCGCCCAGCTCGCGGCGACGGCGAAGCGGAACGGTCGCACTCGCCGTCACTCTAACCGCGCGCGCCTATGCTCGCCGCGATGGAGTACGCGCTGGAGATGCGCGGCCTCACGAAGGAGTTCGCCGGATTCCGCGCCGTGAACGGGGTCGACCTCACGCTGGAGGCGGATCGCGTGCACGCGCTCGTCGGACCGAATGGCGCGGGGAAGACGACGCTCTTCAATCTGCTCACCGGCTTCCTGAAGCCCTCCGCCGGCGCGATCGTGCTGTACGGGCAGGACGCGACCGGCCTCGGTCCGGACGAGATCGCGAAGCGCGGCGTCGCGCGCTCGTTCCAGATCACGAGCCTCTTCGAGCGGCTGTCCGTGCTCGAGCACGTCATGCTCGCATTGCAGTCGCGCTCCGAGCTCGGCCTGCGCTTCTGGTCGTCGGACCGCGCGCTGCTTCGCTTCGAACGTCGCGCGCGCGAGCTGCTGGGGGAAGTCGGCCTCGCCGAAGTCGCCGCTCGCGCCGCGAGCACGCTCCCGTACGGCCAGAAGCGCGCGCTCGAGCTCGCGCTCGCCCTCGCCCTCGAGCCGAAGCTCCTACTCCTCGACGAGCCGACGTCGGGGATGGGGCTCGAAGACGTCGCGCGGACGATCGCGCTGATCCGGCAAGTGCGGGCCGGCCGCACCGTCGTGCTCGTGGAGCACAACATGGGCGTCGTCGCGGAGCTCGCCGACCGCGTCATCGTGATGCAGCAGGGTCGCGTCGTCGCGGACGGCGCCTACGAGCGGGTGCGGCACGAACCGGCCGTCATCGCCGCGTACCTCGGACAGACGGATGCTTGAGGTCGAATCGCTGTCGGCGTGGTACGGCGAGGCGCGCGCGCTCCGCGACGTGCGCTTCCGCGTCGGCGAGGGCGAGCTCATCACGCTCGTCGGACGCAACGGCGCGGGGAAGAGCACCGCGCTGCGCTGCGTCATGGGGCTGCATCCACACATGACCGGCACCGTCCGGCTCGACGGGCGCGACATCACGGCCTGGCCGGCGCAGCGCCGGGCCCGCGCCGGTCTCGGCTACGTCCCCGATGACCGCGGGATCTACGCCCGCCTCACCGTCGAGGAGAATCTCACGCTGCCGCCGCAGATCGGGACTACGAAGTGGCCGATCGACCGCGTGTACACCTCCTTCCCGGTGTTGCGCGAGCGTCGCCGGCATCCGGGGAGCAAGCTCTCCGGCGGAGAGCAGCAGATCCTCTCGATCGCGCGCGTGCTGCGCATGGGCGCGCGCGTCCTGCTGCTCGACGAGCCCACCGAGGGCCTCGCGCCCGTCCTCGTGCAGCAGCTGCGGCAGATGCTCCGCGAGGCGAAACGCGAGGGGCTGACGATGCTCCTCGTCGAGCAGAACCTGCGCTTTGCCACCGCGGTGGCGGATCGCCACTATCTCTTGTCGCAAGGCGAGATCGTCGACACCCTCGAGAACGCGGCGATACTCGCGAAGGAGCACGAGCTCCTGCGCCATCTCGGCGTCTAAGGAGGGGAGCACATGAGGGCGATACGGATCGCGGCCGTCGTGGCCGCCGTCGCGCTCGTCGCGGCGGCCTGCGGCGGCTCTGGCCCGGGCGGCGGCGCCGCGGTGAAGCTCACCGACGGCAAGCTCGTCATCGGCGTCATCAACGACCAGTCCGGGGTGTACGCGGACCTATCCGGCAAGAACGCCGTCGAGGCGGTGAACATGGCGATCGCCGACTTCAAGGCGAAGTACGGCGACAACGCGCTCGGCGGCCCGATCGAGGTCGTCAACACGGATCACCAGAACAAGGCGGATCTCGCCGGCCAGAAGGCGCAAGAGTTCTACGAGCGCAACAACGCCGACGTGATCCTCGACGTGCCGACGTCGTCGGCGGCGCTCGCGATCGCGAAGGTCGCGAACGACGAGAAGAAGCTCTACATCAACATCACGGCGGCCACGACGGACCTCACCGGTCCGCAGTGCAACAAGTACACGTTCCACTACGCGTACGACACGTACATGCTCGCGCAGGGCACCGGCGTGTGGGTCACGCAGAACCTGGGCAAGAAGTGGTACATCATCTACCCGAACTACGCCTTCGGTCAGGACATGGAGAAGTCGTTCCGCGCCGCGGTCGAGAAGACCGGCGGGAACGTGATCCAGTCCGACGGTTCGCCGTTCCCGAACCAGACCGGTGACTTCTCCAACCTGCTCATCAAGGCCGGTCAGCTGAAGCCGGAGATCCTCGGCGCGATGCAGGCGGGCGGCGATCTCGTCAACGTGGTGAAGCAGTACAACCAGTTCAAGCTGAAGGACCAGAAGATCACGCTCGCGATCGGCCTGCTCTTCGACACCGACATCTCCGCGCTCGGCCCCGACGCGTTCGCCGGCGTCGTGTACACGACGCCGTGGCTGTGGAACATGGACGATCAGTCGCGCGCGTTCGCCGACAAGTTCCTGCAGAAGACCGGCATCCGCCCGACGTTCGCGCACGCCGGGAACTACTCCGCGGCGTGGCAGTACATGGATGCGGTCCGGCGCGCCGGCACCGACGACGCGGACGCGGTGGTGAAGCAACTCGAGGGGTACTCGTTCAGCGACTTCTTCATTCGCAACGGCAAGATCCGGTCCGAGGACCACTGGGTCATGCACGACGCGCTCCTCGCGCAGGTGAAGCCGCAGTCCGAGGTCAAGGAGAAGTTCGACTACGCGAAGGTGCTGAGCACCTTGAAGGCCGAGCAGGTCTCGCGTCCGCTCGCGGACGCCGGCTGCAAGAAGTAGGGCCTATCGGACGGGGCGCCGCGCGGCGCCCCGTCCGTTCTGCATGGACCTCGGTTACGTCACGCTCCAGGTCTTCAACGGGCTGGTGAACGGCGCGTTCTACGCGCTGCTGTCGCTCGGCCTTGCGGTCATCTTCGGAGTGCTGCGCGTCGTGAACTTCGCGCACGGCGCGTTCTACATGCTCGGCGCGTTCGCCGCATACCTCCTCGGCCTCGACGCGGGCGTGGGATTCTGGCCGGCGATGCTCCTCGCACCGCTCGGCGTCGCCGTCGTCGGCGTCGTGGCCGAGCGGTTGCTGCTGCGGCGCGTCTACCGTCTCGATCCGCTCTACGGATTTCTTCTCACCTTCGGCCTCACGCTCGTCCTCCAGGACGCGATGCGGATCCGCTTCGGGCTGCAGGGCCAGCCGTACGCGACGCCGGACCAGCTCGGGGGATCGGTCTCGCTCGGGATCGTGGCGTACCCCGCCTACCGCCTGTTCGTGATCGCGTTCTCGCTCGCGGTGTCGCTCGCGACGTGGTACGTCATCGAGCGAACCCGGCTCGGCATGGTCGTGCGTGCGGCCATCGAACGTCCCGATCTCACGCGAGCGCTCGGCATCGAGGTCGGTCGCTGGGTCACCGGCGTTTTCGCCTTCGGCGTCGCGCTCGCGGCGCTGTCCGGCGTGCTCGCCGCGCCGATGCGCAACGTCTCGCCGCTGATGGGCTCGGAGGCGATCATCCTCACCTTCGCCGTCGTGGTGATCGGCGGGCTCGGCTCGATCGCGGGCGCGATCGTCGCCGGCTTCGCCGTGGGCGTGCTCGCGAGCCTCGGCGCGGTCGTCAATCCGGCGCTCGAGAACATCGTCGTCTTCGCCGTCATGGCCGTGGTGCTGCTCGTGCGTCCCGCGGGCCTCTTCGGCTCGATCGAGTCCGCGTGAACGCCGGGCGCGCGGCCGGCGTGATCGCGGCGATCGGCGCGATCGCCGCGGCGCTCGTGCTGCCCCGCCTCATCTATTCCGTGCTCGCGCTGGACATCCTCCTGTGGGGCCTGTTCGCGGTCTCGGTCGACCTCCTCCTCGGCTTCGCCGGACTGCTGTCGTTCGGACACGCGGCGTTCTGGGGCGCGGGCGGCTACACCGCGGCGATCATCGCGAAGCAGCTGAGCCTGCCCTTCCCGCTCGCGGCCGCCGCCGGCGTCGTCGTCGCGATGGCGCTCGCGGTGCCGCTCGGCTACCTCGCGATCCGCCGTCGCGGCATCTACTTCGCGATGGTCACGCTCGCCTTCGCGCAGATGCTGTTCTACGTCGCGAACGAGTGGCGCGATCTCACCGGCGGCGAGAACGGCGTCCAGGGCGTGCCGAAGTTGTTCCCCGGTCTCTCGGTGTCGCGCTCCATCGACTTCTACTACGCCGCGCTGCCGCTCGTCCTGCTCGGCTACGTCATCGCCTGGCGCATCGTCCGCTCGCCGTTCGGGCACGTGCTCGTGGCGATCCGCGACAACGAGCCGCGCGCGCAGGCGCTCGGCTATCCGGTGCGGCGCTACAAGCTCGTCGGGTTCGTGCTGTCCGCCGGGATCGCGGGGCTCGCCGGGTCGCTGTACGCGATCGGCCACGCGTTCGCGTCGCTCGACCTGCTGCACTGGACGACGTCCGGTCAGGCGGTGGTCATGACCGTGCTTGGCGGCATCGGGACGCTGTGGGGGAGCGTGCTCGGCGCGGCCGTCGTCCTGTTCCTCCGCGACTGGCTGTCCGGCTCGTTCGCCGAGGCGTCCGGCGTGGTGACCGGCGCGATCCTCATCGTGATCGTCCTCGCCTTCCGGCGTGGCCTGATGCCCGCGCTAGCGGTCGCCGGCGGGCTGCTGGTCGAGCGCGGTCGGCGTGCGCGCGTCCCGTCGGAGCGCGGCGTGCCGGGCAGCTAGCGCGTCGCGACGGCGGGCGCGAGGTCCAGCACGCGCAGCGAGACCGGGTCGCCGTACATGCGGCGCAGCAGCGGCAGCGAGACGTTGTACACCGGCACACCCCCGCGCGTGCGCCCCTCCGGCGCGCCCGAATGGGCGTGGCCGTGCACGACGAGCGACGCGCCGTAGCGATCGATCGGCTCCGAGAGCCGCGTCGATCCGAGGAACGGGTAGATCTCCGGCGGCTCGCCGACGACGGTGTCGACGACGGGCGAGTAGTGCAGCACCGCGATCTTGTGCGGCGTGCGCAGCTTCGCCAGGGCCGCGCCGAGCTTCACCGATTCGTCGACCGCCTCGCGCACGAACTCCTTGATCGCCGGCTCACCCCAGGGCTCGAGCGCGCGATCGCCGAAGCCGCCGGCGAATCCCTTCGCGCCGGCGAACCCGAGCTCGCCGACCTCGACGCCCTCGCCGTCGAGCAGCTTCACGCCCGCATCGCGGAGGATCGCCGCGATCTCGTCCTGCTTCCCCGACTCGTAGTCGTGGTTGCCGAGGACGGCCACGATCGGCGCCTTCACGCTCGTGAGCTCACGCGCGAGCGCGCGCGCCTCATCCGGGATGCCGCGATCGGTGAGATCGCCGCAGAGCACCAGCGCATCGATCGCCCCGTCCGCGCGCGCGAGGATCTCGCGGAACGCGCCGCCGCCGGCGGCGGTGAAGTGGAGGTCCCCGATCGCGCCGATCCGCCGGCTGTCCTTCACTTCTCCTTGATGCCCTCGGTCCAGATCGCGATGTCCTCGCGTCGCATCCGGCCGGGCTCGCGCAGGCGCGCGTCGGTGTCGCCGTGCCGCTCGATGTCCACGAGGTACTGCTCGCGCGACAGCAGCGTGCCCTGGCAGAGGTGCAGGTCCGTGCTTGGCGTGCCGAGCTCGTGATCGACGCGGCGCATGAGCTCGCGCATCACGCCGCGCGGGATGCACGTGCGCTGATCGGGATAGACGAACCCGAAGAGGACGAGGTGCGCGAGCAGCACGCGCCAGTACGGACCGAAGCGCGCGACGAGCCGGCCCCAGTGGAGCCGTTCGGCGCGCGCGCGGAGCAGGTGGGCGATGTCGGCGCCGTCGTACCGCTCGCGCTCCTGCACGAACGCCTTCGACCAGATCATCTCCTCGACCGGGATGATCTTCG
>DASQXO010000022.1:0-6133 GCA_035639655.1 Candidatus Dormiibacterota bacterium
CTGTCGCTCGCGGCGTTCGGACTCGCGGTCGTCGGCCAGTTCCGCCCGGTCCCCGTGCTCGTCGTCGCTCTCGTGCTGGCCGCCGTCGGAATCGCCTTCCGCGATCGGAAGCCGACACGTCTCGCGCTCTCGCGCGAGCACGTCCCGTTCATCGCGGCGATGGCGCTTCCGGTCGCGGCGCTGCTGCCGTTCCTGCCCGCGCCCGAGCTCGGCTTCGACGCCGTGTACTACCACCTGCCCATCGCGCGCGACCTCGCGCGCCTTGGGACGCTGCCGTACGAGCCGTACCTGATCTTCAGCGCGTTCCCGCTCGGCGCTGACGTGCTGTACGGCGTCGCGGCGCTGTTCGATGCGCTCGACGCCGCTCGGGTCCTGCAGTTCGCCGCCGGAATCCTCGCCGCATTCGCGGCGTACGCGCTCGCGGCGCGCCTTCGCGGGGCCCGCGCCGGCTGGCTCGCCGCGTTCACCTGGCTCGCGACGCCGCTCGTCCTCAAGGAGATGGCGATGGCTTACGTCGACCTCGTCGCCGCGCTCTTCGGCGGGCTCGCGTGCCTCTTCGCGCTGCGGTGGCTCGAGTCACGCGCCGGACGCGACGCGTTGCTCGTCGGGATCTTCCTCGGCCTCGGTCTCGGCACGAAGCTCACGGTCGCGCTCGCCGCCGCCCCGCTGCTGCTCGGACTCGCCGCGCTTTCGCTCCGCCGGTCGCGCGCGATCCCGCACGTCGCGCTGGCCGCGAGCGCGGCGGCGCTCGTCGCGTCACCGCACTACGCGCGCGCATGGATCCTCACCGGAAACCCCGTCTTTCCGTATTTCAACGGGGTGTTCCGGAGTCCGCTGTGGTTTCCGTTCAATGACACGTTCGACCACCAGAGCTTCGGCGCCGGAAGCGGCGCCGCCGACTTCGTGCTGCTTCCGCTGCGGCTCGTGGTGGAGCCCGGCCGCTTCGATCAATCGCCGCTGCCGTACCTGCTGTGGTGGCCGATGTTCGTCGCGATCGCGCTCGCGTTCGCGCTGCGGCCGCGCGCGGGTCGAGCGTCGTGGCTCCTCGCCTTCGTCGTCTTCGGCGCGACGGCGCTGTGGTTCGCGTACGGCCAGTACGTGCGCTATCTGCTGCCGGTATTCCCCATCGGCGCGGCGCTCGCAGGCTGCGCGATCGCGTCGCTGTTCGACGCCGGCTCGCGCGCCGCGACACGCCTGCTGGGGCGCGTCACGCTCGTCGGCGGCTCGTTCGCCGCGGCGGTCGTCTTTCTCGCGCTCTCGTGGAACGTCCTCGACCCGTTCCCGTTCCGCTACGACGTCGGGCTCGAATCACGCGACGCGTACCTCACGCGCAACTTCCGCCACTACGCGATGTACCGCTGGCTGTCCACGCTCGATCCGGCTGGGCCGATCCTCGGACTGCGCTTCAGCGAGGCGCCGATCGTGTACAGCGACGTGCCGATCTATCGCGCCGAGACGACGTTCGCCGGCAGGAAGATCCTCACGGTCGGCGATCCGCGGCTGGTTCCCGGCGCGACACGCGCCGCTGGATTCCGCTACGTGCTGCTCGACCGCGCGGCGCGTGGCTTCGACCCGAAGGGGCCGAACTCGCTCGACGACATGGTGCGCGGTCTCGAGCTCGTGCACGAGGAAGGCGTGCTCGCGCTCTACGCCGTCCCGCCGTAACCGGGCGCGGCGATCGGCGCGCGTGTGCGGCGCGACGCGGGCCGCAGCGCGACGACGATCAGCGCGAAGAGCGCGAGCGGGACGACCGCGCTGTACGACTCCTGGTCGCGGACCGCGGCGACGATCGCGAGCAGCGTCGTGCCGACGACGAAGAGGAGACTGCCCGCGACCGCGAGCGCGATCGCGCGCCGTCGCGACTCCCGCGCGGCGACGCCGCACGCGATGACGAGCGGGACGACGAGCACGAGGTGGTCGTACGACCAGATGTACAGCGCGGCGAGCGGTGATAGTGCGAGCCACGCGGCGAGCCACGCGTCGCCGCCGCGCTCGAAGCGCAGCGTGACGAGCGCGCAGACGATCACGACGCCGACCGCGAGCCATGGGCCAAAGGAGCCGAAGATCCCGTAAAGGACGACGGCCAGCGTCGTCGTCTGCGGCGGATCGAACAGTCGCCGCGACGGCATGTCGCGCAGCCACGCGCCCGGCCAGTCGGGCATGAGCGCGACGGACGCCGCGATCACGAGCAGCCACGCGAGCGCGGCGAGCGTGACGAAGCGAACGCGCCGATTCGCCCAGCTCCACACCGCGACGCCGGGCACCGCGAGGGTGAAGAGGTGCGGCTTTCCGAGCAGCACCACCGACGCGAGCGCGGCCAGCACGTCGCGTCCCGAGCGCAGCCACAGCACGATCGCGGCGCACACCGCCACGAGGAGGAAGCCCCACTGCCCCTCGAGGACCGTGAGCCGAGCGGGCTGCGACGCGAGCAGGCTCATGCCCGCGAGCGTGTGCACGAGCGGCAGCCCCGGGACGTACGCGCGGAGCAGCGCGCGTATGGCGACGATCGCGAGCGCGAGCGATCCGAACGTCCACAGCGCCGAGGCGACATCGACGGGCAGCGCGCCGATTGGGAGGAGCAGCACGACGGCCCAGCCCGGGTAGTGGTAGATCGGTGCGTCGGGCGGGTTTCCGAGCGCGAGCGACGTCGCGGTCCAGCTCGCCGCGTCGAACGGATCACGGCCGGCGAGGAACGCGTGCGGCCCCGACCAGAACCGCGCGAAGTCGTTGTGCAGGACGGCGCCGGCGGAGCGGTCGAGGTATCCGGACGCGACGAGCACGAGCGCCCCGAACCCGACGCCGATCGCGTACGCCGCGCCGTCGGCGATCGCTCGCGCGCGCGCGCGAACCGCCATCAGCGCCGCACCGCGGCGAGCGTCGCGACGAGCGGCGCGGCGAGGAGCAGCAGCGCGCCAAGCGCGCGCAGCGGCGAGAAGGCGTCGCCGGCGAGCACGATCCCGAAGAGCGTCGCCCACGCCGGCTCCGTCGCGAGGACGATCGCGGTCGGCGTCGCGGCGAGGTGGCGCTGCGCCCAGGTCTGGATGAAGAACGCGAGGCTCGTCGCGAGCACGCCGGTGATGACGACGGCGACGGCGACCTCGGGCGCGGGCACGAGCACAGGCTCGCCGAGCGCGAGCGAGAGCGCTGCGAACGCGGCCAGTGCGATGAGGATCTGCGTGCTCGTGAGCGCGACAGGATCGTGCCGTGCCGAGAGGCGCGAGAGCGCGACGATCTGCGCGGCGAACGCGATGGCGCCGCCGGCGACGATGACGTCGCCGACGCCGAGCTCGACCGGCTGCCCGGCGACGAGCAGGACGAGTCCTGCCGCCGCGAGCGCGACGGCGGCGACGGCCGCGCGCGACGGGCGGACGCCGAAGACGAGCCGGTCGAGCAGCGGCGTGATGACGACGAACGATCCGGTCACGAGCCCGGTGTCGCTCGCGCGGGTGCGCGCGAGGCCGATCGTCTGCAGGAGGTATCCGGCCGCGAGGAATGCGCCGATCGGCGCGCCCGCGCGCCACGTCGCACGCCCGAGTCGGCGGGCGAACGGAAGGAGCACGAGCGCAGCGAGGGCGAAGCGGAGGGTGAGGAACGGCACGACCGCATAGGCCGCGATCGCGTCCTTCACCACGACGAACGTCCAGCCCCAGATCGCCGTCACCGCGACGAGCGCGGCGATCCGCATCACGTCGGCTGGGCGCGGCGCGCGAGCTCGATGGTGCCCTGCGCGGTCACCGCGACGTCGTCGACGCTCTCCTCCATGAGGTCGGGGTTGCGCAGCACCGCGAACAGCGGGACGAACACGAAGTAGTTGGAGAGCGAGCGCCAGGCGAAGAAGAGCGGCAGCAGCGGGAACGCGAGCGCGCCGCCCGGCACGTCGCGCGAACGCCACCACATCACCGCGAGGAGGAAGACGAACGTCGCGACGGTCAACACGGCGTACACCCCGCGCGGCAGCCCGGGGATCACGCCCTCGATCTCGAAGTGAACGAGGCCGACGCCGTAGCCCACGAGCGGGTCGAGGATCGGCCCCATCATGCCGCGCCACCACGCGGCCGGGTCCCACACCGCGAAGGGAAGGTTCAGGAGCGCGAAGCCGGCAGCGATGAGGCCGGCGCGGCGCAGCGTCTCGCCGCGGCCGAACTCCTTCCACGCCGCGAGCAGGTAGAACGGCACGAAGAACCACGCCAGCTGCCGGCATCCCGCCGCGAGCCCGAGGGCGAGGGGCGACGCGAGCGGCTTGCGCCAGAGCAGGAACGCGAACGCCGTGCCGAGCGCCCACGTCGGGTCGATCCCCGCGAGCACGTACTGGCGGCGCATGAGCGTGTCGGCCACGAAGAGTGAGGCGATGTAGGGCCGCCAGGGAACGCGCGTGCGCACGATCACGAGCGCGCCGAAGAGGAGCATCTCGCCGAGGTAGACCCAGCGGATGTCGTTCAGGCCCGCGGCGATGAACGGCGCGACCACGAGCACCGCGCCGGACGGATAGTTCAATGTCGTCTGCACGCTGCCGTCTTCGCGATGCGTCGCGAGGTTCGCCGCGATGCCGAAGTGCGCGAGGCCCTCGCGCATGTCGAAGGCGGCGTACGGGTCTTTCCCCGACAGCAGCAGGAGCGCGCCCCAATGCGGCGCGACGACGGCGTCGCTGTTGTAGCCCTTGCCGAGAATGTTGGCGAGGCAGACGAACGCGAATGTCGTGAGCGCGAGCACCGCCGCGATCGTCGAGGCGCGCGCCCACGCCCGCCGCCAGAAGCCCAGCCCGACCAGGATCGCGACCGAGATGACCGCCGCAACGTCGTCGGGCGCGAGGATCGACGAGCTCACGATGTTGTGGCGCTCGAACACCGCCGCGGTGATCGCGACGGCGGCGAGGCCGATGCCGACGCGGCGCAGACGCTCGTCGTCGTCGCGCGTCGTGCGGAACGCCTCGATGATGAAGAGCCCGAGCGCGGCGAGCGCGGCGGCCGCGACGGGCGGGTCGACGCGTAGCGGCCGCGCGCCGCTGTACAGCGTGAGCGCCGGCGTCCACAGCGAGAAGCCGCCCACGACGAGGGTGCGCCACTCGGGGCGCGCGAAGCGGTATCCCAGCACGAGCGCCACGACGAGGAGCGCCGTGCCGGCCTCGGTGCCGTCGAGGATCGCGTTCGCGAAGAGGTACCCGAACGCGACGGCGACGAGCGCGAAGGGCGCGGCCCAGCGCGGCGGCTGGCGGAGCGTCCCGAGGACCGTGAGCGTGAGGAACGCCGCCGCGCCGTACGTGATGTCGGGCGCGGTCGCCGGCGAGTTCTCGATGTAGCTGCGCACGGTGAAGAGCGAGAGGACGCCCATGCCCGACAGGACCAGCCCGGCTCGCTCGATCGCGCGCGAGGGCAGCGCGCTCATCCGCGCGTGCGCAGGAACGTCAGCGTCACGACGACCTGCGTGGCGAGCGTGACGGCGAGAACGGTGCGCGCCATCGTCGACGGATCCCGCGCCATGAGCAGGAGCGCGCCGGCGAGCGTGACGAACGCGATCAGGAACGCGACGGCGATGCGGAGCCGGCCGATCCCGACGAAGTACACCGCCCACACCTGGAGGATCGCGTTGGAGAGCGCCGCCACGCCGTAGATGCCGACGATGCGCGCGACCGCGGCGGCGTACGCCTCGCCGGCCACGATGCGCGCCGCGAACTCAGGCGCAGCGAGGTAGACGAGCGCGACCGCGCCGGAGACCGCCAGCACGGCGGCGAGGACGAGGTAGAGCGTCGGGCGCGTCGGCCGAGCGAGCGCGTGCGCGGACGCCGTCCGCTCGAGGAGGAAGACCGAGAGCCCGAGCGGCGCGAAGAGCGCGATCTTCCCCATCGTCACCGCCGCGGCGTAGGCGCCGGCGTCGGCGGGCGGGAGGAGCGCGGGGGCGAGCAGGGCGTCGACGTTCACGAGGAGCGCATAGAAAAGGAGTAGGACCGCGGCGCCGGCGAAGACGGCGCCAGCCGGCGGCGCTTGCTCGCCGGGCCGGGGGCGGCGGATCTCGCCACGGAGCGCCGCGACCGTCACGAGGAACGAGAACGCGACCGCGACGGTCGCGCCGCCGAACGCGCCGGCGACGCCGAACCCGGCGACGACGAGCACCACACCAAGCAACAAACGGGCACCCG
>DASQXO010000023.1:0-4222 GCA_035639655.1 Candidatus Dormiibacterota bacterium
CCGGAGTGCGGTTGCGAGCGGTTGCGGCGGCATCGAGCGAGTCTCTCGCAGCCGCGATTCACTTGCAACTAGCCGCTGTTGCAACGAGTTGCAACAGCGCCTGATCGCGTGGCAGATTGAGCCGATGCTGGCGCTGATCCTCACCACGTTTCTGCTGGGTCTCCGCCACGGCATCGACTGGGACCACATCGCCGCGATCACCGACATCACCAGCACGACGGTGGACGACCATCGCCACGAGTTCGACGCCGTCGTCGTCCGCGTGGGCGCCGGCGGGGAGGCGACGGCGGCGCGGCCGACCTTGGCGCTGTTCTCCACCGAGCAGCGGAAGCGGCTGTTCCTCGCGACGCTATACGCCCTCGGCCACGCGACGATGGTCGGCGTTCTCGGCACCGCGGCGTTGCTCGCGGGCGCGCTTCTGCCGGGGTGGGTGGATCCCATTCTCACCAGGGTCGTCGGCTTCACCTTGATCGTGCTCGGTCTCTGGGTCTTCTACTCGCTCGTGCAATTCCTTCGCGGCAAGGAGGAGTTCCAGCTCCGCTCGCGCTGGATGCTCGTCTTCGCGGGTATCGCGTACCTCTGGCACCGGCTGCATGCCGCGATCGAGGGCCGTGCGCATCAGCATGTTCACCGCATCGGCCAGTACGGACCCGCGAGCGCGTACGCCGTCGGCCTGATCCACGGGATCGGCGCGGAAACCGGATCGCAGGTGCTGCTCATCGCCGCCGTCGGCGGCTCGACCGACCGCACCGTCGGGATCCTGCTGATGCTGTCCTTCATCGTGGGCCTCGTCGCGAGCAACAGCGTCATCGCCGTCCTGACGGCGACCGGGTTCGTCGGCGCTCAGAATCGTCGTGGCATCTACGTCGTGATCGGGATCGCGGCCGGCGTGTTCAGCCTGGTCGTCGGGACGTACTTCTTCCTCGACCTCGCCGACGAGCTTCCGGATCTGCAGCGGGTCTTCGGCGCGATCGGCGCGTAGCCCTCCCGCGGGGGAGGAGCCGAGGATGCGCTGAAGTAGCCTGATCGCATCGACGATCCGCAGGCGCAGCTCGCGTTCATCGCCGCCGCCGTCGTCGCGACGCTCGGGGCGACGGCGCTGTCGATCGCGGTCGGGCGCATCGAGGGCCGCTCCCGGATCGCGACGGACGCGCTCTCGACGGTCGCGTCGCTCGCGCTGCTCGTCCCGCTCGTGCTGTTCGCGCCCGCGCCGCGCGACCTCGCCGGCGTTCTGCTCGTCCTGTTCGTGGCCGCGCGTCTCGCGCCGATCGCGCGCGAGCTCGTCGCGGCGCGGGTGTCTGACGCGCGGATCGCGTTCGGCCTCGCCCTCGTCCTCTACGCCGCGATCGGCATCTGGGGGATCGTCGAGATGCCGGCCCAGGGCGATCAGCCGCACTACCTCCTCACCACCGCGGCGCTCGCCTCCGGCGACCTCGACGCGCGTCACGCGTACGCGGACCGCGCGCTCTACGCCGCGCTGACCGAGCAGCGGCTCACCGAGGCAGGCGTCGCGGAGCACGTCGTCGCGGCGCCGGCGGGGCCGCGGCTGCTGCAGGGGTACGGTTTCTCGCTCCTGCTCCTCCCGGGCTGGGTGCTCGGCGGACGGCTCGGCGTCACGCTCGAGCTCGCCGCGCTCGCGGCGCTCGCGAGCGCCGCGACATTCCTCATCGTGCGCGACGTCTTCGGCTCCGCTTCGCGTCCGCGGCTCGCCTGGCTCCTCGCGACAGCACTCGCGCCGGTCGCGCCGCTCGCGACGATCGTCTATCCGAACGCGGCGGGCGCCGCGCTCATCGCCATCGCGTTCCGCTGGCTGTTCACCGCGGCGCGGGCGCGCCCGACGGCGGCGGGGGTCGCGGCAGGGCTGACGCTCGCGATGACGCCCCGCGACGGGATCTCCGCGCTGCTCCTCGCGCTCGCCGTCCTGTTGCTCGCGCGCAGCCTGACCGTCCGCTTCGCGATCGGCTTCGTCGGCGCCGCGGCAGCCGTCGCCATACTCGGTTTCGTGATCTACGGCGTCCCGCTGCCGTACGTCGGCTACCTCATCGCGCTCCGCGATCCGGTCCCGACGCTGCCGCCGCTCGTCGTCGCGACGCCGCAGCTCTCGCTCGCGGGGATCCTCTTCGATCGCACCTCCGGTATCGCGGCAAGCGCGCCGTGGCTGTTCATCGGTCTCGCCGGCCTCGCTTCGCTCCTGCGGACTCGCGCCGCCGCGGCGCGGGCGGTGCTCATCGTGTCGCTCGGAACGGTGGCGGCGCTCTCGTTCTACGCCGAGTGGCGCGGCGGCTGGTCGCCGCCGAACCGGTACCTCGTCGAGATCGTCCCGCTGTGGACCCTTTTCGTCGGTGCGGCGTTCGAAGCGGCGAGCCGTCTCAGCCGCGCGATCGCGGGCGTGCTCATCGCGTGGTCCGCGGCGATCGCCGTGCTGTTCGCGGGCATTCCGGCGATCGCGTACGGCGACCGCGTCACCGAGTGGTTCACGCGTGCCGGCGCCTCGCATCCGCTCTCGTTCCTTCCGCTCGTCGCGCACGACGACGCGGCGTCGATCTGGCTGCGCTCCGCCGCGTTGCTCGCGGCGCTCGCCGTCATCGCGCTCGCCGCCGACCGCGGCGCGCGTCGCGCCATCGCCCCGTTGCCGTCCTGACCGGGTCCAGGGCGCGCCCCGCCGAGTTCATTGCGGCTCGACTTGTCGCGCGACATGATTCCTAACTTTCAGAATTACTGACTGACGGCGACCCTGTGACCGTGTGCGCGTGGGGTGGGAGGGCGGCGGGCCGGCCACGGCTCGCGCCAGCGCGTCGGCCTGGGCGCTCTCGCAGCGCGCGTCGATCGCGACGCGCATCGGGGACGAAATTCCCTTCGCGCTCGGCGTCGCGTCCGGCATCGCGAGCTTCGTCGGATTCGGCTTTCTCGACCGCGCGATCGCGAGCGTGCACTGGAGCGACTTCTCCGGCTTCTGGGCCGGGGCGCACGCGCTCGCGTCCGGCGTGAATCCGTACGACCGGAACCTGTGGCCGTCGTTCCTCGCGGCGCTCGACGTGCAGGCCTCCGCCGACAACGTCTTCGGCTACCCGGCCTGGGTCGCGCTCGCGCTCGTGCCGTTCGGCTTTCTCCCGCTGGAGCTCGCGACGGCGGTCTGGGACGTCCTCGGCGTCGTGCTCGCCACCTTCGCGGCGCGCGCGCTCGTGCGGCGATACCTGCCGCGGATGCCGCTCGCGCACTCGCTCGCCGGATTCGTGCTGTTCGGGTCGCCGCCGGCGATCGTCGCGCTCTACTCGGGCCAGTGGACTTTCCTCCTGCTCGCCGCCGGCTGCGCGCTTGCGCTCGAGTTCGATGCGCGTCACGGCCGCCGCGCCGCACTCCTCGCGGTCGGTCTGCTCGCGAAGCCGCACCTCGCGGCGTTCGCGCTGTGGTCATACGCGGTCCGCGCGCGCGCGCTCTCGACGCCCGCGTTCATGCCGACGCTGATCGGCGGACTGACCGCGGTCCCGGTGGCCTCGCTGCTCGTCATTCCGAACTGGTGGACCGCCTGGCTCGCGGCGATCCCGACGGCGCGCGTCCCCGCGGCTCCGGATTCGGCGGTGCTCGCGGGGGCGCTGTATCAATTCCTCGGTCCAGGCGGGACCGTCGCCGGCGCGATCTTCGTCGTCGCCGGCGTCGTCCTGTCGCTGCGCGTCGAGCGATCGAGCGACGCCTGGCTGCCGATCTGGCTCGCGCTGTCGCTCGCCGCCACGCCGTACAGCTGGATCTACGACCAGCTGCTCCTCCTCGTGCCGATCGTGCTCGGCGCCGGCGCGCTGCGGCGCGACTCGCCGCGCGCGGCGCTCGCGGTCATGACCGGCGGCGTCGTCCTGATCGGGCCGCTGAACCTGCTCCTGTATCAGCTCGCCGTCGCGATCGGCCGGTCGACGCCCAACGGCGTGATCCCGGCGCTCGTGTTCGCGATGCTGTATTTCGCGCTGCGATGCCATCGCCGCCGGCACGCGCGCGGATAATGGGTATGTGAACGCCGTCATCACCGCGGATCAGCTCATTGCCGACGTCGTGAAGAAGTACCCCGGCAGCGAGCGCATCTTCACGAAGCACGGCGTCGGCTGCGCGGGCTGCAACATCTCGAAGGTCGAGACCATCGCGCAGGGCGCCGCCGGCCACGGCAAGGCCGTGGGCATGAGCCTCGACGCCCTGCTCGACGACCTCAACAGCTTCGCGCAGACCGGCAAGCTTC
>DASQXO010000024.1:0-22174 GCA_035639655.1 Candidatus Dormiibacterota bacterium
GTGCGCGTGACTCTTGCTGCCGTAGCCGACGACCGCGATGGTCTTGCCGGACAGCGCCTTCGGGTCCGCGTCCTGGTCGTAGTAGATCGTCGCCATTGCCTTCCTCTCCTACAGGTACGTCTTCTGCGTCAGGTTGTAGAGACGCGGGTTCAGGCCGATGACCTGATCGGCGTCGACCGGGACGTCCACGAGGATCGACCGGCCGCGCACCGTGTAGCAGCGCTCCATGACGTCGTCGAGGTTCGAGAGGTCGGGTTCGATGCGGTAGCCCTCCCAGCCGTGCGCCTGCGCAGCCATCACGAAGTCGATCGACGGCAGCACGCTGTGGTAGCGGCGCTTGTCGACCTCGGGCACGACGACCTCGAGGCCCTTGTCCACGATCGCGTAGACGCCGTTGTTGATCACGAACACGCGGAGATCGAGGTTCGCCGCATCCGCGAGCGCGCCGCCGAAGAGCCGCCAGCAGCCGTCGCCGGTGAAGACGAAGGTGTGCAGGCTCGGGTCGGCGATCTTCGCGCCGACGCCGAGGCCGAAGCCGCCGCCCATGGCCGAGCCGTCGTGCGTCGTCCAGAACTTGATGTTCGGGTGCGGCCGCTGCGTCACGTACTGGCGGTCCTTGTATGCCGTGCACACGTCATCGAAACCGATCGAGTGCGGACGCCACAGCTCGTTCAGGCGCTCGTAGAAGGCGACGAAGTCGACGCGATCTTCAGCCACCTCGCGCGACACCTGACGCGTGTTCAGGCTGTCGAACGTCTCGGTGCGCGGACGCTCGCCGCCGTCGAGGCGTGGCAGCGCCGCGCGCAGCGCGGTCGCGACGTCGCCGCGCACGACGTGGTAGTCGCCGCCGACGCGGTGGCGCATGTCGCCGTTCTTCGAGCCGTACGGCTCCTTCAGATCGGTGAAGTGGAAGACCGTCGCCGGGAGCTTCGCCAGGTTGAGCGAGTATTCGCCGGCGTCGAATCCGAGCGCGATGACAACGTCGTCCGGCATCAGGCTCCGCCAGAGCGCCATGGCGCGATCGTTGCCGCCGAAACTGATATACCCGTAGCCATAGCGGTTGTCCGGCGCGACGCCGTTCGCGCCGTTCACCGACCACACCGTCGGCGCCGCCAAAGCCTCAGCAAGCCGCGTCGTGAGCTGCGGCATGTCTCTGTCGCGCGCCGCTTCGCTGCCGACGTAGACGACGACGCGCTTGCCGTGCGCCGCCTCGCGGAACGCAGCGACGAAGCGGTCGACCTCGCGCGGGTCGACGAACTTGCGCCGCTCGTGGCGCGGCACGTCGAGCTCGATATTGCGCGAGAGGATGTCCGGGTAGAAGCAGATCGCGACGGGGCGGGAGTCCTCGAGCACGCGCTGCGCCTGGCGCATGCGGTCCTCGAACGTGCTCGTGCTGTCGATGACGACGCAGCCGTCGCCGAGCTCGGCGCGCAGTTGCGGCACGATGTTCGCGCCGTACTCGCTGACGTCCTGCAACGGCCCCATGCCGATCGAGAGCGTCGAGTTGAGCGCGAATACATAGATGGCGGGGACGTTGTGCAGCTTCGCGTCGGTGATGCCGCTCGCGGCGAGCTTCGTCGCGGCGCCGGTCGTCGCGATGCACCCGCCGATCCGCCCGGTGGCGAACCAGTAGCCGATCGGCGCGAAACCGGCGACGTACTCGCCCATCGTGAGCATCCGCGGGTGGCCGTCGTGCGACTGCGCGAGCGAGGAGTACGGCTGGAGGTACTTCGCGACGTGGATCAGGCCGCCGCCGTTCACGCCGGCGAAGAACGTCACGCCCCAGCGGCGCAGGGTCTCGATCAGCGCGTAGTTCCCGCTCGTCCGGTCGAGGACCGATACGTCCGCGGCCGCCGCGCGTTCGAACTCGCGCGCCTCGCGCCAGGGAGCTGTCGCCACTCGTTCCTCCTCTAGAAATCACGAAAGCCTCTCGGTGCTCCGAGAGGCTTCTTGTGTCGCTTCGCCTGTTTTTGTGTGTGCCGCTAGCCTCCCGGCCGGATCTGCGCCCTCGCAATGAGGACGATCGCGATGCCAAGAAGCGCTACGTCGCGGCGCATGAGAACAAGACCGTAGGCGAGGTCCGCGCGACCGGTCAACGCCCGATCGGGGAAAGAGTGCAGGCTGCACAGTCCCGCACCGAGGTAGTACTCGAACGCGCGATCGCCTCGGCTGCCATCACTGCACGACGAACGACGCGCGGCTCGTGACGCCGTCGCAGGTGACGGCGATGGGCCAGGACCCCGGCGTCGTGTTGGTGCCGATGTTCCACGACCAGCCGACGTTGCCCGATCCGTCCGCCGTCTTTGGGCCCGAGACCCTGGGCGCCGCTCGGCCCGCTCTTGTACGTGACGACGATCGTGCAGGCCGCCAGCGGCTTCGTCGACACGGTGACCTGGCCGACGCCGCCGCGCGATACCGGGCTGCGGACCGAGACGAACACGACCGAGACGGTCGGGCTCGGGGCGGCGGGCGTCGGCGTCGGGGTGACCCGAGCGGTCGAAGTGATCGTCGGTGAAACGATCGGTGTGGGAGCGCGTGTATTCGTGGAGGACGTGGGCGGAGGAGTCGTCGATCGGAGTTGCGCGGAGATGTCGGTCGGGCTCGCGACCGATCTGATCGCCGGATCCGACCCAGTCGCCGACCCGCACGACATCACGGCGACGACCGCGAGCGCAACCAAGGCGCGCCGCATCGAGAGAGTCTCGCTATTCGCGTCGCGTCGGGGCGCCCGTGGTAGTCCCGACCCCGCTGCTCGCCGGCGGTCTCGCGTGGCGCGGCTGGTACACCCCGAGCTTCCCGCCGCCGGGAAGCGTCAGACGCGTCAGGAGTCCCCAGCCCTGGTCCGTGATCGGCTCGCACTGGACGCGCCGTCTCCGCAGCTCGGCGACGAGCGCATCGACGTCGTCGGTCATGAGGTAGAGCTCGTGCCTGTCGTTCGCGTCCGCGGGATGGACCGCGAGCTCCGCGGGGGGCAGGCCGAAGATAAGCCAGCCGTCGCCGACATCGACGCTTGGGAACCGCAGCACGTCGCGCAGGAAGGCGCGATCCGCTTCGGGATCGGTGCTGTAGACGATGGCGTGGGCGCCGCTGATCACATCGTGATCTTAATCGCGTGTCGCAGAGTGTGTTCGCGATAACGCTCCCCCTCGGGAATACGAGCGCGCGCAGGGAGATTTGACTGACATGGGTACAGAGAATCGCGCTCTCACGCTGTCCGTGCTGCCTGACGACGCAACCGCGTACTACGAGCTCTGGCTGCGCGGGGATGGGCGGAACCACGACGCGGACTCGATCGCGGCCTTCGCGAGCGCGCACCGCGCGATGAGCGGCCGCCAGGTCGATGTCTTCGCGCGCGGCTATCGCGGCTGGCTGGAGCGGCGCGGGCTGTCCGACACGGCGCAGGCCTTCGCCGAGTACATCGAGCCGCGCTATCGGCGCTGGCGCGCGACGCTCCTGCGCAGCGATCTCATCACCGTCCTCGCCACGGTCCGGCGCGGCCGGACGCTCGCCGCGTAGGACGGTTCCTGCGTAGCGTCTCGCGGATGACAACGGGACCTGTGGCCGGCGCGACCGCCACCTTCCCGCTTCCGAACACGAGTCGCGCGGTCGTCGCCGTGCCCGCGCCCGGACGAGGGCCTGGATACTGGGCCGGAGCGCCGAGCGTCGCGCGCGACCGCGACGGCACGTACCTACTCGGCTATCGGGTGAGGAATGGCCATGGCGTGAACGACGAGACGGTCGTCGCACGGTCGGAGGACGGCGAGCGCTTCACGACGGTCGCTACGCTTGGCCAGCGCCACTTCGGTGCGTCGGCCGTGGAACGCCCGGCCCTCGTTCAGCTCGAGAACGGCGCGTGGCGCATGTACGTCTGCTGCGCGACGCCGGGAACCAAGCACTGGTGGATCGGCGCGCTCGAAGCGAACGACCCCGCCGACTTCCCGCGTTCAGACGTGCAGGTCGTCTTTCCGGGCGACGACCGCACCGGCGTGAAGGATCCGCTCGTGCGTCGCACGGGGCGGAAGTGGGAAGCCTGGATCTGCTGCCATCCGCTCGACGTGCCCGGCGAAGAGGACCGCATGTCGACCGCATACGCGACCAGCCGCGACGGCCTCTCCTGGGCATGGCACGGGACCGTCCTTGCCGGCCAACCCGCGAAGTGGGACGCACGTGGCGCTCGGCTCACGACCATCCTGCCCGACGGCCGGGCCGCTTACGACGGTCGGCGTACTAAAGGCGAGAACTGGTTCGAGCGCACCGGCCTCGTTCGATGGACGGCTGATCGCGGGTTCGTACGCGACGGCGACGATCCCGTTGCCGACGTGCGCTATCTCGAGGTGTTGCCGCTAGCGACCGGCGGCTACCGCATTTACTACGAGGCGCGCCTCCCCGACGAAACGCACGAATTGCGTACCGAGCTCATCGGCTAGTCGGCGGCGAACCTAGACGCGGTCGAGGTTCAGAACCTTTGCCGTCGGCGGCGCGGTCGACGTGTCGTGCTAGCGCGCGTACATCTGCGCGAGCGCTCGCCGCCCGAGAACGGCGAGGTGCAGCGCGAGCCGCGATTCCGCGTTGTCCAGATCCGCGCCGGTGAGCTCCGCGATCCGGCGCAGGCGCTGCCGCACGGTATTGCGGTGGAGGAAGAGGGCGCGGGCGACCGCGTTCAGGCTGCCGTGACTCTGCAGGTACGTCTCGAGCGTCCGCACGAGGTCGCCGTGGCGGTCGTCGTCCTCGGACGCGAGCGGTCCGAGCACGCGATCGCAGAATTCGCGCAGGTGGCTCGCCGGCTGTCCGAGCACGAAGCAATACGGGCCGAGGTCCGCGAAGGCGGTCGTGCGTCCCTCGCCGCGTAGCGCGCGGCCGAGGAGCAGCGCTTGCTCGGCCTGAAGCGCCGAGGTGTGCAGGCCCAGGGGCCGGGACCCCTGTCCGCGAAGCGCGATCCGCTGCCGCGGCAGCGCGACGCCGGCCGAGACGGAGTGATCCCCCAGGCTCGCGGCGGCCGAGGCGCGCAGCGATTCGGCGAACCGCGTCGCGTCGGACAGCGGCGCGCCTTCGCGCACGACCGTGACCACCCCCTGGCGCGAACGGACGACGCGCGCCGCCTCGTCCAGCCCGTGCGCGATCGCGTCGCGCAGGTCCGCGACGTCGGCGTCGTCGCGGCGAGCGAACGCCATCGCGAGCCACTCGGTGCCCGAAGTGACGACCACGGCCGCTACACCCAGGCCGGCAGGTCCGATTCCGGGCGCCGGTACGCGGCCACCGCGACAGTCATGAGGTACAGGTCCGTCCAGCGCTCGAGATCCGCGTCATGCGCGCGAAGTAGGTCCGCGGCGCGCGTGAGCGTTTCGCCGGCCATCGGCATCCCCGCTCGGGCGAGACGCGCCGAGAGCGCTTCGGTCGAGAACTTCATCGAGGCCTCCTTCCTCCAGACATGAAGAAAGCCTCCCGACTCGGGAGGCTCCTCGCGAATTTTCTGATCGTTGTTGCCTAGGCTATGCGCCGCCTCCCGACGTCGATCCGCTCCCGAGGAGAATCGGGAGCTCTACGATGACGATAAGGACGAGGCGCGGGCTCATCTGAGGCGGCTGACACTACGGGAGCGTTTCGCGCTTGGCAACCCCGCGTCGCGAACTGTTCGGCCTAGTACCCGGGCGGCTCAGTGAAACGCGTCGGACTGAAGGACGGCGAAGAGCCCGATCGCCGCGACCCCGATGACCCCGAGCGCGAGGACGACGGCCTCGCTCCAGCCGATGTGCACGGTGCAAAGTCTGCGCGGCCGTCACTGTTTCGCAACCCTTCGATACGGTACGGTGCGCCCGATGTCGATCTCGACGGCGGCAACGGCAGCATCCGCACGGAGCGGGGCCTAGTCGCGTCGAGGACGCTCACTCGTACGCAAGACGGCCCCTCGAACAACGTCGAGGGGCCGATTCGTTTGTAGAGGGGGTTCGGTGGTGGAAGAGCGCGACGCGTGTGCTCTCGTGGCGGTCGTCCGGAAGGACGCGCGGGCCGCGGCAAGCGTGCTCGCCGAAACGCTCCGCGGGCTCGAACAGCTGGAGCACCGCAGCGGGATCGTCGATGGCGAGGGCGATGGGTCGGGTGTGCTCACCGACATCCCGCGCGCCCTTTGGGCCGACGTCCTCTTCGATGCCGGCGAGCAGCGCTCGCTCGCGCGCGACCGCCGCTTCGCCGTCGGGCACTTCTTCGTCCCCAAGGTCGACGACGAGCTCGCGGAGGAGGCGGTGCGGCGGATCCTCGCGCGCCACGGCCTCTCGCTGCTCGCGGAGCGACACGGCACGACGGATGCGTCCGCGCTCGGCGCACGGGGACGCTTGGAGGAGCCGCGCTTCTGGCAGGTCGCGCTGCTGTCCACGCGCGGCGGCGCCCCGTCCCGTCGCGCGCTGCTCGAGGCCGCCGCCGAGATCGAGCACGAGACGGCCGCGACCGTCGTGAGCCTCTCGACGTCCTCGGCCGTGTACAAGCTGCGCGGCTCGGCGCGTCAGCTGCCGCTCTATTTCCGCGACCTGGCTGACGCGCGCTTCCGCACCTCGATGGCCTTCGGCCACAACCGCTACTCCACCAACACGACGTCGACGTTCGCGCGCGTGCAGCCGTTCGCCGCGTTCGCGCACAACGGCGAGATCAACACGATCGCGCGGCTCCGCGAGGAGGCGCGCTCGCTCGGCCTGCCGCTCTCGCGAGACGGCAGCGACTCGCAGGACGTCGACGCCGTGCTGCGCGCGATGGTCTACCGCCTGAGCCTTCACCCGATCGAGGCGGTCGAGCTCCTCTTCCCGCCCATCGTCAACGAGGTCTCGCGGATGGACGCGGCGCTGCAAGACGCGTACGTGCAGGCGCGCGCGGCGTTCGGGCCGTACGCGCAGGGACCGGCTGCCTTCCTTGCGCGCGTCGATGACGTCTGCCTCTTCGGCGTCGACGCGCTCGGGCTGCGGCCCTTGTGGCACGTCGAGACGGTCGAGGCGCACGTCTTCGCGAGCGAGCGCGGCTTCATCGCGCCCGAGCGCTACGTCGCCGATCCGCGCCCGCTCGGCCCCGGCGAGCACGTCGCCCTCGAGCGCGCGCGCGGGGCGTGGCGCCTCGTCGACGAAGCCGAGCTGCGCCGCCGCTTCCTGGCGGCGCGTCAGGCGCGTGGCACCGACATCGACGGCGCGCGCACGCACCTCGCCTGTGGCGGCCCGACCGAACCGCTCCCGAACGCGGGCACGATCCGCGGCGTGCGCGGTGGGACGGCCGCGCGGTGGGAGGTCGACGTCCCGCCCGACGAGGTCGAGGACGTCTCGGTGCGGCGCGAGCAGCAGTTCGCCGCGTTCGGCTTCGAGCCGGACGACCTCAAGATGGCCGCTTTCATGGCGCAGACCGCGAACGAACCGATCGGATCGCTCGGCTACGACGGCCCGCTCGCCGCGCTCTCGGAGCGGCGCCCGAACCTCGCCGACCACCTGCACGAGACCGTCGCCGTCGTCACGAATCCGGCGATCGACCGCGAGCGCGAGATCGAGCACTTCTCGACGCGCGTCGTCCTCGGCCCGCGGCCTTCGGTCAATCGCGCATACGACGCGCGGCCGTGGCTCGAGCTCCGCCACCCGATCCTCCTCGGCGGGCACGCGCCCGAGACCGGCCTCTCCGGCGCCGACCACCGCGCGACCGCGGCGACGCTCGGCACGTGGATCGTGGAAGACGTCGTGCAGCGGTTCGCGCTCGACGCGGCGCGCGCGCCGGTGATCCTCGAAGCCGACCGCGACTGGGAGGAGCATCCGCGCGACGCGCTCGCCCGGCTCGCGGCGGACGCCTGTCGTGCCGTCCGCGCCGGCGCGCGGCTCGTGCTCGTGCACGACCGGCATGTGTTCGACGAGGGTCGCGCGTGGCTCGACCCGCTGCTCGTCGTCGCGGCCGCGCACCGCGCGCTCGTGGCGCAGGAGTCGAAGAACGGATCGCTGCGGCGCGAGGCCGCCCTCGTCGTGTCCGCCGGCAGCCTGCGCAACCTGCACGACGTCATGGCCGCGCTCGCGCTCGGCGCGGACGCGACGAACCCGTACCTCTTGCTCGAGTACGCGATCTCGAGTGGCGATCCGGACGCCCTCGCGAATCTCGTCGAGGCGCTGCGCAAGGGCGTGGAGAAGGTCATCTCGACGCTCGGCGTCCACGAGCTCCGCGGCTACGGCCGGCAGATGTCCGCGATCGGCGTCGCGAAGGACGTCGCGTCGCTGCTCGGGATGCGCACGTTCGTCTCGACCGGCGAGGCCGGCCTTACCTGGCAGCGCATCGGCGCGGACGGCTTCGAGCGCGCGTCCGTGCTGCGCGAGCGCACGCCGGCGCGGCTCGAGCCGGCGTTTCGTCTCTATCCGCGCATCTGGAAGGCGGCGAACGCCGTCGCGAACGGCGAGGCGCCGTATGCGTCGTACGCGGAGAAGCTCGCGCAGTTCGAGCGCACGCATCCGATCGCGCTCCGGCACCTCCTCGACTTCCGCACCGCGCACACCTCGTCGGCTGGGTCGTGGCCGCGCGCGAACACCCGCGCCGGCGAGCACGACGCGCCCTTCTACATCTCGTCGATGTCGTTCGGATCACAGGGCGAGGTCGCGTACCGCGCCTACGCCGAGGCGATGGCGCGCATGAACCTGCTCTGCATCAACGGCGAGGGCGGCGAGCTGCCCGATCTCATCGGCCGCTACCCGCGCAACCGCGGTCAACAGATCGCGTCGGGTCGCTTCGGCGTGTCCGCGCTGCTGGCGAACTCCTCGAACTACCTCGAGATCAAGATCGGCCAGGGCGCCAAGCCCGGCGAGGGCGGCCACCTACCGGGCCGCAAGGTCTCGGCGAAGGTCGCGCTCGCGCGCAACGCGCGGGCCGGCGTCGACCTCATCTCGCCATCGAACAACCACGACATTTACTCCATCGAGGACCTCGCGCAGGTCGTGCACGAGCTCAAGGTCGTCAACCCGCGCGCGAAGGTCGCGGTGAAGATCCCCGTGACGCCCGACGTCGGCATCATCGCCGTCGGCGTGGCGAAAGCGGGGGCCGACATCGTCACAGTGTCCGGCTACGACGGCGGCACAGGCGCCGCGCGGCAGCACGCGCTCCGCCGCGCCGGGCTGCCGGCGGAGCTCGGCGTGGGCGAGGCGCACCGCGCGCTCGTCGCCGCGGGACTGCGCGATCGCGTCGAGCTGTGGTGCGACGGCGGGATGAAGAGCGCGGTCGACGTCGCGAAGATGCTCTGCCTCGGCGCCGACCGCGTCGGCTTCGCGACGCTCGCGATGGTCGCGATCGGCTGCACCATCTGCCGCGGCTGCCAGCTCGACACCTGTCACGTCGGCATCGCCACGCAGATCGAGACGCGCGCCGAAGCCGAGGAACGCGGGCTCAAGAAGTTCGATCCGCAGGAGCTCGACCGCGCCGTCGCGAACCTCATGCGCTTCTTCGGCGCCCTGCGCGACGACCTCGCGCGCATCGTCGCCTCGCTCGGCGTCCGCTCCACCCGCCTGCTCGTCGGACGCGTCGATCTCCTCGAGCAGACGCGCGGTCTCGAGCGCGTCGATCTGTCCGCGCTCCTTGCGCCGGTCGAGGGCGACTGGCGCCGCGCCACCGAGCGCATCCCGCTCTTCGTCGCCGCTGAGGCCGCCGTGGCAACGGAGTCGCGCCTCGACGCGCGCGAGCGCTTCGTGGCGACGAGCGACGCCGGCGCGCTCGCACGCGCGCGCATCGCCAACGCGCAGCGCGACGACGTCGTCGCGCGATTCGCGCATGGCTCGGTCGCCGGCAACGGCTTCGCGGCGTACGCGACCGACGGCGTGCGCCTCTCACTCGCCGGCGGCGCGCAGGACGGCGCGGCGAAGACCGCGCTCGGCGGCGCCGTCGCGGTCCTGAAGACGCGCAACGCGAACGGCGCGTTCGTCGACGGCGCGGTCGGGAAGTGCTTCGCCTACGGCGCGCAGCGCGGACGCTTCTACGTGCAGGGGTCGGCCGACGCGCGCGCGGGCATCCGGCTCTCGGGCGCGGACGTCGTCATCGGCGGCGACGTGAAGGGATTCGCCTTCGAGTACATGACCGGCGGCACCGCCGTCGTGCTCGGCGATCCGGGACGGTGGATCTGCTCCGGTATGACCGGCGGCGCCGTCTTCGTGCGGCACGATCCTGGGCGCGGACTCGACGAAGCCGCGATCCGCGACCGCGTCGCGAAGGGCGCGAAGATCGTCGTGCGCGAGCCGAACGCCGAGGACCTCGCGGCGCTGCGGACGCTCCTCGTCGGCTACGCGGCGACGTTGCGCGACAGCGGCCAGGACGCCGCGGCCGTCGAGGTCGAGGCGCTGCTCGCCGCGCCGACCGAGAATTTCCGCGCCATCCGCTCGCAGGGCGACGTCGTCGATCAGCGGATCTCGACGGAGTGACGCGCGTCCCGCGCGCGATGTCCACCCAGCACCCGGACAACGTCGCCGTCCCCTTTTTCGCCTCCGGGCCGGTCATGGGCGGCGAGGACGAGATCCGCGAGGCGTTCTACGCGTACTCGCACCTCGGCTGCGATGAGCAGATGTGGGATTTCGAGGGCAAGGAGGTCGACGAGTTCGTCGTCGAAAAGCTCCTGTCGTCCTACGAGTCCTTCTTCCGCGAGCACCCGCTCGGCGACGACGTCCGACTCACGCCGCGCGTGCCCAACCCGGGGCTTGAGAAGGCGCAGGGAAAGGTCCTGCTCGAGGTGCTGCACTCGATCCCACGCCACTCCGACGTGAGTCGCATCTTCTACCGTCGCGAGCGCGAGCCGATCGTCGAGGTGATCTTCCCGATGACGACCTCGGCCGAGGAACTGCTGCGCGTTCGCGAGCACTACCGCACGCGCATCGCCGCGCTCGACGACGACCCGACGCTGCGCTCGTGGTTCGGTGAGTTCAAGCCTGATGACATCGCGGTCATCCCGCTCGTCGAGGACCGCGACTCGCTCCTCGCCGCCGACCGTATCGTCAGCGAATACGCGCGTGCGGCGCGCGTCGACGAGATGCGCGTGTTCATCGCGCGCTCGGATCCGGCGCTGAACTACGGCTTCGTGCCGGCGGTGCTCTACTCGCTGGTCGCGCTGGCGCGCCTCTCGCGCGTCGGGATCGCGACACATCCGATCATCGGCGTGGGCGGGCCGGCGTTCCGCGGCGGGCTGCGACCGGACAGCGTCGATCGCGTGCTCTCGCGCTACCCGTCGGTGGAGACGTTCACCATCCAGTCGGCGTTCAAGTATGACCACCCGGTCGACGACGTCGTCCGCGCGATCCGGACTCTGCGTGAGGCGCCGCGACGTGCTCCGGTCGAGCTCGACGAGGATCGCGCGATCGCGCTCGCGGACCGCGTCGCGGCGCGCTACCGCGAGGAGATCGTCGCGGTCGCGCCCCTCGTGCGCGCGATCTCCGAGCACGTCCCGCGCCGCCGGATGCGCAAGCTGCACATCGGACTCTTCGGGTACGCGCGACAGACGAACGGAGTGAGTCTGCCGCGCACGATCCCGTTCGTGGCGGCGCTCTATGGCCTCGGCGTGCCGCCGGAGATCCTCGGGCTCTCCGCGATCGGCGCGGAGGACCTCGATTGGCTGCGCGCGAGCATCCCGTGCATCGACTCCGACCTGACGCACGCGCTCGCGTACCTCGATCCGGAGATCGCGGGCGTGCACCCGCCGCTCTCCGGGAGCGTCGATGCGGCGCTGCGCCTCGGTGTCGAGCGGAAGGCCGCCGATCACCTCGAGCTGGCGCGGGAGACGCGTCGGCGGCTCGCAAGCGGCGAGACGCGTCAGATCGACGAGATGATCACGCGCTCCGCCGCGCTTCGGCATTTCATCGGCTGATCGCCCGCAGTTATCCGCGCACGTTCTACTGCGTCCGCGTGTCCATGAGCCGGGCAACTGCCTCCGCGTCGTGCCAGTCCACGCTCGGGCCCTCCAGCAGCACGTTCAACAGAAGGTTGTTGACGCGCCACATGTAGAGGACGGACTGGACGTTCAGCTCGGGGAGCCAGTCCGGGCCGCGGATCCTGCGGGAACCGGTGAAGATCACGCTCTCCGCGCCGAGCTTCGGATCGCCCGGGCTCTGGCCGGAGAACCAGCTAGGGCCGCGGAAGCAGTTGGTGAACGCGACCAACGCCGCACTCGCGCTCGACGCGTCGCTGAACACCATCGCGTTGGAGCCGAGGAACTGGAACGTCGGATCGCCGATCCGATCGCGCTCGAAGGCGATCGATTCCCCGCCCACGAAGTTCCTCTCCGGCAACGGCGCGCCCTCGCACGTTTCGTCGCCGTGGTACGGACGCGTGAGGACGGGTCGCCCGCTCGCCGTGTCGGTCTGGTGGAACCCCGAAGGCGGTTCGTCGAAGTGGGGCAGGATGCGGTCCGCGTCGACCACCGTGAACGCGGTCGACGGATTCCGCGTCCCGCCTGGCGTCGGCGTGGACTGGTGTCGCTCGATGTCTCGCGGGCCGGTCAGTTCGCCGCAGGCGATCGCGCTGACGAGCGCCGCGAGCAGGATGGCCCTTCCCACCGCGGCAGCATAAGCGGCAGTACGAACGCCGCCGCGTCGCGCGCCGCGCCCGCCTATACGACCTCGTCGGCGCCGATCCAGCGCAGGTACCGTCGCGCCGAGCGCTCGACCGCCTCGATCCCGCCCGCCGGCATGACCCGGTCCCACCATCCGCCGTACACGCGATCGAACGCGTACGGTCGGACGGCGGCGACGATGCGTCGCACCGCCTCGGCAGGGAGCGGGATCTGGTTCGGATAGCTGCGCATGAAGCTGACGTACCGGATGTCCGGGACCACGGTCATGGTGTCGCCGACGAGCAGGGCGCCGGCGCCGCCACCCGCGGCGGCCCAGTGCAGCACGGCGCTGCCTTCGAAGTGCCCGCCGCACTGGATCAACGTCACGCCGGGGACGACCTCGCGCCGGCCCTCCCACGCAACGATCGCGGAGTCGTTGTATTGGACCCAATCTCGGTCAGCGCTCGGGATGTAGATCGGCGCGCCACCGAATGCGCGGCTCCATTCCACCATCGCTCCGTAGAAGTGCGGATGGGACATCGCGATGCCGGCGATGCCGCCGCGCGCGCCGATGGCGTCGATCGCAGCGTCGTCGATGTACCCCACGCAGTCCCAGAGGACGTTCCCGTTCGGCGTGCGCACGAGGAGCGCCCGCTGTCCGATCCCGAACGGCGGCTCGACGCCGATGCCGGTCAGTCCCGGCTCCTGCTCTCGGAGCACGATGCGGTGACCGCCGGCGCGGAGATCGTCGAGCGTCGTCCACGTTTGTCCGCCCTGACGCACGTACTGACGCTCGTCCTCGCAGATCGGACAGCGCGACGGGCGCTCCGGCGTCGGAGCCTGCTCCACTCCGCACGTCACACAGACGAAGGCCTGCACGTCGCGGATCAGGATGACGCAATGCGGCAATAAACTCGGGCGATGCCCGATCTCAGCGAGCGCGACCTCGAACGGATCGCGGAGGCCACCGAGCGCGCCGTCATGCGCGCGACGCTCCGCGCCCTCGGCTACGTCGCGCTTGCCGTGGGCGGCGCCTGGCTCGCGTCACGCTGCTCGCGGCGACCCTCGCCTACCTCACCCCCGCGCCCGGGCACAGCGTCGGCATCGATGGCTGGCTCTTCGTCCTCGTCGTCCTCTTGGCCGTCGGCGCCGGGACCTACTACGTCGTCCGCTCGATCCGCGCCGCGCTGAAGTAGGGTCGCCAGGGCATCCTGCACACGTCCCGACTCACGACGCGCTCGTATCCGAACCGCAACCGTGCGTGCCCTTTTCCGCTACTGAGGCCGAAATCGTCCATGCGTAGCCTCCTCCGCATGACAACACCCACACTCAACACCGGCGACACGTCCTGGCTGCTCGTCTCCACGGCGCTCGTCATGCTCATGACGCCCGGCCTCGGCTTCTTCTACGGCGGCCTCGTGGGCAAGAAGAACGTCCTGTCGACGATCCTGCACTCCTTCCTCGTCCTCTGCCTCATCAGCGTGCAGTGGGTCCTGTGGGGCTACACCCTGGCCTTCGGCCCGGACGTCGCCGGCCTCATCGGTAACCTCGACTGGCTCGGCCTGCGCGGCGTCACGACGCAGCCGAACCCCGACTACGGCGCGACCGTCCCGCACCAGGCGTACATGGCGTTCCAGATGATGTTCGCCGTCATCACGCCGGCGCTCATCACCGGGGCCTTCGCCGAGCGCGTGCGCTTCAAGGCGTTCGTCCTGTTCACGCTCCTCTGGGCCACGTTCGTCTACGACCCGATCGCGCACTGGGTGTGGGGCGTCGGCGGCTGGCTGCGCACGCTCGGCGCGCTCGACTTCGCCGGCGGCACCGTCGTCCACGTCTCGAGCGGCGTGTCCGCGCTCGTCGCGGCGCTCCTCATCGGGCGCCGCCGCTCGCAGTCCGAGCCGCACGACGCGACCATGACCGTCCTCGGCGCGGCCCTCCTGTGGTTCGGCTGGTTCGGCTTCAACGCCGGCAGCGCGATCGCCGCGGGCGAGCTGGCCACGAGCGCCTTCGTCGTCACGAACACCGCCGCGGCGATGGCCGCGCTCACGTTCATGACCATGTCCTGGATCCACCGCGGGCAGCCGTCGGCGCTCGGCGCGACGATCGGCGCGGTCGCCGGACTCGTCGCGATCACGCCGGCCTCCGGGTTCGTCGACGTCCCCGCGTCGATCATCATCGGCCTCGGCGTCGGCGTGTTCTGCTACCTCGCGATGCAGCTGCGCCCGCGCCTCAAGGTCGACGACGCGCTCGACGTGTGGGCCTGTCACGGCATCGGCGGCACCTGGGGCGCGATCGCGACCGGTCTCTTCGCCACGACGGCGATCAACGCCGCCGGCCAGAACGGCCTCTTCAACGGCAACCCGCAGCAGGCGCTCATCCAGCTCGTCGCCGTCGCGGCGACGTGGGGCTACGCGATCGTCGTGACCGCGGTCATCGTCAAGGTCATCGACCTCACGGTCGGGCTGCGCGTGCGCGAGCACGAGGAAGCGCTCGGGCTCGACGCTTCGCAGCACGGCGAGGTCGCGTACCAGCACTAGGAAGAAGGGAGGACTGAAGATGGAGTTCATCGCGTTCGCGTCCTTTGTCGCTCTCGTCGTCGCCTGGATCGCGCTGCCCGTGCGCACGCCGGAAGTCGCGATCGAAGAGCAGAAGGCGGCCTAGCCCGAGGTCCGGCGACGCTCGAGCGCCACGGCGAGAGCCGCGAAGCCGAGCAGCGCCACGCTGCCTATGGCCGCGCCAAGCAGCGGGTCACCCGTGTCAGGTACGTCGCCTGACGGCAGTCCGTATTCCGCCGGCGCGATCACGCCCTCCACGTTCCGCAGGCATCCGTTCGTGTTCGGCGTCCCGTCGCCGTCGTAATCCCGAGCGAACACCGTGTACCGGCGTCCGAGCGCGAAGCCCCAGCCGCAAGCCGTCGAGAGCTGCCCCGGCGCGCCGCGCGCTCCGACCGCCTCGATCCGGACTCGCGACGACACCCGTCCCTTGAACACGCGCTCGACGTCGAATTCCACGATGGTCGCGCCGCCCCCAGGACTTCCCACGTCCATCACGTAGCTTCGCGGCACGCCCGTGAAGATCACCTCCGCCTCGCGCGCCAGCTGGACCGGCGTGAACGCGTTACAGGAGCACGCGAACGCTTCACTCGGCGCGGCGAGCAAAAGCAGGAGCGCAAGCGGCAGCGCCATCAGCAGGCGCATGCGCTGAAGACGCGGCGCCGGCGAGGTCAGTTCCGGATCGTCTCCTTCAAGAAGTCGAGCGTCCGGACCCACGCCTCGCACGCCTGCTCGTGGCCCGGCGAACTTTCGGCGTCGAGAAAGGCGCGGAGGAATCCGTGGCCGAGTCCGGGATAGATGTGGAACTCGTGCGTGATCTGCGCCTCCGTGAGCTGGTCGTCGAGCGCCTTCACGTTGTCCATCCCGACCATCGTGTCCTGATCGCCCCAGAATCCGAGCACGCGTCCCAGGAGCTGCGAGGCGATCTCGAGCGGCGCCGGAGGCGCCTTCGGCGAATCGCCGCCGCGCGCCGGGAAACCGTAGAAGCACACCGTCGCGTCGATCGCGCCCGTCGCCGCGAGGTCGAGGACGAGGGTGCCGCCCATGCAGAACCCGATGCTCGCGATGCCGCCGCCGACGTCGGCGCGCTTGCGTAACCAGCCGGCCGCGCTCTCGAGATCGCGCAGCGTTCGAGGCTGATCGAGGCGCAGCCGTCGCGCCTGCGCGGCCTCGCGATCGGCGACGGGCCCCTCACGGAAGAAGAACTCCGGGTCGAGCGCGATGTATCCCGCCTGCGCGAGGCGTCGCGCGAGGTGCTCGTAGAAGGGCGAGCGCCCCATGACGTCGTTCGCGATGAGCACCGCAGGGGCGGGCGTGCGGTCGGGCATCGCCAGGAGCCCCGGCATCCGCTCGACGGTCTGCAGCCTGATGTCGACCTCTTCGGTGCGGACCGGCGGCGGGACGGTGCCGAGCGGGACTTCGGGATGACACATCTAGTGTGCCTCCCCACCGTACTCCGCGTCGGTGACGTGCGCGCCCCACGTCGCGCTGTTCCCGTTGTCGTCGACCTCGACGAGCGAAAGGTGGGTCATGAAACGGTTCGGGGCGGCGCCGTGCCAGTGATCCTCGTCGGGCTCGAAGAAGACGTGGTCGCCGGGACGCACCACCTCCACCGGTCCACCGCGCCGCTGAACTCGACCGAGGCCCTCGATGATGTAGAGCGTCTGCCCGTTCGGATGCCGATGCCACGCGGTGCGGGCGCCGGGAGTGAAGTGGACGCTGCTCGCGGAGAGGCGCGAGCGTCCCGACGGAGACGCGATCGCGTCGATGTAGACGGCGCCGGTGAACCGCTCGGGTGGCCCGGCCGCGGTGTCGTTGCCGTTCCTCGTGAGCCGCATCGTTACTCCGGTCGCTGCACGGGTCCGGCCACGTTCGCTACCCGAGCCGGTATCCCACGCCGCGCACGTTCTCCGGGACCGGCGCGCCGAGCTCGCCGAGCTTCATGCGCAGCCGCGCGAGATGCGGCTTCAACCACTCCGGATCGGGATCGCGCTCGTCGGGCCAGCCGGCGCGCAGCAGCTGCTCGCGGGCGACGACGTCGCCGCCGCGGCGCACGAGGATCTCGAGCAGCCGGAACTCGATCGGCGTGAGATCGAGCGGCTTCCCCTGAGCTGTCGCGCTGTGCCGTGAGGCGTCGACGACGATCCCGCCGAGCGACACCGGCGCACGCGCCGGCGCGGTACCGGAGGCGCGGCGGAGCAGCGCGCGCACCCGCGCGACGAGCTCCTTTTTGCCGAACGGCTTCGTGAGGTAGTCGTCCGCGCCGAGCTCGAGCAGGCGCGCCTTCTCCTCCTCTTCCTTGCGGCCGGTGAGCATGATGATCGGCAGCGCGCTCGTCTCGCGGATGCGGCGCGTGACGTCGTCGCCGGAGAGCCGCGGCAGCTGCATGTCCAGCACGACGAGATCGGGCGAGTCCTCGCGCATCTTCCGTAGCGCCGCCTCGCCGTCATATGCGGTTACGACCTCGAAGCCCTCGCTGCCCAGCAGCATCGCGACCATGCCGACCATCGCCGGGTCGTCGTCGACGACCAGAACTCGGGTCACAGCGTGAATGGCGTGGGCTTCGTGACCATGAGGAACACGATGACCAGGACGATGACGGCGGTGGCGATCCCGAGCGTGCGGCCCTGCCGGGATGTGCGCTGGAACTCCGCCGAGGCGGCGCCGCCCGACGCGAGCGCGGCGCGCTGCCGCGCGAGGACCGGCCGGTAGAGCACGATCCCGACGAGCACGGCGAGCACGTAGAGCGCGAGCGCCGCGGCGATCCAGAAGACGCGCAGGTCGAGTCCGCCGACGAAGACCATCGCGAGACCCGTGACGAGCAGCAGGCCGTAGAAGGCGTTCGCGACGTTGTCCACGACGCGCAACGTGGAGAGCGCGTAGGGCAGGACGCGGTCGTCGTTCCCGGCGCGCCCGAGCCAGAGCCCGTACGACGCGTTGAAGCCGACGGCGACGATGGCCGAAAGGACGTGCACGAACTTGAGCAGCGTGTACGCGTCCACGCGCCGAAGCTTAGGCCGCGGTGCCGGCCAGCGGGATCGTGAACGAGAACGTCGCGCCCTCCGGCTCGCGGGTGTCGAGCCAGATCCGGCCGCCGTGGGCCTCGACGATCCGCCGGCTCGCGTACAGCCCGATGCCGGTGCCGCGCACGCGCGTCGGATCGCCGACGCGCACGTAAGGCTCGAAGATCCGGCCACGGTCCTCGAGCGGCACGCCCGGGCCCTCGTCGGCGACGCTCACGATCGCCTCGCTGCGGTGCCGCTTCACGCGGACGCTCACGCGCGTGCCCTCGGGCGCGTACTTCGCGGCGTTATGTAGCAGGTTCGCGACGACCTCCTGCACGCGCCGCCGATCGCCGCGCACGAAGAGCGCCCCGGAGGGGAGCTGCGCCTCGAGGCGGTGCCGCCGCAGGATCGGCGCGAGCTCGCGCAGCGACTCCGCGACGGCGCCGCGCACGTCGAATCGCGTGCGTCGCAGCTGCAGCTCCGGTGACGCCGCGCGCACCGAGGCGAGGATCCGGTCGACGAGGTCGTCGAGCCGCTGCACTTGCGAGATCGCGTCGCCGACCGGCATCGTCGCACCGTTCCCGTTCTCGCCGATGAGGTCGAGGTAGCCGCGGATCACCGAGAGCGGCGTGCGCAGGTCGTGCGTGACCATCGAGACGAAGTCGGAGCGCGCGCGATCGAGCTCGCGCAGGCGATCCGACGTCCGGCGCTCCACCTCGTACAGCGCCGCCTTGTCGATCGCGAGGGCTGCCTGGTTCGCGACGGCGGCGATGAAGTTCAGATCCTCGTCGGTCCACTCACTCTTGCCGGGGACGGCGAGCGCGATCGCCCCGAGGACCTGATCGCCGACGAGCAGCGGCTGCGCGACGATCTCACCCTCGACGACCGCGCGCAACCGCGCGAGCGCGTCGAGGGCCTGCGTGCGCAGCGCCTTGGGCGGATCGCCGCGCGCGGCGCGCTGCTCGAAGTCCGGTTCGCTGCCGAGGTAGATCGCGCCGGACGCGCCGGGGTACAGGCCCAGGATGCGATCGAGGATGAGGACGAGGACCTCCTCGAGCTTCAGCGTCGAGGTGAGCACGTTCGAGACCTCGAAGAGAGCGCTGACCTCGTGGAGCTTGCGCTCGGCGTCGCGCTGCAGCCGCGACTTCTGGATGATGCCGGCGAGCTGGTTCGCGATCGTCTGGAGGTACTCGATCTCCGACGGCGTGAAGTCGCGCGCGCGTACGGTCTGGATGTTGATCACGCCGATGGTCTCGTCCCCGGCGATGAGCGGCGCGGACAGCATCGAGGTGAATCGCTCCTCGTCGACGCCGGGAATCCATTTGAAGCGCGGATCGGCACGGACGTCGCGCGCCGCGAGCGGGACCCGCGCCTTCGCGACCCACCCGGTGATCCCTTCACCGAGTGCGAGTTTCGCCCGTCCGATCGCCCGCCGGTTCAGGCCGTTCGTCGCTACGAGCGTGAGCTGTCCCTCCCGCTTCTCCAGGAGGTACAGGCTGCAGACCTCCGCCTGCATCGCCGTCGTGGTGCGGTCGATGATCTGGCGCAGCATCTCGTCCCAGTCGAGCGTCGATGAGGCCACCTGGGCGACCTCGTGCAGGAACGAGAGCTCCTTAAGCTTTCGCTCGACCTCGCCGTCCATCCGAAGAGGATAGGCGGCGTCGGCGGGATCGCGGAACGCTCCGGCGGCAAAGTCCTCGTCGAGCGCGGATCAGGCGCGGCGGTACGAGATGCTCGGGCCGCCTGAGAAGGGCCGCAGGAGGAACCCCAGCACGAGACCCGCGACGAACCCCCCGACGTGCGCCGCGTACGCGACGCCGTCGGTCTGTCCCGCGAACCAGTTCACGAACTGCAGGAGCGCCCACAGCCCGATCATCACGAGCGCGGGCACCTCGATGATCCAGGGGATGATGCGCAGCATGATCAGCACGCGCACGGGATTGCGCGGGAACATCACGAGGTACGCGGCGAGCACGCCGGAGATCGCGCCCGACGCGCCGAGACTCGGGATCGGCGAGAGCGGATCGGAGTACACCTGCGCGAGCGAGGCGATGAGACCGCACGCGAGATAGAACAGCAGGTACTTCACCTGGCCGAACGCGCGCTCGACGTTGTCGCCGAAGATGAACAGGAACAGCATGTTGCCGAGCAGGTGCAGCCAGCCGCCGTGCATGAACATCGAGGTGAAGAGCGTGATCCAGAGCGGCCGCGGACCGGGCGCCTCGTCGATCTGCACCGGCGTGCCGTCGGGCAGCGTCACCGTCACCGGGCCGACGAGGTCCTGGCCGCTCGTGATCTCGGCCGGGACCGCGCTGTAGCCGTTCGTGAAGTTCTCGTTCGGCAGCTGCAGCAGCACGAAGACGAGGAAGTTGAGCACGATGAGCGTGACGTTGACGAGCGGAAGCGGTCCGGGCTCGTCCCGGTCACCGATCGGCAGCATTCGGCACCTCCCGCGCGGCAATCGCCACGCCAGCCTCGGACAGGAATCCGGATCGCTCCCCGAATGGGGGACGATAGCGGCACCTAGACTTCGCTCCACCACCCCATGCCACTGAACAGCCGTACCCGATGAACGCCACGCCGCAATCGCTCCGCGACGCGACGAGCGTCCGCGCGGCGCGACTCGGCATCCCAGCGGCGTTCCGCGACGAGCTGCCGTTCCTCGCCGGGGTCCTCTTCGGCCTCGGCGTGATGGCCGTTTTCGGCTTCTTCGCGGTGCGCGACCGGAACCTGCCGGTGAACGACTTCTCGTACATGTGGGCGGGCGGCCACACCGTCCTCGACGGCCGCAGCCCGTACGACGGCACCTCGTTCCCCGCGGAGTCGCTGCGATTCGGGACGGCGCCGCCGCACGAGGCCGTCTTCGCGTACCCGCCGTGGGTCGCGCTCGCGCTCGTGCCATTCGCGGCGCTGCCGCTCTGGATCGCGTCGGGCGTCTTCACGTACGGCGGCATGCTCCTGGCCGCGCTCGCGCTCCGCGCGCTCGTGCGATCGTTCGTGCCGAACCTGCCCATCGCGCACACGCTCGCCGGCGCCGCGCTCTTCGCGTCGCAGCCGGGGATCGCCGCGATGGAGGCCGGACAGTGGGGCTTCCTCGTCGCCGCGATCTCCGCCTGGAGCGTGATCGCGCTCCGCATGCGCTCGACGCGACGGGTCTTCGTGAGCCTCGCGCTGCTCGTGAAGCCGCAGCTCGCGCTCTTTGCGGTGTGGGCGCTCCTCCGCGCGACGCTCGCGCGAGCGGGACGCCGCGTCGCTATCGCGCTCGCGGCCGCGTTCGGGGCGGTGATCGTCGCGACCGTCCTCGTCTTCCCCGAGTGGCCCGAGGCGTACCGAACGACGTTCGTCGCGCAGCGCCTCGGGTACCAGCCGCCGACGACGCCGGCGCAGGCCCTCTTCGATCTCCTCGGCGGGCCCGGCGTCTGGATCGCGGTCGGCGTCCTCTTCGCCGCGATCGCCGCCGGCCTCGCCTTCGACCCACGCGGCGACGCCTGGCTCGGCGTGTGGCTCGCGACCTCCGCGGCCTTCCCGGTGTACAGCTGGTCCTACGACCAGGTCGTCCTCGTCGTGCCGCTCGTCATTGCGACGGGCGTGGTCTTGCGCCGCTCGCGCGGCCGCGCGCTCGCCGTCGCCGCGGCGGGCTTCGGCTTCCTGCTGCTCGTCCCGACGCTCCTGTACGAGATCGCGGATCGCCGCCAGAACGAGAGCTTCAGCGCGTTCGTCCCGCTCGCCGTGCTCGCGCTCGTGCTCGTCGCGTCATGGCCGATGCGCCGCGAACGCGCGGGGCCGCCGGCATGATGCTTCGCGCCGAGCGGCTCACGAAACGCTTCGACCGCCTCGTCGCCGTCGACGCGCTCGACCTCGAGGTGCGGCAGGGCGAGGTCTTCGGCTTCCTCGGCCCGAACGGCGCGGGCAAGACGACGACCATCCGCCTCCTCTCGGCGCTCATCGCGCCGACGAGTGGATCGGCCGAGATCGCCGGCTATCGCCTCGGCCGCGACGACGCGCGCATCCGCGCGACCGTCGGCGTGCTCACCGAGCATCCCGGTCTCTACGAGCGCCTCTCGGCGCGCGACAACCTCGACTTCTACGCGCGGATG
>DASQXO010000025.1:0-8248 GCA_035639655.1 Candidatus Dormiibacterota bacterium
GAAGCGTCGTTGGTGCGGTCGCGTGCTTGCTGTGGCCATGGCTGGGCGAGCTGAAGAAGAGGCAGTTTCGGAACGCACTGGTACTCGCGCACGATGATGAAATGCGGCATTCGTCGAGCCCCGGAAACGAGGCAAGTCAAGCGCACTGTCGCGCTTGGGCGGCCGGGTTCTTCGGTGGTGAGGGTTGGATCGGAGGAGCTGCTGCTGCTCCAGGTCGCTATCGGTGGATTCGCATGACGATCGCACAGGCGACGTACGACGGCCGCGTGCCGGATAACCTCATCCGTTTCAGGATGGCTGTCGGAGGACTCGGTTTCATACACGGCCCGTATAAGCCGAGGAACCCGTGGTCGCGGCATCCCCAGTACATGTGGGCGTCAGCCAGTTATCGAGACGTTGTCGAGATCCTCGAGGGAATTTCCCCGTGGCTCGACGTCGATCGCCGTCGCCGCGCAGGCGATGCGCTCTCGAGATACCGGCTGGATCCGGTCACGCCCCCAGTGGGCGAATCACCAGTCCGGTAGGGACCTTCGGGTAGAAGTAGGTGGTCTTCTGCGGGAGCCGCTCCCACTCGTCGGCGACGCGCTTGATCGTGTCCGCGGTCACGGGTCGGAGCAGGACGCTCACCGCGCCCTCCTTCGCGGCCGCGAGCGCGTCGTCGAGCTCGTGCGTATAGCTCACCTCGGCCCCGGCCTCGCGCGCGGGCCGGATGAGGAGCTCCTCCGCCTGGGCGACAGGGAGATCGCGCCACGCCGCGGGGAGCCGCTCGAGCGTCGCGGCGTCCGTCGGCTCGACCGCGGCGAGCTGCGAGTCGAGCGCGACGGTGATCGGCGGCTGCTGGTCCTCGATCGCGCCGGCGTCGACCGGGTGTCGCGCGAACGACCGCGCGAGCGCGCGTTCGACGGCCTCGGTGCCGCCACGGATCACGCGGTGCGTCGGCAGGATGAGCAGGCCGTCGTCCTGCATCGCCGCGAAGTACGTCAGCACGTACGCCGACGTGTCGTTGTCGACCTCGATCCGGCCGGCCTGCTGCTGCTCGCGGAAGTAGTCGCGTGCCGTCTCGTAGCGATGGTGGCCGTCCGCGATGTACAGGCGCCGCTCGGCGAACGCGTCGACGATCCGCTTCGTCGCGAATCGATCGTCCATGCGGAAGAGCAGGTGCCGCTCCTCGCCGTCGCGGACGTCGGCGACGAGCTCGGCCGGCCCGTGCGCGATCGCGTCCTCGAGGTATCGCCGCACGCGGCCGTCGGCATCGTCGAACAGGGTGAAGACCGGCGACACGTTCGCGCGCGTCGCGCGCAAGAGCCAGAGCCGGTCCTGCTTCGGCCCGGCGAAGGTCTGCTCGTGGGGACGGACGATGCCACGCCCCCAGTCGTACAGGCGCAGCGCGCCGAAAAAGCCGCGACGCCGCAGGCGGCGCCCGCGGTAGGGGAAGAGGTGGTCGTAGAGGTAGAAGCCCGGCGCGTAGTCGATGCGCAGCGCGCCCTGCTCGGTCCACTCCTCCAGCGCCCGTTTCGCGCGCGCGTAGCGGTTGTGGATCTCGTCGTCGCCGGGCTCGGCCTTCGCGAGTTCGATGCGGACGATGTTGAACGGACTCTTCGCGTACAGCTCGTCCTGACGCGCCGGCGAAATGACGTCGTACGGCGGCGCGATGACGTTCGCGAGATCGCCGACGACCTTCTCGTCGTAGCGAAGGCCGTGGAACGGGATTATGTCGGCCATAGGGAGAAAGTATCCTCGCGCCTCATGGCCCGCGCGACGTTCATCACCGTGATCGGAAAGAGCGCGAAGGATCCGCGCGATCCGGTCCCGGCGAGCGCGCTGCGCGCGGCGGAGGACGTCGGACGTGAGATCGCGCGACGCGGCGGGATCGTCATCTCGGGAGGTCTCTCGGGCGTGATGGAGGCGGTGAGCAAGGGCGCCAAGGAAGCCGGAGGGACGACGGTGGGGCTGCTGCCGGGCTTCGACAAGGACGACGCGAACGACTACGTCGATATCCCGATCGCGACGGGCATGGGCTTCATGCGCAACACGCTCACGGTGCGAGCCGCGGACGCCGTGATCATGATCTCGGGCGGCATCGGCACGCTGAACGAGCTCACCGTTGCCTACGAGAACAAGCCGACCGTCGTCCTGCTCGGGACCGGCGAATGGGCGGACCGGCTTCCCGACGTCGCCTTCGAGCGTCACTACCTCGACAAGCGGCACTCCGGGTATCTCCACTACGCGAAGAGCGCCGCGGAGGCGGTCGACCTCGCGTTCAAGCTCGCGCGCGAGCGGCCCGTCTCGAGCCCGCTCGTCGGCTGACACGAAGATCCTCCTCGAGGGCCGGCCGGGCTCGGGTAAGACGACGGCGGCACGGAAGGTCGTCGTGCTCCTCCGCGAGGCAGGCATCGCGGCGCGCGGCTTCGTCACGGACGAGATGCGTGAGCGGGGCGAGCGCGTCGGCTTCGCGATCGAGACGCTCGGCGGGGACCGCGCCACGCTCGCGCACGTCGAGCTGCCCGGCCCGCCTCGCGTGAGTCGCTACGGCGTCGACCTCGCCGCGTTCGAGGCGCTCGCGATTCCCACGCTCGAGGCGGTTCGCGACGACGAGGTCGTCGTCATCGACGAGATCGGCAAGATGGAGCTTGCCTCGCGGCCATTTCGCGCGTCGCTTTCGGCGATCTTCGCGCGCGACGTTCGCGTCGTCGCCACCATCCAGCTGGCGCACGACACGTTCACCGACGCGCTGAAGCGCCGCCGTGACGTCGAGGTGCTCAAGGTGACGTCGCGAAGCCGCGACGACCTGCCCTCGGCCGTGTTCGCGCGGCTCGAGTAGCTTCGCGCGCCCGCACGCGCAGAAGCCGGCGCAGCCGCGACTCGGCGCTGTCGCGCCAGCTGCGCGAGCCGCCGTCGCCGAGCGTCAGCACCTGCTCGAGCACGGCGATGGCGCGCTCGGCGGCGCCTTCGAGCTCGAGGGAGCGCGCGTACGGAAGCGCGGCGCGCCGCCGCAAGGCGGCATCGCCATCGTGGAAGGCGGCCTCGAGGCATTCGCGCGCGGCGCGCGTCTCACCGTGGCGCTCGAAGACTGCGGCCATCGCGAACGCCTCGTATGCATCGAGCGGCGTGCGTCCCTCGCGCGCGGCGATGACGACCCGGCACATCCGATCGGCGAGGCGCACGAGCGCGAGCAGGTCGCGCCGGTTGTGCGCGGCGATCGGCGAGAGCAGCGACTCGTCGCCGGTCGCGAGGAAGGTGAAGTACGTGCGTGGGATCTCGTCCCCCGGCAGGTCGTCCTCGCGCGGATCCATGAGCACGCGGTCCTCGAGATCGCGGAGCCGCGCCGAACCGGTGCGGGCGCGCCACCACCGTCGCGCGGGGTGCAGCAGGTCGAGGTGCGCCGCGTCGACGGAGAGCGTGGCGCGGAAGTGCAGCGCGACGCGATCCTTCAGGAGCGGCAGGTCGAAGCGCTTCCCGTTGTAGCTCGCGCAGGCGCGGAAGCGTCCGAGGTACGTCGCGATCTCCTCGACGAAGGCGCGCTCCTGTCCGAGATCGAAGAGCGCGTGCTGGCGGACGACGATCTCGCCGTCGGCGATCTCGAGCGTCCCGAGCAGGAACACGTACGTTCCGGCGCCGCCGGCGAGACCGCTCGTCTCGGTGTCGAGGAAGAGGATCTCGCCCCAACGCGTCGGCGCGTCACCCCGAAGCCCGAGCTGCTCCAGGAGCATCGCGTCCGGAGGCGTGCGGCCGACGACCGCGAGCGCGAGGTCGTCGATCGCGAGGTGCTCCTCGCGCGTGACGAAGGGGACACGCGGTCGACGAAGGCGCGCGAGCGGGTCCGCGCGGCGGCCGTCGCCTCGAGCGGCCGGGATCGCCGCCAGACGCTCGCGCAGCTGCATCAGCGGAGGAGGACGAGCACCTCGCGCGTCGCGCTCTTGACGTCCGCGCCGAGTGCGGACGCCGGTCCGACGCACGAGGGGCAGCCGTCGTCGCAGCCGCACCCGTCGAGGTGCTCGAGGGATCGTTGGAGGAGCACGTCGCGGATGCGGAAGAGCCGTTCGGCGAAGCCGATGCCGCCGGGGACCGCGTCGTAGAGGTAGACGGTCGGTGCGCTCGTATGCGGCGAGCGAACTTCCGAGGCGACGCCCAGATCGTGCGGGTCGCACATGAGGAACACCGGCGCGATGCCGTGCAGCAGCTGGCCGAGTCCGGCGATCCCGACCTCGACGTGATCGCGACGGAGCCGCGCGGTCTCGCGCTCGCCGAGGAACGTCCAGAACGCGGTCGTCTGCAGCTCGGATTCGGGGAGGTGGATCTTGCCCCAGCCGACGTTCTCGTGTGTGTAGAGCCGGATCTTCTTGTAGATCGTCGGCAGCGCCGACACGAGGACCTCGCCGTGGCCCGCGCGCTCCGCCCGCGCGAACTCGTCGAGCACGCGGATGCGGACGGCGAGATCGGCGTCGGTGTGGTAGTCGACGTCGACCGGGCGCACGTAGGCCTTCCCGTGCTCGTGGTCGAACCGCTCGACCTGGTACTGCCGACTCTCGTGGAGGTAGATCGCCTCGTCATGCACACGCGTCGGCGCGGCGAAGCGGTCGATCTCGCCGATCACCCGCGTCCGGGGCGCCGAAGTGTCGATGATCACGACGTTGTCGGTGGAGGCCGTGCGCAGCGAGACGTCGTTCGCGGGGAACGCTTCCGCCGACCAGTGGTAGCGCTCGTCGGCCTCGTGCAGGATGCCCTGCTCGGCGAGGTAGGAGAGGACCCCGGGCGTGTCCTCGGTGCCGAAGCGATCCTCGCGCCGCCACGGGAGCTCGAACGCGCCGCACTTCAGGTGGCTCACGAGGAGGTGGAGGTTGTCCGGGTTCACGAGCCCGGCCTCCGCGCTGCGCTCGAGGACGTACTCCGGATGGCGCGCGATGAACTGGTCGACGGGCGACGAGGTGCACACGAGGAACGCGGCGGAGAGGGACTCGCGCCGTCCGGCGCGTCCCATCTGCTGCCAGGTCGACGCGACCGTGCCGGGATAGCCGACGAGCACGGACACGTCGAGCGCTCCGATGTCGATGCCGAGCTCGAGCGCGTTCGTCGAGACCACGCCCCGCACAGTGCCGTCGCGGAGGCCGCGCTCGATCGCGCGCCGTTCGTTCGGCAGGTATCCGCCGCGATACCCGCGCACCATGTCGGCGGGGTACTGCGGGTACGGGAAGTGTCCGCGCAGGTAGGTGAGGAGCAGCTCCGCGGTCATGCGCGAGCGGGTGAATGCGATCGTTTGGATGCCGGCGGAGAGGAACTGGCCGGCAAGGTCGCGCGCGAAGAGCAGCGCGGAGCCGCGGATCCCGAGGGCCGCGTTGACGACCGGCGGGTTCAGGATCGCGACGATCTTCTCGCCACGCGGCGACCCGTCGTCGTCGACGAGCTCGAGGTCGCCGTCGCCGAGATGGCGCCGCGCGAGGTCGAGCGGGTTCGCGATCGTGGCCGAGGTGAAGATGAACGTGGGGTCGCTGCCGTAGAAGGCGCAGATGCGGCGCAGCCGCCGGATCACGTTCGCGACGTGACTGCCGAATACGCCGCGATACGTGTGCAGCTCGTCGAGCACGACGTAGCGAAGGTTCTCGAAGAGGCGCACCCACTTGGTGTGGTGCGGCAGGATGCCGGTGTGGAGCATGTCGGGATTGGTGATGACGACGTGTCCGGCGTTGCGGATCGCCGCGCGCGCTTCCGGCGGCGTGTCGCCGTCGTAGGTGAACGTGCGCAGCTCGACATCGATCCCGTCGGCGAGGCGCTCGAGCGCGGCGAGCTGGTCCTGCGCGAGCGCCTTCGTCGGGAAGACGTAGAGCGCTCGTGCGTTCGGGTCCTTCGCGATGGCGTCGAGGACCGGGAGGTCGTAGCAGAGCGTCTTGCCCGAGGCCGTCGGCGTGACGACGACCACGTTGCGGCCGGCATGGAGGGCGTCGAGGGCGTGGCGCTGATGTGTGTAGAGCTGCGCGATCCCGCGTCGGGCGAGCGCCGCGGTCAGCCGCTCCTCGAGCCAGGCCGGCGCCGGCGCGTACCGCGCCGCCCGCGCCGGAAGCCGTTGCCAGCGGCAGATGGACTCCGAGAGCCCGTCTCCGCTCTCGAGCCGCTCGAGCAGCTGCTCGAGCAGGAGCCGCGACGGGGTCCGAACATCTGTTCGCACGGGCTGGTGTTATAGGCGAACAGACGTTCGAGCGTCAAGAGCGCGTAGGCTCGCGCCGGTGAAGACGAGGAAGTTCGCGGTGACGCTCGAGATGCAGCTCGAGGCCGGAACGCCTGAGGAAGCGGCGTCCTTATTCGTGGAGCGCGTTCGCTCAGAGCGCCACGCCGTCGAGGTCGACGTGCTCGAGGATCGCGGCGAGGATCAGTGGACGCGGATCGGGCGGCGGGTCGTCAGGCTCGACGAGGTGGGCACCAAGTAGCGATCAGGCGACGGTCTTGCCGCGGCCTTGCTCCGCTGCGGCGGCTCGGCGGCGCGACGCGGCAAGGACGATCGCGGTGCCGGCGATGAACACAAGGACGAAGATCGGCGGGCTCGGCATGAGCGCGAGCGCTGCGTCGATCGCGTAGCGGCCGGGACCGGTGAGGCCGATGAGCGCGAAGATCACGAGCAGCGTGAGCGGGTACTCGTAGCCGCCCTTCGTCACCCACAGGCCCTTCGGGCCGTGCACCTTGAGGATCGCGACGAGCATGTCCACGGCGAGCACCGCGCACGCGATCGGCGTCAGCAGCCCGACGGCGAGCGCGAGGCCGCCGACCAGCTCGCCGAACGCCGCGAGCTCGGCGAACGGTCTCGCAGGGAATCCGATGTTCGCGACCCTCGCGCGGAAGCCCTCGAGGCCGGGGCCCTCGAAGGCGCCGAACACCTTCTGTGCGCCGTGACCGGCGAGCAGCAGGCCGAGTAACACGCGCAGGACGAGGACGAAGAGGTCGGGCGAAACGACTGCCACACGGACAAGCCGAGCAGAGGTGATGCCACCGCATCATCGCCGAAGAGACTGCGACCCGGGCGCGATTCGAACGCGCGGCCACTTCCTTCGTAGGGAAGTGCTCTATCCACTGAGCTACCGGGTCCGCGTGAGGATCGGGCGCGCTAGGCCACCAAGTGTACCGAAAGACATGTCAGATGCCTGCGACCCCGGCGCGATTCGAACGCGCGACCAACACCTTCGAAGGGTGCTGCTCTATCCACTGAGCTACGGGGCCAATCACTGCGATTGTAGGAGCGCACGGCACGGCATCCGCTTCCTCACGAAGCTCTAAGACTCCGCTGTCATCCTTCTCCTGTGCGATCCCGCGCCGCGGTTGCTCTCGCGATCGCCGTCGCGCTCGCCGCGTGCGCGCCTGTTCCACCGCTCGGCCTGACACCCTCCGCGTCGCCATCGGTGACGCGGGCGTCGACGAGCCCGACGGCATCGTCGATACCCACGCAACCCGCCGTGGTCGACCGCGTCGACGTCATCGTGCGCGGCCTCGTGGCGCCGTGGGCGATCGACCGCGCGCGGGACGGACGCCTGTTCCTCACCGAGCGCGACGGGCGCATCCGCACGATCAAGGACGGCGCGCTCGAGGCCGCACCGTGGGCGACGTTCACGGTGGCGAGCCGCCCAAACGACGAGGGCGGTCTGCTCGGCCTCGCCCTCGATCCGGACTTCCCGACGAACGGCTACGCCTACGTCTACTACACGTACTTCGCCTCGAACGGTCGGCGCCAGAACCGGCTCGTGCGGATGCGCGAGCAGGACGGAAAGGGCGTCGTCGACAAGGTGCTGCTCGACGGCATCGCCGGCGGACAGCTGCACGACGGCGGACGGGTCAAGCTCGGGCCGGACGGAAAGCTCTACGTCACCGTCGGGGAGGCGCAGATCGAATCGCTCGCGCAGGATCTCTCATCGCCGAACGGCAAGATCCTCCGCCTCGAGCGCGACGGCTCGATCCCGGCGGACAATCCGTTCGCCGGCTCACCGGTGTGGTCGTACGGCCACCGGCATCCGCAGGGGCTCGCCTGGGACGCCCGCGGCCGGCTCTACGCGACCGAGCACGGACCGAGCGGACTCCCGGCCCTCGGGCAGGACTGCTGCCACGACGAGGTGAACGGGATCGAACCGGGCGGCAATTACGGCTGGCCGTTCGTCTTCGGCATCCGCGGCGACTCCCGGTTCCGCGATCCGCTGCTCGAGAGCGGGACCGAGACGTGGGCACCCTCCGGCGCGACGTTCGTCACGAGCGGGCCGCTCGCCGGATCGCTGCT
>DASQXO010000026.1:0-10924 GCA_035639655.1 Candidatus Dormiibacterota bacterium
CGCCGGCGGGCGACCGAAGAAGACCGGCATCCTCCCGTTCGGATAGATCTCGCCGGACACGGCGACCACCCACAGTACGCGCGCGGAGGGATCGCCCATGAACCCGGCGGTGCCGCCGCCCTTCGGGTGGATCGGTCCGGCGACTTCGAGGTACTCCTCGTACGTGAGTAGCTTCGCCGCGAGGCGATCGACTCGCCCGACGTTCTCGTGGGTCGGATCGCGAACCGAAGCGATCGCGTCCTCGCGACTGAGCTTGGCGGGTAGGGGCGCGAGATTCGGATCGCCGTCGAGCGTCGCGACGCCGGTCGATGAGAGCCACTGAGCGACGCCGGGCGCCGCGAGTGCCGCGGCGAGGGCAACGATGGCGAAGAACAGCCGGATCGATCCGCTCACGAACCGGCTAACGGTAGGTGCTGAGCCGCGGTTTCCAGTGCGGCTACTGCGCCGGCGGAGAAGGCGTCGCGCGCGCGAACACGAGCTCGTCGCGGAAGACCGCGTCGCGCGGGACCTCGCGCAGGAAGCGCTCGATGCCGTTCACGATCCCGTCGACGACCTTGTCCGGCTTCAGCAGGAGGACGGCGCGGTCCGCGGCGCTCGTGATGAAGCCGGTCTCGATGACGACGGCGGGCGTGTACGGAGAGAGCGCTGTCTTGTACTTCTCCCAGCGCCACGCGTAGTACTCGAGCATCGCGGGCGTCACGTTGAGGTCGAGCGGAAGGTCCGTCGACTTCCAGTACTCCTCGGCCAGCACCTGCTGGAGCGCCTCGTCGTACGGGGTGCGGCGATCGCCGTGCGCGATCTTGAAGCCGCGCGCGGTGCCGGTCTCATCGCCGTCGGCGTGGATCGCCACGAACGCGTCGGCGACGTAGCCCGGCGGCAGCGTCGTCGGCATGAGGTCGACGGCGTAGCCCTTCGCCTGCAGCTTGGCGGTGACCTTCTCGGCGATCCCGAGGACATAGCCCTGCTCCGTGACGTTGCTCCATACCGCGCCGCCGAGGATCCGCAGGTTCGCGAGCTCGTCGGGCACCTCATCCGTCTTCCAGTGACCCGCCTGGATCACGACGCGGCGCGCTCCATTTGGCGGCGCGACACGCTTGGCGCGCACGATCCACATCGGGTCGCTCGGCGCGGGCGTCGGGGTCGGGCTGCTGACCACTCCGGCGAGCGACGTCACCGCTCGACTCGGTCCGCCCAGCGCGGACGCCGTCACGACGACGCCGAGCACCGTGCCGAGGACGAGCACGAGGAGGAGGCGGGGCCCGGCAGACGGTTCGCGGCGGCGCACGAGCACGCTATGGGAACGCACGCGGGCCCCTGCCGATACTCAGGGCGCTGGGAGTGCGGCTCGTCGTCATCGGCGGCATCGCAGCGGTGCTCCGGGGATCCCCGATCGTCACGCAGGACCTCGACATCGGCTATGCGCGAGACGACGCAAACCTTCACGCGCTTGCGGAGGCGCTCGGCGAACTGCGCGCGCGGCCGCGCGGCGATCGCGGGGATGCGCCGTTCAAGCTCGATGCCCGGACGCGGTAATGTCGCCGCCGTGACCGCGCGCCTCGAGCACGATGCCGGCGGCATCGCCCGCATCACGATCGCCAGACCGGAGGTCCGCAACGCGTTCGACGCGGCGCTGATCGCGCGACTCGTCGACCTCGTGCACGGAGTCGCGCCGAACGCGCGCGCCGTCGTGCTCCAGAGCGAGGGACCCGTGTTCTGCGCCGGAGCGGACGTGAACTGGATGCGCGCCGTCGCGGCGGAGTCGCGCGAGGTGAACGTCGAGGACGCGCAGGCGCTCGCCGGCCTCTTCGCGACGCTCGACGGCCTACCGATGCCGCTCGTCGTCAAGGTGCAGGGTCCGGCGATCGGCGGCGGCGCGGGTCTGGTCGCGGTCGGCGACATCGTCATCGCTTCGACGGACGCGTGGTTCCAGTTCGCCGAGGTACGCGTCGGGATCATCCCCTCGGTCGTCTCGCCGTACGTGCTGCGCAAGCTCGGGCCGTCGTTCACGACGGCGGCGTTCATCACCGCGGAACGCTTCGACGCGGCGCGCGCCTACGAGGCCGGACTCGTGCATCGCGTGACGAGGCCCGACGAGCTCGAAGGCGCCGTCGACGACACGCTGGCGGAGATCCGCAAGGGATCGCCCGCCGCGATCCGCGCGGCGAAGCGCCTCGTGCGTCAGGTCGCGGGCCACACGCCGCAGGAGGTGCGCGAGCTCACGATCCGCACGATCGCCGACATTCGCGCCACGCGCGAGGCGCAGGAAGGTTTCCACGCCTTCGTCGAGCGCCGCGCGCCGAAGTGGTGACGGGCCCTTTCGATCCGTCCCGCACGCCACGGCATCGTCGCATCGAAAGGGTCCGAGAGCTTATCGCGCCGCCTTCGCCGGGACCGCTTCGGTGAACAGCTCGAGCGTCGCGCGATTGAACTCGGGGATGTCGGATGGCTGACGGCTGGTGACCCAGTTGCGGTCGCGGACGACTGGCTGGTCCTGCCACGTGCCACCGGCGTTGCGGATGTCATCCTGCAGCGTGTAGAAGCTCGTGAGGGTGCGGCCCTTCACCAGCCCTGCCGAGACGAGAAGCCAGGGCGCGTGACAGATCGCCGCGATCGGCTTTCCGGCGGACTGCATCTCGCGCACGAACCCGCGGGCGCGCTCGTCCATGCGCAGCTTGTCGGCGTTGAGCGTCCCGCCCGGGAGCAGCACCGCGTCGAAGTCGCTCGCCCGCGCCTCGTCGAGGGTCATGTCGACCGGAAAGCGCGCGCCTTTCTCGCCCTGCGAGCGCGCCTGGATCTCGCCGCCCTTCGTCGAGATGAGCACGGTCTCCGCGCCGGCCGCGTCGAGCGCCTTGCGCGGCTCCTCCATCTCCGATTGCTCGAACCATTCGTTCGCGATGACCGCGACGCGCATGCCGTCGAGTCGCTTCCGTTCCATGTTCGTCCTCCCTCCCGATGTCCGCGTCAGGCGGTGCAGACGGCATGCCCCTGACCGTGCTCGTGGCGAATCGCGGTGAGATCGCCCGCCGCGTGTTCCGGACCGCGCGACGGCTCGGCTTCCGCACGGTCGCTGTGCATTCGGACGCGGATGCGCGCGAGCCGTTCGTCCGCGAAGCGGACGTCGCGGTGCGTCTTGGGCCCGCGCCGGCTCGCGAGTCGTACCTCGCGACGGAGCGGATCATCGCCGCCGCTCGCGAGACCGGCGCGAACCTCGTCCACCCCGGCTACGGCTTCCTGGCCGAGGACGCTCGCTTCGCCGAGGCGGTCGCCGCCGCGGGACTCGTCTTCGTCGGGCCGCCCTCCGCGGTGCTGCGGCTGCTCGGCTCGAAGGCCGAGTCGAAGCGCAGCGCGCGACGCGCGAAGGTCCCCGTGCTCGAGGGCTACGAGGGCGACGACCAGAGCAACGGCGCGCTCCGCGCCGCGGCGCGGCGGATCGGGTATCCGCTGCTCGTGAAGCCCTCGGCGGGCGGCGGCGGGAAGGGCATGGTCGCCGTTCGCCGCGAGGATGACCTCGGCGATGCGCTCGCCTCCGCGCGACGGATCGCCGCAGCATCGTTCGGCGACGATCGCCTGATCCTCGAGCGCGAGCTCCACGAGACGCGTCACGTCGAGGTCCAGTTCGTGTCGGACGCGACGGGCCGCGTCGCGATCCTCGGCGAGCGCGACTGCTCCGCCCAGCGGCGGCATCAGAAGGTCGTCGAGGAATCGCCCGCCCCGCACGTCGACGACGCCACACGGACCGCGCTGTTCGCCGCGACCGAGCGGCTCATGCGTGAAGTCGGCTACGTCAACGCCGGCACCGCCGAGTTCCTCCTCGACGGCGCGCGAGCGTTCTACTTCCTCGAGGTGAACGCGCGGCTGCAGGTCGAACATCCGGTGACCGAGGCGGTCCTCGGGATCGACATCGTCGAGCAGCAGCTCCGCGTCGCCATCGGCGAGGCGCTCACGCTCCAGGCGCCGAGGCCGCGCGGGCACGCGATCGAGGCCCGCATCTACGCCGAGGATCCCGAGGCCGAGTTCGTCCCCTCCATCGGACGCATCGCTCACGCGCGGTGGCCGGCGGGCGTCCGCGTCGACGCCGGCGTCGAGGAGAACTCGACGGTGACGCGCTTCTACGATCCGATGCTCGTGAAGCTCATCGCCCACGCGGAGGATCGCGCCGGCGCGCTCGCCGCCCTCGATCGGGCGCTCGCCGAGACGCAGCTCCTCGGCGTGCGCACGAACGTCTCCTTCGTGAGACGCCTGCTCGCGCACGACGCGATGCGCGACGGTCGAATGACGACGGAGCTCATCGATCGCGAGCTTGCGCGGCTCGTCGCGCCCGCCCCGACTCCGGAGGCGATCTTCGCCCTCGCCGCGGCGAACGAGTACGCGGCCTCGCAGCGGAAGGCGTCGCGACGCGATCCGTGGAGCGCGCACGGCGCGTGGCGCGGCCTGGGCGACGCGGGCTCGGCGATCGTCGTCCGCGCCGGCGAGCGCGAACGCGTCGTCCGCGTGAGCGGCGCCGGACCGTTCCACGTCGGCGCGACCGTGCTCGCGAGAAGCGGCGGTGAGCCGCACGAGTGGACCGTCGACGGCGAGCCGGCGGCGTGCGCGTCGGATCGGTCGCGCGCCTGGGCCTGGTTGCGCGGAGAAGCGCACGAGCTCGAGATCGGCTCGCGCGAGCACGCGTACGACACGCTACCGGGCGCCGATCTCGCAGCACCACTGCCCGGCCTCGTCGTCGCAGTGCGCGCAAGCGCCGGCGATCGCGTCCGGCGCGGACAGACGATCATCGTCGTCGAAGCGATGAAGATGGAGCTGCCCGTGCGCGCGCCCGGTGACGGCGTCGTGCGCGCCGTGCGTTGCGCCGTCGGCGATCAGGTCGAGCGCGGGCAGCGTCTCGTCGACATGGAGAGCGGATGAATCTCCCCGAGCAGATCACGATCGTCGAGGTCGGCCCTCGGGATGGACTGCAGAGCGAGCGGAAGGTCCTGCCGACGGCGACGAAGGTCCGGCTCATCGAACGCCTCGCCGACGCCGGCCTGCGGACGGTCGAGGCGACGAGCTTCGTGAGCGCAAAGGCGGTGCCACAGCTCGCGGATGCGGACGATGTGCTCCGGCAACTCCGTCGCAAGAACGGCGTCCGTTACCCGGTGCTGGTCCCGAACGAGAAGGGTCTGGAGCGCGCGCTCGCCGCGGGCGCGACGGATATCGCGGTGTTCGCCTCGGCGAGCGAGGCGTACTCGCGGAAGAACCTCGGGCACAGCCGTGAAGAGGTGTTCGCGATGCAACGGCCGGTCGTGCTGCGTGCGAAGGAGTTGCAGCTGCGAGTGCGTGCGTACCTCTCGATGGTCATCGCCGATCCGTGGGACGGTCCGACGCCGGTCGCGTTCGCCGTGGACGACGGCCGGCGGCTGCTCGATCTCGGCGCCGACGAGCTCTCACTCGGCGATACCGTCGGCGCCGGCACGCCGGTGACCGTCGATCGACTCGTGCGCGGGTTCGTCGCCGCGGGCGTCGAGCCGGCACGGCTGGCGGTGCACTTCCACGACACGCATCACCAGGCGCTCGCGAACGTCCTCGCCGTGCTGACCCTCGGCGTCACGACGATCGACACGAGCGTCGCCGGTCTCGGCGGCAGCACCGTCGTCGAGGATCCGCACGGCAACCTCGCCACGGAGGACCTCCTGTTCTTCTGCGAGGGCAGCGGCATCGCGACCGGCGTCGACCGCACCGCCGTCGTCGAGACGGCGGCGTGGCTGCGCCGTGAGCTCGCCGCGTGAGTCAGGCGCTCGCACCGGTGTAGCTGCGGAGACCGAGCCGCCACAGCCAGGCGGACACTGCCATCGCCGCGACCGCCGCGACGCCGAGGAGCGCGAGGCCGGTCAGGTCGAGACGGCCGGCGAGCGCCTGCGCGGGGACCGTCACCGCGATGCCGATCGGGACCACGGTCGAGAGCGTCAGCCGCAGCCAGCCCGGGTAGATGTCGATCGGAAACCGCGCCGCGTCGAGGAATGACCAGAAGATGGCGAGGATGTTGTCGACGCGCACGAACCAGAACGCGAGCGTGGACAGCCCGAGGAGCAGCGCGTAGACGAGCGCGACGCCGCAGGCGAGCGCGAGCGCGAACGCCACGGCGGTCCAGGGCGTCACGAGCTCGAGCCGCGTGATGCCGACGACGACGATCGCGACCCCGAGGGTGGCCTGCGCGGTCTGGATGAGCTGCATCCGGCGCACGCTCACGAAGAACTGCGCCGAGACCGGCTTCAACAGAATGAAGTCGAGCGTGCCCTGCCGCACGTGCTCCATGAACGTCGTGAAGCTCGGCTGGAAGATCGTCTCCTCGACGCCCTGCACGACGTAGAAGACGCCGAGGAGCACGAGCATCTCGCCGAGCGTCCAGCCGTTCAGCTGCGTGGTGTAGTTGAAGAGGACGAGCGCCGCGCCGAGGCTCGTCACGATGACGACGACCATCTGAAGCAGCTCGACGACGAGGTTCGTGCGGTACTCGAGCTCGAACTGCAGCTCGGTCGCGGCGAAGGCGCGCAGGAGGCGTAGGTAGCGCAGCATCAGGCGCCCACCGCGCTGTAGCGGCGCAGCCCGGTGGCCCACAGCATGCGGAACGCAAGCAACGCGATGAGCAGCCACGTCGCCTGGACCGCGAGGAGCACGACGGCGCGCTCGAGCGACGTGCCGCCGCGGAGGATCTCGGCCGGAACGCCGATCACGTAACCGAACGGCAGCGCGTACGCGATCGTCCGCAGCACGCCAGGGAGCAGGTCGAGCGGCGCGATCGTCCCGGCGAAGATGAATGCGGCCCGGTTGACGAGCTCGGCCACGGCGTGCACGCGCGTCGTCCAGAACGCGCTCGCGCAGACGCACCAGCCGATGACGAAGTTGAGCGCCGCCGCGAGCAGCACGCTCGGCATGAAGAGGAGCAGGTGCGGGAGGTCGGTGGTGAAGCGCGCGCCGAAGGTGAGCGCGATGAGCACGATCGCGGGCGCGAGCCCGAGGAGCGTGTACAGCTTCCACGTCGCGTTCTCCACGACCGCGTAGTGCACGGGGTGCAGCGGACGGAGCAGCTTCGCGGAAAGCTTTCCGAGTCGCACCTCGGTCTCGAAATCCCAGGCATGCCAGAACATCGTGAGGTGCCCGACGAGCATGATCCCGACGTAGTAGGCCGCGAAGTCCGCGACGCCGAAGGCGCCGACGCGCCCGCCCTGAGAGTTCGCGACCGCGACCCACGCGGCGAGGAAGATGACCGGACGGATGATCGAGAAGAAGAGGTAGATGAACACCTGCGCGCGGTACTGCGACAGCGCCTGCAGCTGCGCGAGAGCGAGCGCGCGGTACGTGGCGATCACGCGGGCACCGGCCGCTCCCCGCTGAAGACACGGTCGATGATCTCCTCGATGGGCGGGTCTTCGACGGAGATGTCGGCGAGGCTCGTGTCGAGCTCGCGCACGAGTGCGGCCGCTCGTTCCGGCGCGCGTTCGCGCGCGACGCGGAGCGTCACGCGGTTCTCGGCGCGTTCGACCTCGTCGCCGTACGCGCGGAGGTCGCGCGCCCCGTCGTGCAGGGTGACGACGATGACCTTGTACGGCGCCATCCGTTCGGCGAGGCGGCCGAGCGCGCCGTCGTACAGGAGCGTGCCGTGGTGGATGACGAGCACGCGCCGGCAGAGCGCGACGACGTCGTCCATGTAGTGGCTCGTGAGGAGGATCGTCGCGCCGGTCCGCGCGTTGTAGTCCGCGACGAACCGGCGGATGCGGGCCTGCATCGTGACGTCGAGACCGATCGTCGGCTCGTCGAGGAAGACGACGTTGGGCGAGTGGATCAGGCCCGCGGCGAACTCGACCTTCATGCGCTCGCCGAGGCTGAGGTTTCGCACCGGCTTGTGCAGCAGCGGTCGCAGGTCGAGGAGCTCGACGAGCTCGTCGAGCGCGCGGCGGTACTGGTCCTCGGGAATGCGGTAGATCTCGCGGAGGACGGCGAACGAGTCCGCGGCCGGGATGTCCCACACGAGCTGCGAGCGATTTCCCATCAGCAGCGCGATCCGCGAGAGGAAGGCGTCGCGCCGCTCCCACGGGACGAAGCCGAGGACGCGCGCGTCGCCTGAGGTCGGATGGAGCAGGCCGGAGAGCATCTTCAGCGTCGTGGTCTTGCCGGCGCCGTTCGGCCCGAGGAAGCCCACGACCTCGCCGGCGTCGATCCGGAAGCTGATGCCGGCGACCGCGCGCACGTCGCGGTAGCGGCGCCGCACCACGGCGCGCAGCGTCGCGCCGAGACCTTCCTCACGCTCGTGCACGCGGAACGTCTTCGCCAGCTCGCGCGCGACGATCGGCGCGGCGTCGCTCGTCACCATCGCAGAGCGTAGCCGGACGATGCGGCGCGGTCGGCTGACATGATGGACGCGTGCGAACGCCGCCCGACGTCGTCTTGCGCGGCGGTCTCATCGTCGACGGTAGCGGGCGCGAGCCGTTCGTCGGCGACGTCGCGATCGCGGGCGATCGGATCGCCGCGGTCTCGTCGCGCGTGCAGGAACGCGCCTCGACGGAGGTCGACGTACGCGGTCTCGCCGTCGCGCCGGGCTTCATCAACATGCTCTCGTGGGCGATCGCACCGCTGTTCCACGACGGTCGCTCGCTGAGCGACATCAAGCAGGGCGTGACGCTCGAGGTGTTCGGCGAGGGCTGGTCGATGGGCCCGTACACCGCGGCGATGCGGCGCGAGGTGATGGATCGACAGGGTGACGTCAAGTACGAGGTCGACTGGACGACGCTCGGCGAGGGCCTCGACCGACTCCAGCGGCGCGGCGTGTCCTGCAACATCGCGTCTTTCGTCGGTGCGGCGACCGTGCGCATCCACGAGCTCGGCTACGAGGACCGTCGCGCGAACCCCGAGGAGCTCGAACGGATGCGCGCGCTCGTGCGCCAGGCCATGCGCGAGGGCGCGCTCGGCGTCGGCTCGTCGCTCATCTACACGCCGGCGACGTTCGCCGACACCGACGAGCTCGCCGCGCTCGCGTCGGCTGCGGCGGAGCTCGGCGGGATGTACATCTCGCATCTCCGCAACGAGGGCGATCGGCTCCTCGAGGCCGTCGACGAGCTCATCGAGATCGCGCGCCGCGCGCGCTGTCCGGCGGAGATCTACCACCTCAAGCAGGCCGGCCGCTCGAACTGGTCGAAGCTCGGGGACGTCGTCGATCGTGTCGAGGCCGCGCGCGCCGAGGGTCTCGCGATCACCGCCGACATGTACCCGTACACCGCGGGCGCGACCGGGCTCGACGCGTCGATGCCGCCGTGGTCGCAGGAGGGCGGGCACGCCCGATGGCTCGCCCGGCTGCGCGATCCCGCGCTGCGCGCCCGGATCGTCGACGAGATGCGCAGGCCGGCGGAGACGTGGGACAACCTGTACCGCTCGGCCGGGTCGGCGGAGAACATCCTTCTGCTCCAGTTCAAGAACCCCGCGCTGAAGCCGCTCACCGGGAAGACGCTCGCCGCCGTCGCGGCGATGCGCGCGAGGCCGCCGGAGGAAACGGCGATCGACCTCGTCATCGAGGATGACAGCCGGGTCGGATGCGCCTACTTCCTGATGTCGGAGGAGAACGTGCACCGCCAGGTCGGCCTCCGCTGGATGTCGTTCGGATCCGATGCGGGCTCACTCGCCCCGGAAGGGCCGTTCCTGTTGTCCAACCCGCACCCCCGCGCGTATGGCACGTTCGCCCGCGTGCTGGGGCACTACGTGCGCGACGGGAGCGCGGCGAGCCTCGAGGACGGGGTCCGCCGGCTGACGCGCTTCCCGGCGCAAAACCTGCGCTTGACCGATCGCGGGCTACTCGCCGCGGGCTGCTTCGCCGATGTCGTCGCGTTCGACCCGCTCCGCATTCGCGATCACGCGACGTACGACGATCCGCATCGCTTCGCCACCGGCGTCGAGGACGTGTTCGTGAACGGCGTCGCCGTCCTGCGCGACGGCGAGCACACCGGCGCCACGCCGGGGCGAGTTCTGCGCGGGAGCGGTTACACCGCCTGACCGCGCGTCACGCGAGCTCGGCGCGGTCCGCGCCGTGACGCGCGCGTAACCCCATCGCGCGCCCGCGTACCCACACGCGCTCGACCTCGATGCCGTCCCAGCACTCCGGCATCACGACCGGCCGCCGCGGCCAAGTGCGCGGATCGCCCGGCCCGAGCTCGATGCCGGTGAGACCGTACAGGCAGGAGGTGAGAAACCCGCCGAGGTTCGCGATGAACGGGCCGACGCGCGGGCGCTCCGGGAAGCGGGTGCGGCTGAACTCGTCGGTCTCCCGGAACGGCTCGTTCGCGAACTCGGCATAGCCCGATTCGAAGAGCCGCGCCGAACGCGCGCGATCGCCGATGCGCGCGGCATGCACGCCGAGCGTGGCGGACAGCATCGGTCGTCCGACGAACCGCTCCGCGCGCGGCAGGTAGAACTCGATCGTCGCGCGCTCGACCTCGGGGCTCGCGCGATAGCCGATCGGGAAGAGGCCGGCGAGCGGCTCCGGCGTGTCGCCCGCGATGCCCTCGGCGTCCGGCTCGTACCGGTCGTGGATCTGGATGACGTCGCCCTTGCGGGGCACGAACATGCGCGTCGACATCTCGCGCCACCGTTCGGTGTCGGGGCGTCCGAGCCGGCGCGCGGCATCGGCCGCCTCAGCGAGCGCGACCGCGGCCGCCATGTTCACGTACGCCGCGTTGTCCACCGCCTGTTCGCGCTGCTCAGCGATGCCGATGGTGCGTTTGATCTCGAATCCCCGTGGCGTCCGCGCGGCGCGGCTCTCGATCCACTCCGCGACGCCCTCGAGCACGGGCCAGGCGTTCTCGCGGAGGTAGTCCTCGTCGCCGGTGGCATGCACGTACCGCGCGAAAGCGAGCGCGACCGAGAGACCGACATGCTGCTCGAACAGCACGATCGGCGCGTCGGT
>DASQXO010000027.1:0-8305 GCA_035639655.1 Candidatus Dormiibacterota bacterium
GGTCCAGGACGGCATGGCCAGCCGCTTCGAGCGCGAGGGTCATGTCTCGGCGTACATCTCGTGCGACGCCGAGCACCACCATCACCTCGTGTGCACGCGTTGCCAGCGCGTCGAGGATCTGGCGGAAGACGTGGTCGCACCGATGCTCGCGTCGGTCGGCCGGCGCCACGATTTCCAGGTCGATCACGCCGCGCTCGACCTCTACGGGTTGTGCGAGAGCTGTCGAAAGCGGCGACGCTAGCCCTGATCCTGCTCGCGACGATCGCGGCGTGCGCCGGGCGTCCGCCGAGCAGCGCTCCGCCGCAGTCGGCGGCGAGCGGATTCGTGGTGCCGACGAACCTCCCGAACGGCCGCGTCGAGATCGTCTTGCGGCGAACGTACCCGCTCGGCGCGAACGCGACGATCCCGGTCACGATCGTCGCCGCGCGCGGCACGATCGCGGGTCCGATCAGCGCCAGGATCCTCGCCAGCGGCATCAACGAGGGCGGCGCTCCGTCGGAGGCGCTCGTGCGGAACCTCGCGACGACGACCGTGACCGCGACGCCCGAACGATCACAGACGACGGAGGTCAGCTGGGATGGCCGCGACGAGAAGGGCGCGCTCGTCCCGGCGGATGCGTATTCCCTCGTCCTTCAGTTCAGCGTTGATGACGGCGCGACGCGGGAGACGGCGACCGCGACGGCGACGCTGGAGATGAGCGCGCCATAGTCGCTCGGCTCCTCGGCGCGTAGTTCTGACATACTGCAGTCAGGGAACCGCTCGCGACGGCGACGCTTGGTCCGAGAAAGACGGGTCGCTAGCAGCGACGGGCGGCGCGTGCGTCCGAGGCTCGGGCGCGCGTGACGTCTTGAAGGGCGACGATCGGCGGCGCGTGACGGCTCCTTCGCGAACGAACAACTGAACAAGGAGCATCCGTGTCCGACGTCGCCCTCTTCATCGACTGGGAGAACGTCTACTACACCCTGCGACAACATTCCGAAGGCGCGCTCCCCTCATCACTGAAAATTCTGCAGGCGATCCTCGCGAAGTCGGCCGAGTTCGGCTCGGTCCGCGTGAAGCAGGCCATCTTCGGACAGGAGGTCGCCGCGCAGGACGAGACGCTGCTCATGGCGCTCGAGTTCACCGGCATCGAGCCGATTGCGGTCGCGCAGCGCATGTCCGGACGCCTGCTGAAAGGTCGCGCCGACTCGGTCCTCATCGTCCGCGCGCTGCGCATGCTGTACAAGGAGCGGCCCGAGCTCGACACGTGGTTCATCGTCTCGGGCGACCGCGACCTCAACGCGCTGTGCAAGGCGCTCAAGGACGAGGACAAGCGCGTCTACCTCATCGCCGGCGACAAGGCCCTCGCGAACGAGCTGCGCGAGTCGCCGTATCTCCGCGACGACGTGTTCCTGCTCGAGGAGATCCTTCCGGAGATGCGCCTGCGCGCGCCGGAGCAGCGCGTCGCCGTCGAGGAGCCGCGCCCACGCGGCGTGCGCGGCGGGAGAGGACGCGGCGCGCGCCGGCCGAGCGAACGCGCCGCGCCCGCGGCCGTCGCGCCGATGCTGCCGGCCCACGCGCCGACGGAGGAGACCGAGCAGCGGCGCCTCGCGGTGCTGCTCCTCGACCAGACCGTCGCGCTGGGCAACGGCGGGATGTCGCGCGACGAGTTCGTCGCGAGCGTCGTCCCCGAGAGCGAGCGCGAGGGACGCAAGGCCCTCGAGGCGCTCGTCGACGCCGGCATCGCGCAGGGCCACCTGCTCGCGCGGAGCGTCGGACGCGCGCGGGCGAAGGGGAAGCAGCACCTCGAGCTGAACTTCGGTTCGCCGCTCGTCGCCGAGACGATCTTCCAGCTCGTGCGACTGCTGCGCCGCGTCGACACCGTGCTCGGCAAGGACCAACGGCGCATCCCCGTCGTCGAGGCCGTGCTCGATCCGCTTTCGCGCGCGGACCAGCCCGGCATCGTGCAGGGTCGCGGTCAGCGCCGCGCGCTGCTCGAGACGCTCTTCGCGATCGCCGAGGAGCGCGGCGCCGTCGTCACCGAGCAGGTCGGTCGCGAGGGGCGGCAGATCGCGATGTGCTGGTTGCAGCAGGGCCATCCGCTCGTCGAGTACAGCCGGCGCACCGGCGCGTCGGTGATCCTGCTGCTCCACTTCGCCGAGGCCGTCGCCGACCGTCCCGAGGAGCGCGATTGGACGAACGCCTCGCTCGTGCCTGAGCTGCTCGCCCGCGCCGAGGGCGATGACCTCGACGCGATCTTGAAGCGGCTCATCGACGCCGGAGCGGTGCGCCTCGAGGAGCGCGGGACGAAGCATCGCCCGGGCTACGTCCTCCTGCGCGACCACGAGCTCGTGCAGCGGGTGGTCGGCGCGAGCGAACCGATCGCGGTCGGCGCCGCCCGGCCGCTGGAGGCGGCCAAGCCCAAACGAGCGACCAGGCGCGGCACGCGGGGCGGCCGGGGCCGGCGTCGCCAGCCGGCGGTCGTCATGGCGGCCGCCGATGAGGGGAGTGCGGCACAGACCGCCTCGCAGGGTTAGCCCGTCGCTATTTCCGACCGCGCCGGTCAGCTTTACGATGGGACGCAGATTCCCCGAGGAGGTCGCGGCGCATGGCCACCGTCGTCCCATTCGATCGCAGCGCGCTGAAGACGAACCAGGTCGCGATCATCGCGCTGAACGTCGTCGCGTTCGCGCTGCAACAGCCGGTGCTCGTCGCCTTCGTCGCCGCCGTCATGCTCGCCGGCGCCTTCAATCCCAGCTTCGCGCTGTTCCAGCTGCTGTACCTCCGCGCGCTCAAGCCCGCCGGGCTCGTGAGGCCGCGCGTCGTGATGGACGATCCGCTGCCGCATCGCTTCGCGCAGGGGCTCGGCGGCGCCTTCCTCGCTGCGGCGACGGTCGCGCTCGCGGCTGGCGCGAGCATCGTGGGCTGGGCACTGTCGGCGCTCGTCGTCGCGCTCGCGTTCGTCAACTTCGCGTTCGATTTTTGCGTCGGCTGCCAGGTCTTCTTCCTGCTCGCACGCGCCGGCCTCATCCGCCGCGCCTAGCCATGTCGCCCGACGTCGCGATCCGCGCTCTCGCCGCACTCGCGTTCCTCGCCTGCGTCGCCCTCGTCGCGGTCGCGGCCAGGCGGATCGTCGCGCACCGGCGCGATCGCGTCCTCGCCGCGCCGGCACATCCCGACCTCGCCACCGGCCGCCTGACGATCCTGTACTTCCACGGCGATCGGTGCTCGGACTGCGTCGTGCAGGAGCGTGAGCTCGACGTCATCCTCACCGCGCGTCCCGAGATCGCGATCCGCGCCGATCACGCCCCGAGCGCGCTGTCGCGGCGGTTCGGCGTCCTCACCGTGCCCACGACCGTCGTGCTCGACGGCGCCGGCCGGGCCCGCGCGGTGAACTACGGCCTCACCGCCCGTGACGTCCTCGAGCGCCAGCTCGGGGAGGTGTCGACCCTGGAGCAGACCGCCTGACGCGCTTTCCCGATCGGGGGATAAAGCGGGAGCGGCGGCTGCCCGAGAATTCGCTCGTGCGGAAGGCCCTCTTCGCGCTGCTCGCCGCCGTCGCGTTCGCGCTCGTGGTCATCGTTCTCGCGGCGTACGGCTGGCCGGCGTCGCGCTTCCTGCACGGCGACTACATCCAGTACTGGCTCGCGTCGCGGTCGCTCCTCGAGGGCTGGGACCCGTACGACGCGAAGGTCTGGCGCGCGATGCACGACGCGATCGGCAGCGCCGGCTACGAGATCGCGCCGGGATTCGGCTTCCTCTACCCGCTGACCACCGCGACCGCCGCGCTCCCCTTCGCGCTCCTGCCGGTCGCGTTCGCGGCGCCGCTGTGGTTCGTGACGCAGTCGTCGGCGCTCCTCGTCGCGCTCGTCGCGCTCGGCCGGCGGATCTTCGCGACGCACCCGCGCCGCGACGTCGTGCTCCTGCTGCTCCTCGCGATCGTGATGGAGCCCGCATACGTGCTCGCCGGCGACGGCAACCTGTCGCGTTTCCTGCCGGCGATCGTCGGCGGCGCGCTGGCGCTGCTGCTGCGCGGTCGCACGATCAGCGCGGGCCTCGTGCTCGGGCTCGGCGTGCTCAAGCCGCACCTGCTCATCGTCTTCGTGCCGGCGCTCCTGCTGTTCCTCTCGTGGCGGGAGCGCATCCGCGTCGTGTTCGGCGCGGCGGTCACCATCGGCGGGCTCCTCGTCGCGTCGTACCAGCTGCGGCCCGGCTGGCTCAACGAGTGGATCGGCGTGGTCACGACCGTCCAGGGCGCGTACGGCCGCACGAACCTCTGGGGCTACGTGCCGCCCGAGCAGCGCATGGTCGGCTACGGCATCGCCGCCGCGCTCGTCCTCGCGCTGCTGCTGTGGTGGTACGTGCGCCGGCCGCCGATCCTCGTCGCCGCCTCGGTCGCGCTCGCGCTCTCGCTGTTCCTCTCGCCGTACGGCGGACCGCTCGATCAGGCGCTCCTGCTCGTCGCGGTCGCGACGTACCTCGCGATGATCGAGGACGTCTCCGGGATCCGGCGCGCGATCCTCGTGCTCCTGCTCATCGGCACGAGCACGGCGCTCGCGTGGCCGTCCTGGATCGGCGTGCGCGATCCGGGGTTCGAGGTCGAGATCCCCGCGCCGGCGATCGCGCTGCTCCTCGTGCTCCTGGACTTCGTCGTGCGCGCGCCGGTGCGCCGGCCACGAACGGTGCCGGCCGGAGCGGGTTAAGCCGCTACGGCTGCGTCTCGAACACCGAGACGGGGATGAGCCGGTCGTCGCGCCGCAGGCCGAAGGTGTGCAGCTTGTAGCGCAGGACCACGCCGAGCGTGTCCAGGCCGTAGCGGATCGACGTCCGCAGCCCGACGGACGAGGCCTCTGCGAAGTAGCGCGTCGGCACCGCGACTTCGGCGATGCGCAGCCCGGCGGCGACCGCCTGTGCGATGAGCTCCTGATCGAAGACGAACCCGTCGCTGTTGCGATGCCACGCGATGGTGCGGAGCACGCGCGCGGAGTACGCGCGGAACCCGGTGTGGTACTCCGAGAGCCGCTGCCCGAAGGCGACGTTCTCGACGACGGTGAGGAAGCGGTTCGACACGTACTTCCAGAAGGGCATGCCGCCGGCGAGCGGATCGCCGAGCAGCCGCGACCCGAGGACGATGTCGGCGTCGCCGTCGACGATCGGCGCGATCACCGCGGGGATGCGCGTCGGGTCGTACTGGTAGTCGGGGTGCACCATCACGACGACGTCGGCGCGGTCGGCGAGCGCGCGCGCGTAGCAGGTCTTCTGGTTCCCGCCGTACCCGCGGTTCTTCGCGTGGAGGACCACGTCGATGCCGAGGCGGCGCGCGATGTCGACGGTGTCGTCCGAGGACACGTCGTCGACGAGGATGACGCGGTCGACGACGTCGCGCGGGATGTCCCGGTACGTGCGCTCGACGGTCTTCGCCGCGTTGTAGGCCGGCATCACCACGAGCACCCGGGGACGCCGCGACCCGTCCATCGCCGCGCAAGGTAGCGGGAACCGCGACCGGCGCGAATAGCTAATTCCGGACTAGCCCGGACGGGTGGCCGGCCGATCGGGGTCGACCCGCGAGTCGATACAGTGCAGGGATGCCGGACCTCGACGCCCGGCGGCTATTTCGCGCGGACGTCGCGGAGCGCGACGAGGAGATCGACCTCGCGCGGGCCGCGCTGCATGTCGCGATGGAAGAGCGCCCGGCGCTCGACGTCGAGGCGTACGTGTCGCGACTCGACGCGCTCGCGGCGAGTGTGGCGCCGGAGGTCGCGGCCTTCCCCTCGCCCGTCGACGCCCTGGCGCGGATGCACGAGCTCTTTGCGCGCGAACGCTTCCGCGGGAACGAGATGGATTACTTCGACCCGGCGAACTCGTTCCTCGACCAGGTCCTCGAGCGCCGGGTCGGGATCCCGCTCACGCTCTCGATCGTGTACCTCGAGATCGCCTGGCGCTGCGGGTTGCCCGTCGCCGGTGTCGGCTTCCCTGGGCACTTCCTGGTGAAGTACGTCGAGCCGGGTGGCGACCACTTCGTCGACCCGTTCGAGGGCGCTCGCTCGATCACGGTCGCCGAGTTGCGCGGCCGCATGAGCCGGATGTTCGGGGCGAACGCGGTCCTCCGGCCGGAGCACCTCGCGGCCGCGACGAAGCGCGACATGCTCGTGCGGCTCAACGCGAATCTGAAGACGGTCTACACCGATCGCGGCGATCTCACGCGCGCTCTCGCTGCGGTCGAGCGGATCCTGGTCCTCACGCCCGATGCGGTCGAGGAGATCCGGGACCGCGGGCTCCTGTACCTCGGGCTGAACGCGTACCGGCTCGCCGCCGAGGATCTCGCGCGCTACGTGGCGACGCGTCCCGACGCGGATGATGTCGCGGCCGTGCGCGAGCAGCTCGAGGCCGCGTCACGCGAGCGGGTGCGGCTGAACTAGCTCGCCGCCGTCGACGCTGGGACCGCAGCGGGGAGCGTGAAGCTCACCGTCGTCCCGGTCCCCGGCTCGCTCTCGACCCACGCCATCCCACCGTGCGCCTCGACGATCGAGCGCACGATGTAGAGGCCGAGCCCGAGGCCGCGGCTCGTGACCGGCGTCGTGCTCGAGTGGAAGAAGCGCGTGAACAGCTGGCTCTGCTCCTCGCGCGGGATGCCGACGCCGCTGTCCTTCACCCACACGTGTACGAGATCGCCGCCGGTCCGCGCGCCGACCTCGATCGTTCCGCCGGCGGGAGTGAACTTGATCGCGTTGCTGAGGAGGTTGTTCAGGACCTGCGCCAGACGGCCGCGATCGGCGCGCACCTCCGGCAGCTCGCCGGTCACGTCGACATGCACGGTGAGCTCCTTGTCGCGCCCCGTGGGCTCGACGAGCTGCACGGCGGCGGTCACGACCTCGGCAAGGGTGAGCGGCCGAAGGTCGACGTGGATGCCGTTCCCCTCGATCGCGGTCATGTCCAGCAGGTCCTGCACGAGCGAGTGCAGCTGATCGGTGGCGCGCAGGATCGCGCTCGCGCCGGTGCGGACGCGATCGCCGTCCGGCTCGTTGCGCGTGAGGAGCTGCGCGTAGCCGCGGATCGCCGTCAGCGGCGTGCGCAGCTCGTGCGAGACGTTCGCCACGAACTGGTTGCGCAGCTCGTCGCGCTCGCGGAGCTGCGCCACCATGGCGCGCTCCCGCCCGAGCGCGAGCTCGAGCTCACGCTTCGCGCCGTCGAGGTCGCGGGCGAGATTCGCGACCTCGTCGCGCGTGACGCGCAGCTGCTTCTCGGCGTCGGTGAGATCGCGGCCGGCGATCCGCTCGAGCGCCTCGACGCGCTCCTTCAGGCCGCGCGTCAGCTTGCCGTGTTCCAGCGCACGACGGACGGTCGTCTTCAGCTCGGACACGTCGCACGGCTTCAGCAGGTAGTCGAAGACGCCCTTGTGCATCGCCTCGACCGCGGACTCGAGCGAGCCGAAGCCGGTCAGGACGATGACCGGCGTCTCGCGATCGCGCTCGTGCACGTGCCGCGCGACGGTGAGTCCGTCGGCGTCCCCGAGGCGGAGGTCGGTGATGACGACGTCGTAGCCGCCGTTCATCTCGACGGCCCGACGGGCCGATACCTCGTCCTTCGCGACGTGCACGTCGAACCCCTCACGGGTCAGGATCGGCTGCAGGGTCGCGAGGACGTTCGGCTCGTCGTCGACGACGAGGACGCGCGGGCGCTGCTCCTCCACTAACTCACCTCCTTCGGCCGCAGCGGCAGCACGAGCGTGAAGCGCGAGCCGTGCGGCGCGACCGCATCGAGCCGGATCGTGCCGCCGTGCGCCTGCACGATCTCGCGGCATACCCACAGACCGAGGCCGGTGCCGCCGCGCTCCTTCGTCGTGACGAAGGGCTCGAACAGCCGGGCGCGAACGTCCGCGGGTATGCCCGGACCGTCGTCGGCGATCTCGACGACGAGGTGCTCGCCCGGGCCCGCGACGGCGGTCGAACGCTTTCCGCGCGAGAGCGGACGCGTCGCGATGCTGAGGGCGCCGCCGCCCGGCATCGCCTGGACGCTGTTGATCGCGAGATTGAGGAGCACCTGCCGCATCTGGTCCGCCGACGCGATGATCTGCGGCAGCGCCGGATCGAGATCCAGTCGCGGCTCGACGCGCGCCTTGCGCAGCTGCGGCCGGAGCAGGTCGATGACCTCGGTGACGATCGCGTTGAGGTCGATCGGCGCGCGTGCCGCCGGCGGCCGATAGAAGCCGAGGATCTGGCGGACGATCTTCGAGATGCGCTCGGTCTCTCCGCGCGCGATGTCGACGTAGCGGCGCGCGGAGCTCTCGGCGGGGAGGTCGTCGGCGACGAGGTAGAGCGCGTTCTTC
>DASQXO010000028.1:0-7462 GCA_035639655.1 Candidatus Dormiibacterota bacterium
TTCGCCTCGCCGAGACCCCCGACGCGACCAGCCTTGATGTTGATGATCTTCGTCGCACCGATGGCGATCGCCTTGCGCGCGTCATCCGCCGTGTGGATCGACTCGTCGAGGCAGATCGGCGTGCGGATCGCGCGCTGGAGCGTCGCGTGATCGATGATGTCGTCGTGCGCGAGCGGCTGCTCGATCATCATCGGCCGCGTCGCGTCGATCCGCTGAAAGGTCGGCGTGTCCGCGAGCGAGTACGCCGAGTTCGCGTCGAGCATGAAGTCGAGATCAGGGAACTCGCGGCGGATGCGCTCGGCGATCTGCACGTCCATGCCGGGCTTGATCTTGAGCTTGATCCGGAGATACCCCGCCGCGCGCTCGCGACGGACCACGTCGACGAGCGCGTCGAGCGACGGCTGGAGCCCGATGGAGACGCCGGCGAGGATCCGGTCGCGCGTGCCGCCGAGGAGTTTCGCTAGCGGCACCCCGCGCCGCTTCGCGGCGAGGTCCCACACCGCCATCTCGAGCGTCGCGCGCGCCATGTAGTTGCCGCGGACACCGCGGAAGCGGTCGGCGATCGTGTCCGGATCGACGTCGACGCCGCGCACGCGCGGGACGAGGAAGTCGACGAGCGCGTGCCAGCAGCTCTCGACGGTCTCCGCGGAGTAGTCCGGGCGCTCCTGCGCGACGCACTCGCTCCAGCCGACCGCGCCCTCGCTCTCGATGCGGCAGAGGACCGGCGTGCGGTGCGTCTCGACGCCGAAGCTCGTTTCGAACGGCTTCTTCAGCGGCAGGCGGAGCAGGAAAAGCTCGACGCGTTCAAGTCTCATGGCGCCGGCTCTTCCTCTCTGCGCTTCGCCTCGACGATCGGCGGTCTCTTGATAAGGAGGTATGCGCCGCGCTCGTCCGCCACGAGGTACTCGACGGCGGCGTAACCGGACTTCAGCGCTGCCCCGAGCGTGCGACGTTGTGCGAGTCGCCACTCGCGTGCGAGCCCGATGTCCTTCCGCTTGATCGCGTCGATGTCCCAGGGCGTCGCGACGAGCAGGTGCGATCCGTCGAGACGGCCTTCGCCGCCCGGCCGGTCCCCCTCGGCCCGGAGCAGGTAGGGCACCTCGCGCTCCGCGTCGGCGAGCGACGCGATCGGATCCTCGCCCCGCAGCCGGTGATTGACGCGGTCGGTCGCGATCGGCCACTCGATCACGAAACGGTCCGACGGCATGCCCGCGTTCAACTTGTCCGGCATCTCGCCGTAGAAGTCGTCGTGGTATTCGGATGCGTAGGCGCCGAGCTTCGCGAGGTTGAACCGCGCGTTGCGCGACTGGAGCGGGTCCATCGTCCACGTCACGAGCTCGAGCCCCTGTTCGAGGCAGTAGTCACGCTGCGCCGACTTCAGGTCGCGCGCCACGTTCGTCGAGCGATATGCCGCCAGGACGGCGAGCATGTGCGAGTGGTGCACGAAACGCCAATCCTTCACGCCGTAGAACGAGTAGACGAAACCGATCGCGTCGTCGCCGGCGATGGCGAGCGCGAGGAAGGCGCCGACGTGCACGCTCGCGAACAGCATGTTCGACGGCACGGTGACCGCGTCGCCCCAGGTCTCGCGCTGGAGCCGCACCGCCGCGTCGCATGCGGCGAGGTCCGCGCGCGGCTCGATCCGATAGTCCACAGCGCCCGATGCTAAGCTCCTACGCCGTGCAGGTCGCCACGGATTTCCTGCGTAAAGTGCCGCTCTTCGAGGATCTGGACGAGCGCTCGATCCGGGCCATCGTGAACGCGATCGTCGAGCAGAGCTACGCGCCGGGTCAGGAGATCGTGCGCGAGGGCGACACCGGCGTCGGCGCGTTCATCATCCGATCCGGTCGCTGCGAGGTACTGCAGCGGCGCGGCGGCGAGCAGGCGCGGATCGGCGAGCTCGGACCCGGCGATTTCTTTGGCGAGATGGCCCTGCTCGACGAGTTCCCGCGCTCGGCGACGGTGCGCGCGATCGAGCCGACGACCTGTCTCGGGCTCACGCGGTGGCACTTCCGGGGCATCCTCGAGAGCCACCCGCAGATCGCGCTCGGCATCCTCCCCGTGCTGACGAAACGTCTGCGCAACGCCGAACGGCAGGCGGCGGAGGCGATGCGCCACTAGGCCATCGCGCGCGCGAGCGCGGCTAGAGTCACGTCGTGGCGATCGTCGAGTGCGTTCCAAACATCAGCGAGGGCCGCCGCCCCGAAGTCGTCCGCGAGGTCGCGCGCGCGGTCGAGAGCACCCACGGCGCGCGGCTCCTCGACTACTCCAGCGACGCGGACCACAACCGTAGCGTCTTCACCTTCGCCGGTTCGCCGGAAGCGGTCTCGCGCGCCGCACTCGCGCTCGTCGACGTCGCGCTGTCGCACATCGACATGCGCACGCATGCGGGCGCACATCCGCGGATCGGCGCCGTCGACGTGATCCCGTTCGTGCCGATCACCGGTGTGTCGATGGATGAGTGCGTCGCGCTCGCGCGAGAGGTCGCGGCGACGGTGGCGCGCGAACACGACGTCCCGGTGTACCTCTACGCGAAGGCGGCGACGCGTCCCGAACGCGTCCGCCTGCCGGACATTCGCAAGCCGCAGTACGAGGGCCTCGCCGCGCTCATCGAAGGCGATTGGCGACCGGACTTCGGCCCAGCGAAGGTCCATCCGAAGAGCGGCGCGATCGTCGTCGGCGCGCGGCCGCCGCTCATCGCGTTCAACATGAACCTCCGCTCGGGCGACCTCGCGCTCGCGAAGCGCATCTCGAAGGAGATCCGCGAGTCGTCGGGCGGGATGCCGGCGGTGCAGGCGATGGGCGTGCAGCTCGGCGACGGTCGCGCGCAGGTCAGCATGAATCTGCTCGACTTCACGGTGACGCCGCTCTCCGTGCTGTGGGACGCGGTCGAGTCGCGCGCGAAGGCGGCGGGGGTCGAGGTCGACGAGGGCGAGCTCATCGGGCTCATGCCGCTCGACGCGGGGCTCGAGGTCGCGGCGTCGAAGCTGCGGCTCCGCGGGTTCGCGCGCACGCGCGTCATCGAGGCGCACTTCCTCGAGTAGCGTGGCCGGTCCGCTCGCCGACCTCCTGCTGCGCGACGCGCGGCTCGTCACGCAGGAGCGGCCGGGCGTCATCGCGCGCGGCTGGATCGCGGCCCGCGCCGGCCGCATCGTCGCGCTCGGCGAAGGCGAGCCGCGCGTGCGCGCCGCGCGCGACCTCGTCGAACGCGGCCTGGGCGGACGCGTCGTGCTGCCGGGGCTCGTCGACGCGCACACGCACCTGCTCTACGCCGGAGAGCGCTACGACGAGTTCCTCGAGCGTCGCGCCGGCACGCCGTACCTCGAGATCCTCCGCCGCGGGGGCGGGATCCACCGCACCGTGTCGGAGACGAGTGCCGCATCGGACGCGCGGCTCGAGGCGCTCCTGCGCGACCGCGTCGCCCGCGCGGCGGCCCAAGGAACGACGACGCTCGAGGTGAAATCGGGATACGGCCTCTTGCCGAAGGAAGAGTTGCGCCACCTCCGCGTCATCGCGCGCGTGCGGCGCGACGTGCGGATCGAGATCGTCCCGACCTACCTCGCGCTCCACGCGCTGCCGCGCGGCGCGGATCGCGCCGCGTTCGTCGCCGAGGCCGTACGGACCGTCGCCGCCGTCGCGCGCCAGAAGCTCGCCGAGCGCGTTGACGCGTTCGTCGACGAGGGCGTGTTCTCGGCGGCCGATGCGCGCGCCCTCTTCGCTGCGGCGCGCCGCGCCGGACTGCACGCGGTTCTGCACGCGGACCAGTTCACCGACCGCGGCGGCGCCGCGCTCGCGGCCCGCGCCGGAGCGCTCTCCGCGGATCACCTCACGGCGGCGAGCGACCGCGGACTCAGCGCGATCGCGCGCGCGGGCACGATCGCGATGTTGCTTCCGGGGAGCGCGCTCGTCGTCGGCTACGCGCCGCCCGCCGCGGCCCGGTTCCGCAGCGCGGGCGTGCGGCTCGCGCTCGCCACCGACCACAACCCGGGCACGTCGCCGCTCGAGGGGCTCCCGATGGCCGTCGCGCTCGGCGTCAACCTCTGCGGCCTCACGCCGGCGGAGGCGTTATCGGCCGTGACGCGCAACGCGGCCGCCGCGCTCGGACGCGAACGCGGCATCGGTTCGCTCCGCGCCGGGAAGCGCGCCGACCTCGTCGTGCTCGACACCGACGACGAGCGCGACCTCGCGTACCGCGTCGGCGCGCGACTGATACGAGCGGTGTACGCGCGCGGGCGTAGACTCGGTTCCGAGAGGTGACCAGACCCTTTCGATTTGACCCGGCCGTGATCAGAGAAGACAAATCGAAAGGGTCTGCCGTGCAGCAGCGCATCGGCATCTACCCGGGATCGTTCGACCCGCCGACGAACGGACACGTCGACATCGTCCGCCGCGCCGCAGGCCTCTTCGACGAGGTCATCGTCGGCGTCGGTGTGAACCTCGCCAAGAAGACGATGTTCAGCGCGGACGAGCGCGTCGCGATGATGCGCGAGGCCACGGCCGACTGCGCGAACGTGCGCGTCGAGCCCTTCGACGGGCTGCAGGTCGACTTCGCGCGCAAGCACGGCGCGAGGTTCATCATCCGCGGCATCCGCGCGCTCTCGGATTTCGAGTTCGAGTTCGAGATGGCGAACATGAACGGCCTGCTCGCGCCCGAGGTCGAGATGGTGTTCCTCATGACGTCGCCCGAGTACCTCTTCGTGTCGGCGTCGCGGGTGAAGGAGCTGCACGCGTTCGGCGCCGACGTCGCCCCGCTCGTTCCCGAGCCGGTGCTGAAGCGTCTGCGGAAGATCCCGGCGCGCAAGGGTCAGCGCACCGGCGCGACCGAGGGCAAGGACTAGTGCTGCTCCTCGCGATCGACGTCGGCAACACGCAGATCTCGCTCGGCGTCTTCCGCGATTCGACGCTCGCCGCGACCTGGCGCGCCGCGACGGAACACGACCGCACCGAGGACGAGCTCGCCGTGTTCCTCGACGGCTTCCTCTCGCGCGACGACGTCTCGCTGCGCACGGTCGACGCCGTCGTCATCGGCAGCGTGGTGCCGCCGCTCACGACGGCGCTGCAGCGGCTCGGCAAGAAATATCTCGCCCGGGCGCCCTTCTTCATCGCGCCCGGGATCAAGACCGGTGTACGGCTTCGTGTCGACAACCCGAGCGAGGTCGGCGCCGATCGCATCGCCAACACGCTCGCCGCGCACCGTCTGTACGGCGGGCCGGCGATCGTCGTGGACTTTGGCACGACGACGAACTTCGACTGCGTGTCCGGAGACGGAGACTTCCTCGGCGGTTCGTTCGCGCCCGGCCTCGAGCTCGCCAGCGAGGCGCTCTTCGCGCGCGCCGCGCGGCTCTTCCGCGTGCCGCTCACCGCGCCGAAGGAGGCGATCGGCAAGAACACGGCGGCCTGCCTCCAGTCCGGGCTCGTGTTCGGCTACGTCGGACTCGTCGAGGGTCTCGTCGCGCGGCTGCGCGCGGAGCTTCCGGGCGCGAAGACGATCGCGACCGGCGGCCTCGCGTCGACGCTGCAGCCGCTGACGAAGAGCCTCGACACGCTCGACGATGCGCTCACGCTGCAGGGACTGCGCCTCCTGTGGGAGCTGAACCGATGAGGGAGGTCGCGGGCAAGACGATCGTGCTCGCCGTCACCGGCAGCATCTCCGCGTACAAGGTCGTGGAGCTCGCGCGCCACCTCACGCAAGCGGGCGCGGCGGTCGACGTGGTGATGACGCGGAGCGCGCAGGAGTTCGTGACGCCGCTGACGTTCCAGGCGCTCACGTACCGACCGGTGCTCACGAACATGTTCGGGCTGGAGGAGAACGCCGCCGGGCACGTCGCGCTCGGCGAGCGCGCCGACGTCGTCGTCGTCGCCCCGGCGACGGCGCAGGTGATCGCGAAGCTCGCGCACGGCGAGGCGGACGACCTCATCGGCACGACCGTCCTCGCGACGCGCGCGCCGGTCGTCGTCGCGCCGGCGATGAATCGCTTCATGTACGCGAACCCGGCGACGCAGGAGAACCTCCAGACGCTGCGACGGCGCGGCCTGCGCATCGTCGATCCCGAAGAGGGCGCGCTCGCCTCCGGCGCGATCGGGCCCGGACGTCTCGCGGCGATCGAGCGGATCGAAGCGGCGATCGGCGAGGTGCTCGCGTCGAGCGAGTCGCTCGCCGGGCGGCACGTCGTGATCACGGCTGGCCCGACCCAGGAGCCGATCGATCCGGTGCGCTACATCTCGAACCGCTCGTCCGGGAAGTTCGGCTACGCGATCGCCGACGCCGCGCGGCGCGCCGGCGCGCGCGTGACGCTCATCACCGGCCCGACGGCGCTCACGCCGCCGGTCGGCATCGACGTGCGGGCGGTCACGACCGCCGCCCAGATGCGCGACGCGGTGCTCGCGTCGCTGGAGGACGCCGACGCAGTCGTCATGGCCGCCGCCGTCGCCGACTACCGCCTCGCGACAGCAAGCGAGTCGAAGATCAAGAAGACCGGTGCAGCGCTCGACCTGCGCCTCGAGGAGAACCCAGACATCTTGAGCGAGGTGGCGCGCCGGCGGCGCAACGGCGTGCTCGTGATCGGCTTCAAGGCCGAGACCGGAGATCCGATCGCCGCGGCGGAGAAGCTGCTTCGCGAGAAGAAGCCTGACCTCGTCGTCGCGAACGACGTCGCCGTCGGGTTCGGCGGCGACGACACCGAGATCGCGATCGTCTCGCCCGACGGCGTCGAACGCCTACCCCGGTCGTCGAAGGTGGAAGCGGCGTCGCGCCTCGTCGCGATCATCGCCGAGCGTCTGGTCCGCTAGCGACGGGTTACCGGAGGGCAGCGGCGAGCAGGACTCGCGATCGTTACGGCAGACCCCACGCGCGACGGTACTCGTGCAGGTACACACCCGTTCCGAGCGCGGCGATGTAGAGCCCGATCGCGAAGAACATCGCGGCGAGCACCTTGGTCGTCGCGATCGCCAGCGACGCCATCCGCGACACCACGACCACCATTCGACGCACGAGGCGATCGTGTCGTTCGGGGCCGCCGCGCGCGACAGACTTCCAATACGAGTTGTCGCGCGCGAGCCGTAATACTTCGCGCGTGACGCCGGTCGACTGGGTCACGTTCGACTGCTACGGGACGCTCATCGACTGGGAGGGTGGGATCTACGCCGCCCTCGCGCCGCTCCTGCCGCGCTCGATCGATCGCGACGAGCTCGCGCGGCAGTACATCGCCGTCGAGGCCGAGGTCGAGCGCGGGCAATACCTCACCTACCGCGAGGTGCTCGATCGCGCGAGCCGCGTGCTCCTCGAGCGGCTCGGCCGCCCGCTTCCCACCGCGAAACCGTCGCCGCTCCCGGGATCGCTGCCGGCCTGGCGTCCGTTTCCGGAGGTGCGGCGCGCGCTATCTGATCTGCGCACTGGCGGGCGCCGCATCGCGATCCTCTCGAACGTCGACCGCGAGCTCCTCGCCGCGTCCATCCGCAAGAT
>DASQXO010000029.1:0-10307 GCA_035639655.1 Candidatus Dormiibacterota bacterium
ACGATCTCGAGCATCTGCTGGTCGTCGTACTTGAGGAAGAAGCACATGCCGACGCTGTTGCGCATGGAGCGCGGCCGCAGGTTCGAGAGCATGTGGTCGCCGCCGGTGGGGCTCGTCATGTACGAGACACGGACGCTGCGGCCGTACTCGGTGCGCTGCCTCGGATCGTGCATGGCCAGCTCGAGGCCCTTCGTCTCGATCGTGTACTGCGCGCCGCCGAGCACGCGCGCCGCGCGGCGGGACCCCTCCGCCAGGACGTCGCCCAGCCCGCGGCGGTGCGCGATCGCCTCGATGCCGGCGAGGACGGCTCTGCCGTTGCCGAACTCGAGCGGCTCGCGGTCCAGCTCCGCGTTCGGCAGGACGCCCGCGCGTCGCAGCTCCATGGCCCAGGCGATGACCGCGCCGAGCGAGATCGTGTCCAGGCCGAGCGCGTTGCAGCGCTCGTTCGCCTTCGACAGCAGGGCGAGGTCTCCGACGCCGCAGTCCGCGCCCATGGCGGCGACAGACTCGTACTCGATCCCGCCGTACTTCGGGTCGACCGGGTACGGATCCTCGAGCTTGACGACCTTCTTGCAGCGGACCGAGCAGGCCCAGCACGCCTCCATCTTGATGCGATAGCCCTTCTCGACGAGCGCCTCGGCGCTGATGTCCCTCGCGTGCTCGAACGGACCGCCGTCGTAATTGCGCACGGCCATGCCGCCCACCTTCGTGTAGCCCTCGAGTCCCATGCCCGTCCCGTAGTTGTGGAACGGCCAGTGGTTCTCCTGGAGCGTGTCGGCGACCCAGCGTCCGTGCTTGAGCACGGTGGCCCTGTCCGCCAGCGGGACCTGTTTCGAGCCGCGCACGATGATGGCCTTCAGCTTCTTCGCGCCCATGACCGCGCCGATTCCGGCCCGCCCGGCGATGTCCTTGTAGTCGTTCACGATCCCGGCGAAGCGCACGAGGTTCTCGCCGGCGGGACCGATCTCGCACACCCGCGCGAGGCGCTCCCCGACCTCCTGCTTCAGCGTCTCCTCGGTATCGCCGGTCTCGAGCCCCCACAAGTGGGCGGCGTCGCGGATCGCGACGTCGTCGTCCTTGATCCAGACGTACACCGGCGTCGGCGACGCGCCGGTGACGACGATGCCGTCCCACCCCGCCTTCTTCAGTTCCGCTCCCCAGAAGCCGCCGACCTCCGCCTCGCCGAAGCCGCCGGACACAGGCGACTTCGCGCCGACGCTATGACGCGACGCGCCCGAGAGCGGCGTCCCCGTCAGCACGCCGGGCGCGAAGACGAGCGGGTTGTCCGCGCCGAGCGGATCTATCGACGGTTTCGTCTCACGCAGCAGGACGTACGCGATGAGGCTGCGTCCGCCCGGATACCGGCGGAAGAACTCGTCGTCGAGCTGCTCGGTGCGGATCGAGCGTGTGGTGAGATCGATGCGCAGCAGCTTTCCCCAGCTGCCAAATCGTTCGCCCATCGCGCTCGATTGTCCCAGAATCCTTGGAAATGGCCGAATATCAGCTCGTCTGCGACGTGTGCGGCGAGAGCCTCGTCGCGCAGGACGCGGTCCTCACCTGGCGTGAGGACTCGCGCGCGAAGCGTGAGTCGAATTTCACGCTCTCGCACCTCGCGCACGCGCCGGCCGACGCGAGTGCGCGTCGCGAGGGCCGTTGGCTCGCGTGGCCGAACGGCTTTCTCACGTTCTTCGCCGATCGTTTCGCGCGTCTCGCCGATGGCTGGACGACGGATCCCGGGGCGCTGCAGTCGCTGCTGCACGCCCTTGCGCCCTTCGCGCTGCGCCCGGACACGGGCATGGAGATGGATTCGTATCGCGCGGCGTCGTTCGGTCAGCGCATGGGCGTGAAGCCCGGTGCGGAGAAGGAAGAGGGCGGGAAGTAGCTAAGCCGCGCGCAGGGGCCAGCCGCCGTCGGGCAGCTCCGCGACCGGGAGCACGATGACGCCTTCCTCCGGATCGCCGACCACGACGCGCTCACCGTCGAGCGAGCGCAGCGCCGTCAGCGCCGCTAACGCCGCATCGACCTGATCGACGGTGCGAAGGAGCGCTGTGTCGACACCGGCTCGCCCGAGCACGGTCCGCCGCCACTCCGATCGCTCGCGCGCCGTCGCGAGCTTCGGGCGGTAGCCGGCGACCGCCACCGCGCTGACGTACGGGAACACCTCGAGCGCCGTGTGGATCGCGGGACCGCTGACGTATCGCGGGTACCCCGCGCGCTCCGCCGCGAGGAACGCCTCGAAGCCGACCCGCATCCACGCGTGGAACCGCGTCTGCAATCCGTCGGACGGCACCGCGTACGCGGAGACGCCGAGGCGCGCGAGCTGGCGATCGGCAGCCCGCGAGCGTCCCGCCTTCGCCCATCCCGGCGGCGAGTCGATGGCGACGACCTCCGGGGCGTTCTCGGCGATGAACCGCTCGAGCGCCTCGATCCGGAGGTTCGCGATCTTCGTCGGCCGCAGATCCATGCCGAGCAGCACCGCGTCGAGGCCGTGCGACGCGGAGACGTCGATCCCGAGGACGACGCGGCCCGGTCGCTGCGGCAGCTGAGCCGGCTCGGCGTGCCGCTTCAGCCATTCCCGGCCGCGGGCGCGGATCGCGGCGCGGACCGTCTCGTCGCGCACGATGAGCGGATCGAGGATGAAGTCCAGGAGCTCGTCGAGGTCGCGCTCGTCCACGTCAGTCCCGCGTCACGAGCTGTCGCGTGAGCTCGATCTGCCCGACGTGCTCGGTGAGGTGCTCGAGCGCATGGAAGAGGGCGTCGGCCGCGCTCGTGTCCCGGCCGTCGCGTGTCCGTCGCGTCGTGTCGAGGCCTCCGGCGATCGCGGCGCGGACGAGATCGGGCATCGCGTCCGCGGCCCGGTCGATCACCTCCGCCAGATCGCGCGCCGTCTTCCCGCGAACGCGGAACTCCTCCTCGCGCACCCGCTCGAACGGCCGACCCGCCGCGACGTGGAGCCAGCCCATCTCCGATCGCGCGCTGTGCGTCACGAGGACCGCGATGGAATTCGTGTCCGGCGCGAGGACGCGGTCGAGCGCCGCCGGGTCGAGCCCGGCCACCGCCTTGCGCAGCCGCTCGTTCGCGCGCGAGAACAGGCGGATCAGCGCCTCGCCTGCCGCGTCGTCCGGGGACGGCGTCACGTCGCCGCGACCGGCGTCGCCGTGAACGACCGCTCCACCGCCGCGACGCCGCTGCCGAGCTCGACGTCGACGCCGCTCTCCGCGAGCGCCATCTCCGTCCCGGCGATCGTCGCGGCGACCTCGAGTTCATTCAACGCGCCGAGGTGGCCGATGCGGAAGATCTTCCCCTTCAACGTGCCGAGCCCGACGCCGAGCGCGAGGTCGAATCGCTCGCGCGCACGACGGATCACCGCCTCGGAATCGATGCCGTTCGGTACGACGACCGCGGTCAGGCTGTCGCTGTACGCGCGCGGGTCATCACAAAGGATCTCGAGCCGCCACGCGCGCACCGCGGCGCGCACGGCTTCGGCGAGGCGGTGGTGGCGGGCGAACACCTCGTCCAGGCCTTCCTCGAACAGCATGTCGAGCGCCTCGCGTAACGCGTAGAACATGTTCGTCGCCGGCGTGTACGGGTAGAAGCCCGCGCGATTGTCGCGCAGGATCGGCCGCCAATCGAAGAAGCTTCGCGGTAGCGTCGCGCGCTCCGCCGCCGCGAGCGCGCGCGGTCCGGCGCAGACGAGCCCGAGGCCGGGCGGCAGCATGAGCCCCTTCTGGCTCCCCGTCAGCGCGACGTCGAGGCGCCAGTCGTCGAAGCGGAAGTCCATGCTCCCGAGCGAACTCACGGTGTCGACGATGAGCAGCGCGTCGTGTCCGGCGTCGTCGATCGCGCGGCGGATCGAGGCGATGTCGGAGCGCGCGCCGGTCGACGTCTCGTTGTGCACGACGAGCACCGCGCGGATGCGCCGGTCGCGATCGTCGCGCAGGGCCGTCGCCACATCCGCGGGCGAGACCGGCGCGCCCCAGCGCGCGGGCACCTCGACGACCTCGAGCCCGAGGTTTCGCGCGGTCCGCGCGAACAGCGCGCTGAAGTGGCCGATGTCGAAGGCGAGCACGCGGTCGCCGGGGGAGAGCGTGTTCACGAGCGATGCCTCCCACGCGCCGGTCCCGGAGGACGGGTACACGATCACCGCGCCATCGGCGGTGCGGAAGAGGCGTTCGAGGTCCGGCAGGATCGACCGCACGAGCGCGGCGAACTCCGGGCCGCGGTGATCGATGACGGCGCGGTCCATCGCGCGAAGCACTCGTTCGGGCACGTTCGTCGGACCGGGGATCTGCAGGAAGGGCCGTCCGCGAGGTGCGCTCACGTCCGCATTCTCTACCGTCCGGTCCAGCGCGGCGCGCGCTTCTCCATGAACGCGCGCACGCCTTCGCGGAAGTCCTGCGAGGTGTACGCGAGCGCGACGAGGTCGGCGCCGTCGCCGAGCGCGGCGCGTCGGGCCTCGAGCGTGCGGAGCACCGCGAGCTTCGTCGCGCGCAACGTCAGCGGCGCGAGCGCGGCGAGCTGATCAGCGAGCTCGCGTGCGCGCGCGTCGATCGCGTCGAGCGGCACGATCTCGTGGACGAGGCCGCGTGCGGCGCACTCGTCGGCGTCGAGGAGCCGCGCCGTCAGCAGGAGCTCCTTCGTCGTCGCCGCGCCGAGGATGTCGACCATCCGCGCGACGTTGCGGATCGAGAGCGTGTTGCCGAGCGTGCGCGCGATCGGCACGCCGAGCCGCGCGTTCGGCGCGGCGAGACGCAGGTCGGCGGCGATCGCGTACGCGGCGCCGCTGCCGGTGACCGACCCCTTCAGCACCGCGATCGTCGGTTTGGGGAGCGCCTCGAACGCGCCGATCGCGCGCTCGACGTGCGCCTCGTACGCGCGGGCCTGCTCCGCGGTGCGGAAGTCGAGGAACTGCGCGATGTCGCTGCCGGCCACGAACGCATCGTCGCCGGCGCCGCGCATGATCACGACGCGGACGCCGTCCTCTCGGGCGAGCTCCGCGCACTCGGCGGCCATCCGCGTGTACATGTCGTAGGTGAAGCTGTTGCGCGCCGTCGGACGGTTGACGGTGATGAACGCGACGTGCCGGTCGCGTTCCACGAGGAGATCGCGCTCGACCGTCATGCCGACGCTACGGCGTCGGCGACGAGCGCGTCGATGCTCGCGTCGTCGTAGCCGGCCTCGCGCAGGACCTCACGCGAGTGCTCGCCGAGCCGTGGCGCGGCGCGCCGCATCTCCGGTGGCTCACCGCCGAGCCGGAGCGGCGAGCCGAGCCCGCGGAGCGCGCCGAGCCGCGCGTCGGGGATGTCGACGAGCATGCCGCGGTCGGCGAGCGCCTCGTCGGTGAAGACCTCGTCGTAGCCGCGGATGCGACCGCACGGAATTCCCGCTTTGGAGAGCAAGGAGTACCACTGATCGGTCGTCCGCCTGCGCGTCGCGCGCTCGATGATCGCGGCGAGCTCGTCGACGCGCTTGCGGCGCTTCGCCGGCGTCGACCACTCCTCGCCGCGGAGCTCGTCCAGTCCGGTGAGCTCGACGAACGATCGCCACGCGCGCGGGCTCGTCGCGCCGATGGCGATGTGCCCGTCCGCGGTGCGGAACGCCTGGTACGGCGCGTCGACGCGGTGCGCCGATCCGAGGCGCTCGGGCACGTCGCCGGTGGTGAAGAACACGCCGGACTCCCACACCGCGAGCGATACCGCCGCGTCGAGCAGTGAGAGGTCCACGAACATCCCTCGGCCGGTGCGGTCGCGCTCGCGGAGCGCGGCGACGGCGCCGAGCGCGCCGTACAGCCCGGACGCGAGGTCGCCGATCGGGACGCCGACCTTGACCGGTCCACCGTCCGGCTCGCCGGTGATGCTCATGAGCCCGGACTCGGCCTGCACGATGAGGTCGAGGCCGGGACGCTCGCGGTCCCGACCGGTCGCGCCGAATCCGGAGATCGCGACGTACACGAGCCGCGCGTTCTCGAGCGACAGCGCGGCGAACCCTACCCCGAGATCGTCAAGTGTCCCGGGCCGGAAGTTCTCGACGACGATGTCCGCGCGGCGCGCGAGCACCTTGAAGGCATCGCGCCCCTCCGGACGTTTGAGGTCGAGCGCAACGCTCCGCTTGTTGCGGTTCAGGCGGAGGAAACCCGCGCCGTCGGCGCTGCCGGCGGGGAACGGCCCGAGAGCGCGCGCGTAGTCGCCGCCGTTCGGGTTCTCGACCTTCACCACGTCGGCTCCGAGATCGGCGAGGAGCATCCCGCAGAACGGCCCGGCCATGTAGTTGCCGAGCTCGAGCACCCGAACGCCGTCGAGCGGGCGCACCTAGAGCCACCCGAGCCGGCGGAAATAGACGACGAGGCCGACGGTGGATACGACGATCACGACGATCGTGCCCCAGAACCACTCGGCTGAGCCGTACGGGATCGCGGTGAAGTTCTGGCCGAAGAAGCTCGTGATGACGCCGACGACGAGGAGGATCGTCGCCACCGACGTGAGGACCTTCATGACCTCGTTCAGCCGATTCGACGCCGCCGCGAGGTGCGCATCGATGACGTTCGAGGCGAGGTCGCGGAACGTGTCGATCTCGTCCGTGACGCGCACGACGTGGTCGTACACGTCCTGGAAGTAGACGGCAGTCGAGCGCGGGAAGAGCTGGAGATCGCCGCGCGCGAGCACCGCGAGGACGTCGCGCTCGGGCGCGACGTGCTGCCGCAGGAAGAGGAGCTGACGCTTCACGAGGAACAGCTCGCGCAGCGGAGTCTGAAAGTCGTGGCGGCCCCGCTCGACGATGGTCGACTCCACCGCGTCGACGGCGTCGCCGAGCGCGTCGGCGATCGGGAAGTACTCATCGACGGCGGTGTCGAGGAGCGCGTGCAGCAGCATCCCGACGTCGCGGAGGCGTCCGTCCCGCCAGCGCTGCTCGACGCTCTCGATCACCGGCGCGGTCCCCTCGTGCACCGTCACGATCGCGTTCTTCGCGACGAAGATCGACAGCTCCTCGAATCCGAGCCTGCCCTCGACGCGGTCGACGGCGTAGAACACGACGAAGTAGTGGCCGTCGTACTGATCGATCTTCGGCCGCTGATGCCGGTGCTTCGCGTCCTCGACCGCGAGGGGATGCAACCCGAGCTCCTCGGCGACGAGGTCGAGATCGCGCGAGGTCGGATCGGCGATGTCGAGCCAGCACGGACGGTCGCGGAGCTCGGAGAGCTCGTGCGGCGCGCGCTCGACGACCGCGTGCGGCTCGCGAACGAGGAGGCGTGGCGGCATCAGTCGTACGGCCGGCCGCGCCAGTAGCGACGCGCGCCCGGCGGTGGCCGGCGTGGCAGCAGCCGCCAGGCACCGTACCCCGCCGCCGCTCCGACGACCCCGACCATGCCGTCGAGACGCAGCTCGAACGCTGCGTCGAGGAGGGCGAGCACGGCGATGCCGAGCGCGAGCGCGATCCAGGCGGTGCGCTCCTCGTCGTTCACGCGAACCGTCCGTTCCGCACGAATGAGGCCTGCCGCGCCCACTCGCCGCACTGCGCGAGCTCCTCTCGCGAGACGAGCTCGTTGCGGACGGCGAACTTCAGCTCCCCGCGGAGCGTCGTCTGGAGCATCTCCGGGCCGTCCGTGTTGAAGGAGAAGCGCACGTGCTCGCGGCGGAAGACGGAGAGGATGTCGCGGAGCTCGGCGACGTTCTTCACCACCTGCGTGTGCAGGTTCGACGTCGGGCAGATCTCGAGGTGCACCTGTCGCTCGGCGAGCCGCCGGCAGAGCGCGCGATCCTCCGCGGCGTGGATGCCGTGTCCGATCCGATCCGGATCGAGGCAGCGGAGCACCTCGTCGACGGAATCCGATCCCTCCTCCTCGCCGGCGTGGACGGTGATGCCGAGCCCGCCGGTCTTCGCGCGCTTGAAGAGCGCGGTGTAGTCGGCGTAGCGGAACTCCGCGCCGCGCGCGCCGGCGATGTCGATGCCCACGATCCCCCGCTCGCGGTAGCGCAGCGCCTTGTCGACGATGATCTCGTTCTGCTGGTAGCTGAACTCGCGGTCGAGGCAGAGGATGAGGCCCGAGCGCACCGGGTACTCGAGGTGGACGCGGTCGAGGCCGCGGATCGCGGCCATCATGATGTGGTCGAGGTCGCGCTCGCCGCCGCGGTTCCGTTTCATCGGATTGAAGCGCAGCTCGAGCGTGGTGATGTTGTTCTTGCGATACGCGCCGCCGATGACCTCGTGCACCGACGTTTCAACGGCGATCGGGCTCGATTGGATCAGCTCGGTCCAGTGGTACAGCGCGAGGAACTGCTCGAAGCTCTTGCGCTCGCCGGGCTGGATGGTGATGAGGTCGACGAACTCCCAGTAGTCCTTGGTCGGAAGCCGGATGCCCTGCTCGTGCGCGATGGTCCACATGATCGCCGGATCGACTGCGCCGCCGAGGTGCGTGTGGAGGTCGATGAGCTCGTCGGAGTCGCGCTTCGGCATCGACGCCGAAGCGTAAGTCTTTAGTCTTCCTCGCGCGTCGGCGGTCGGCGCACGCGCCGGCGGCGTCGCGGCGGCTGCTGGCGGCCCTCAGGGTGCTCCGCCCACAGCGAGTGGCCGTCGTCGTCGGGAGACGCGAGCTCGCGGACGCGATCCCAGACCTCGAGGCGGCGCAGCTCCTGCTCGGCGTCCCCGCGCGCGATGTCGCGCTCGAGCAGAAGGTCGCAGTCGTAGGGCGAGCCGACCATGTGCCACCCGTGCTCGGCCATCATGTCGACGACTCGTGCGATCTCGCCCCAGCGCTTCTGCGCGAACGGCGTGTACTCGCGGAGCCATCCGGTGAAGGTCTTGCGATCGAGGGGGTGCCGGTCGAGCTCATCGCGCGCGGTGCCGAAGACGTGGATGAGGACGTACGTCCGCGTCGTCTGGGAAGCCATGAGACGACAAGCGTAACAGGCGCGGGGTACGTGATCCGAGAGCCGGTTCCGTGATTGGCAGCCAATCGAGTCGTGTGTCAGCCGGGACGCGCTCGCACGAAGGTCGAACCGCGCAGGTGATACGTGCCGACCTCGCCTTGCGTGTCAGCGGATGCGGATCCGCTCCGGCCGCGCCTCGGCGCCGGTGTGCGGCACGCGCGAGACGCGGTTCGTGAGCTCCCCCAGCCCTCCGATGGAGATGTGGATGACGTCTCCCGGTTCGGCCGAGTACGGCTCGGGCGGCACGATCGACGTCCCCGTGAGGAGCCACGCGCCGTCGGGCAGTGTGTACGACGAATACAGCACGCCGACCAGCTTCGCCGGGTCGCGGGTCATGTCGGCGATCGTCGCGCTGCCCTCGAACACGGCGCGCCCGTTGCGGTCGATCGACATGTGCACGGTTGCGCGCGACACATCGACGTGCCACGCGAGCACCGCGGCCGGACCGATCGCGCAGCTGCGGTCGTACACCTTCGCCTGCGGAAGGAACAGCGGGTTTTCGCCCTCGATGCTGCGCGAGCTCATGTCGTTGCCGCACGCGAACGCGACCACCTCGCCGCGCGCATTCGCGAGCACCGCGAGCTCCGGCTCCGGGACGTTCCACGCCGAGTCGGCACGGATTCCGACGTCGCCTCCGTCAGGCACCACGCGCCAGCCGGCGGCCTTGAAGAAGAGCTCCGGCCGCGCGCTCTCGTACACGTGCGCGTAGATCCGCTGCTCAGCGGTTTCGATCAGGCGCGCCTCGCGGCTGCGCAGGTACGTGACGCCGGCGGCCCACACCTCCTGCGACTCGACGGGTGCCAGGAGCTCGAGATGCGACTGATCGATCTCGCGCCACGACGGCCGCGGCGCGCCTTCGAGCATGTCGCGGATCTCCGACAACGAGCCGCGCATCAGGCCATCGAGCGTGTGCGGATCGAGGTCCCATGCCTTGCCGTCGCGACGCAGCGCGAGGCACGTCGCGTCGCGCACGCGGACGCGCACCAGGTTCGGCGCGAGCTCGGCGCGGCTCCCGCGGCTCATTTGCCGCCCCGCACACCGCCGTCGACGAAGAACGCGCTACCCATGACGAACTTCGATTCGTCCGACGCCAGGAACAGCGCAGCCGCGGCGACGTCATCGGGCGTTCCGAGCTCCGCACTGAGCTGGCGCTTGCGGATCGCCTTGAGCCCCTCCTCGCGATCGGGATACGACTCGCGGAGGTACTTCTCGACGAAGGGCGTGTGGATCGTTCCCGGCAGGAGCGCGTTCACGCGGATGCCGTACGGCGCGTAGTCCACCTGCATCGCACGCGTCAACGCGAGGACGGCGCCCTTCGACGCCGCGTAGCTCGCGCGGTCGGCGAGCCCGATGTCGGCGATGGTGGAGGACATGTTGATGATC